>JAZMZV010000183.1:0-3208 GCA_045586185.1 Thermoguttaceae bacterium | reverse complement strand
ATCGTCGTGGAAGGAAGCATCAACGCGCCGGCGGCATAACCCTTACCGCGCAGAACGTGAACATTAAACCCGGCGCGAAACTCCTCAACACCAACACGATTGATTTTTCCAATCTCGTCAATACGGTTGACGCGGAGGGCGTCGCGGTTTCTGCCGGGCTCGATTCAAATTTGACGCTCACCGCCGACGAAAACGGCGGCATTTACATTTCGGCACGCGTCGACGATGTTACCGTCAATTCTCAAACGGGCATTACCGATATTATCGGGTTCGGCATTGACAAGCTCGAAGACCCTACCATTGCTTCGATAAATGTCGGCAAGGGCGCGGAAATTACCTCCGACGCCGACGTTACTTTAAGTTCAACCGTCAATGTCAATCGCACTTCTACAGACAATACGGACACGACTTCCAACTTTTACAGCTTTGCCTCCAAGCTCGACGTGGCGGGCACCATTAAGGCGCGGAACATCAACCTTGAGGCGTCAATCGTCGACAACTACGAGCACGACAGCAAAGTAGCCGGCAGTGACATTGAATTCAATTACGGCATGATTTTCGACGTCTTTTCTATGATGAACGCCTCGAAAATTCTTCAGAACTTCGGCAACATTTCCAACGGTTACGTCTTCAGGTCGGACGAAGCAACGCTCAATATCGCCAAGACCGCCACGCTTGACGCCAAAGAAAATGTCGACATTAATGCCGCGTCCGAAATTACGACAAAATTGGATTCGTTGTCGGTTTCCAATGACAATGCCGCTGCCGCCGCGCTCAATGCCACGAGTTTGGAAAACACTTCGACACTGAATATCGACGGCAAGATTAAAGCCGGCGGCGACATAAATCTTAAATCGACGGCAAGAGCCGATATTTCCAGCATTGCCAACATATACTTCACCCGAAACAGCAATACTTCTGCTTCGCTCGGGCTCAATCTGGCTTTAGCTGAAAACCAAGCCTCATTGAATCTTTCCGACTCGGCGGACGTCAATGCGGGCGGCAAGCTCAATGTTGCCTCTCTTGCCAATTCGCCCTTGAAAGTGGAAACGACTTTGCAGAGGGAAGGCAGCGGGCTCGGCGCATTGACTTTGAGCGGCGGGAAACTCACTTCCTATGCCCTGGTAAATTCCGAAGGCACAATGACGGCGAAGGGCGATATAAACATTTCGTCAAATTTTTCCGCGCCCACTTATGAAGTTACCTCCGCGATTATTGTCACAAATCCCGTTTCGGGCATGGCGCAGACTAAGGAGGACGCCGACAAAGCTAAAAAGTCCGGGCAAGCCATCACCAACTATATCAACGATTCTCAAACGGGCGGCAAGTCAACTTCGTCAAGCAATATCACGACAAACGCCGCTGTGCTTATGTCCGAACACTTGGCGGGGGTCAGATTGGGCAAGGTCACGAGCAATTCGGGCAACGTGAATATCGAATCCTCGAACGTCATTAAAGACCCGCAAATCGGAGCCATTTCCGTCACGCTCGTGGAAGCCGGCGGCACCAACGTCAGCCCCGTCATAACTTATTCGGATATTGGCAGAAACATTTCACAAATCATGCTCACGGACGACATCACCGCCGCCAAAAACATTAACATCAAATCAAACCTTACGTTCGACAATCCGCGCCTTGAACAGGTCAGAGCCGACATTCTGGAGATTAAGCCGCGCTTGGCGAAGGCTTACGATTCAATCCTCAACAAGGCGAAGAATGCGGGCGACGAGGAACTGAACACCGCGCTTGAAGAGGCCAAAACCCGCCTGGACAACTACTTGAAGAAAATCGACGGCTCGGACGGCACAGACCCGCTCAAAGCTTCGACGGCAGAGACATCCGAAATCGTCAACGACCTGAAAGAATATTTCGCCGACGACGAAAACGTTCAAGCGATTATCAAGACGCTGGAAACGGCAACCGACGCCACGAAAATTTCGACGTTCATGGCGGACAGGGAAAGCGTCATCAATTCTGCGGGCTCGGGCGGCTCGTCAAGTTTCAGCCTGGCAGGCGCCGCGCTCGTCAACAGCATGAACAATCAATTGGGAATTTCGGTTGACGCGGGCAAAAACCTTATCGCCGCAAACGGCAATGTCACCATAAATTCTGCCTTGAAGAACGTCGGCTTGTCGGTCGGCGGTCACATCCTCCCGCAATCGCTCAACACCGCCGCCACCGATGTTATCGTCGGCGTCAACAAAGTCAACGACTTGAATACCGTCACATTCGCGGGCGGTAATGCCTTAAGCGGCAATAAAATTTCAGTCACCGCCAACAACGACGTCAACCACATTTACTTGAACGACGGCTCCGGCAAGGGCGTCAACAATTCTTATCGGGCGGCGGGCACGGTTTCCTACGCGGGCGGCAAGTCTCAAGCTGTCGTCAAATTCGGCGTCATGCCGATTATCAATTCCAAGGATTCGCTCAAAATCAACGCGACCAACAACACAAATCTTTTCAACATGGCGGGCGGGCTCAGCTACGGCGGCGGAGCGGCCTCGGTCGGCATCGGTGCAGCCGTTAACAATTACGACGTTGATACGAAGGTAAACATCGGCGACAAACAGTATGACGGCTACCTCAATTCCAAAAACGTCGAAGTCAAGGCGAAGACCGACGGCATGGTAAATTCTTTGAGCGTGGCGGGCGGGCTGTCCACTTCGGCAAGCAATAAACCTTCCGACAACTCGGCAAGCAACTTGACCAACAACACGCCGAACACCTCCGCCAACACTTCAACGACCAAGTCGACGACGACCAACAGCTCGACGAAGAAAGAATCTACGGGGAGTGCCCTCCTCGACCAACTCAACGGCTTTGTCGACAGCGAAACGTACAAAACCATTGCCGAAATCTTTAAGCACTTCAACGACGCCAAATCGACGATAACCGAAACGAAGGACAAGATTGACAAGGCGATTGACGAAAAAGTTTCAATGGTCACGGGTTCGAAGCCCGATAACGTCAAAGTCAGCAAGACCGACGACGTTTCAAGCCAAGAGTCTCAACCGAAAGTCACCTTCGACGGCGCGGGTGCTCTCAACTTCCGCAGAGCCGATTCGGGCAAAACGTCCGTCGCGATGACGGGCGCAGTCGCCGTCAACAAAGTCGATTCAAATGTCGTGTCAAATATCGCCTCGACGGAAAATTTGACGGGCGCAATCAACAACACGGCTGAAAAGTCGGGCGCGCTCATTGCGGC
>JAZMZV010000182.1:0-18090 GCA_045586185.1 Thermoguttaceae bacterium | reverse complement strand
GTTCGAAAATCCTAAACGTAATACACGAATAACAGACCCCTTATTGTATGACCGTCTCAATAAAAGGCAATTATTACAAGCAATAATTGTTTCCTCTTAAGTTGATACCTATGGGGTTTTAACCCACGGAACGAAGTTCGCGTAGTTACGCTTTGTTCGAATCGTGCATACCCAACCGCCGCAGCCGAAAACCTCCCCGGGATGTAGCCCGTCCTCGGGCTACTTTGCTGGAATTAGAAACATCTCTTTACGCAGAACACCCCTACCGTCCCGCTGGATCGCGGCTGTCTCAGCCGCCGACGGCGAGGCGCCGTTCCCAGTCCGCGCTCCCGCGCGAAACGTACTATAATCGCTCCCGTTGGTGGCGGTATTATCCGTACTAATATTTATTAATCACGCAAAGTTACGCTTAGGCGAGCCACGGGTGTAAACCCGTGGGTATACTGTCGATAGCGCTTGGTTGAGCCCGGTTCGCGGGCGTATCGCCCGCCACGATCTAATAATAACGCTTATCTCAGGCTCTTTATATGATTGTCCAGCTTGAGTGACAGGGTTTCTCGTAAACGTTCGTATTCGGCAGAATTGGGGCTGTACTGACGATACGTGAATGCTCTTTCCTCGCTGCTCGAGAGTTCAACGTCTGTTAAAAAACAAACGGCTCCTAAAACGTCAAGCTGATATCCCAAAGATAAAAGGTCAAACATGTCTTCCGAAAACAAACTCTTTATTTTTTCTGCCGCTAGCTTATTTTCTTTTGCATAACGGGACACCTGAAATATCGCTTCAGACTTTAGCTTGTCATAGTAGGCGTTATCCTGACTATCGATTATTTCCATCAGGAACGAAAACATCGGATCATACATTTTCATTCTGCCGAGAGTATGAATCGCTTGACATACAATATTGTCTTTGCCGCAGTTTAACAGAGGGAAAATGTATTTCTCATCTCCGCTTTGAGATACATAGTAAAAATCAAATAACGTCTCAGAAACCTTTTCGTCAGAATAACGATCAATATGTGTGATTACTTCCAAACTCTCTTCACGAATAGCGCTGGAATTCTCGTACCACTGTTTTGAATACTTTTCAACTTTGGAGACGGCGCCGGTTTGCGACTTCTTTTTTGTAGATTTCTGGTTATTGTTCGGCGTTTTTCGTTTCATAAATTATACTCTACCCAATTATTCCTAATTGGTCAAGCGCTAGAGGACGGTAGACTGTAGAGATCAGAAATTTTGTCTATTAAAAGACGTCAAGGAACATCTGATGACGTATTTTGACTGCGAAGGGGGAATTTCGCAGTCAAAACACTTTATTTCTCGTCGCTCTTTTTAGATATTTTCCGCGAAGGCTTTGAAGATCAGAGCCATGGAGCGGCTGCCGGGATCAATAGATCCGATAGATTTTTCGCCGAGGTTTTTAGCGCGGCCGAATTTGGCTTGCATGGTCGCGGTGTTTTCCGAGCCAGCCCAGGCAGCGTCCGCCGCCTTTTTGACGACGACGTCGAGGTCGTCGCCCGATTCCGCCGCCGCGGTCGCCGCTTCAATCGCCGGGACGAGCGTGTCGATGAGCGTCTTGTCGCCCGGCTGTGCCTGAGTGCGTTTCTGAACTTTCTTCAGACCGGCGGCGAACATTGCCGCCATCGCCGCGCCGTTAATGACGTTGTCAGCCGGCGCGCCGTCTTTCATGCCCATAAAAAACGAGCCGAACAGAGGACCGGTCGATCCGCCGTCAATGCTCATGACGCCCCAGCCGGCGGCTTTGACGAAGTCCGCGATGTTCTCGCCCTGGTAGTCGTGAATCGCCGCTTCGATCGCTTCCATGGCGCGTGTAACGGCAACCCCGTGATCGCCGTCGCCGCAGACGCCGTCCAGCTTGCACAGTTCGTCTTTGTTGGCGCAAATTATTTCGACCGCCGCCAGCAACATCTTTTTCAATTCCGTAAATCCGATTGTCTGAGTCATGAATTCTCCTTATAGAAAGGTGGGGGAAACGATGATCATTTCTAACCGCTGAAGCGCCCTGACCGGATCTGAACCACGCCTGCGCCCCGCTTGAGTTTGCCGTCTATTGTACCCCAAAATTAAAATCAAGGAATAGGGGGGCTTGACAATTCGTCGATTATTGGTATATTTTGGAGCATAAAAAATGCATTGAGCGTTCTTCATGCGCTCATTCTCCCTGCGCCCCCATCGTCTAGTGGCCCAGGACACAGGATTCTCAGTCCTGTTACAGGGGTTCGACTCCCCTTGGGGGTAGTACCGCCTTATTTCAAGAAATTGAAGTAAGGCTTATTTTTTGATATGTCTATGGAATATATAGATTTGCGGAATATTCTCTGAAATTGTCGTGCTTCGCTGGATTGTCTATTTTGGTGTCTTATGTCGACCTGTTTTTCTACCATGGGTGCAGAATAGGGGGCATACCTTTTTTTTCGGCGGCTGAGACAGCCGCGAACCAGCAGGACGGAGGGACTTTCCTCGTTCTCGAGATTCTTGGAGGCTTCCGCCGCAAGCGTTCACCAATTGTTTCTTTGTGTTCTCTGTGTTCTTTGTGGTTAAAAATTTCTTTGGTGGCTGAGACAGCCGCGATCCAGTGGGTCGGAGGGGCTTTCTGCGTTCTCGAGATTTTTGGAGGCTTCCGCCGCAAGCGTTCACCAATTAATTACTTTGCGAACTTCGCGGACTTTGCGTGATTAAATAATACTAGTACAGACAATAAAGCGACCAACGGGAGCGGTTATAGTACATCTCGCGCGGTAGCGCGGATTGGGAGCGGCGCCTCGCCGCCGGGCTACATCCGGGGGAGGTTTTCGGCTGCGTCGGGTTGGTATGCACGATTCGCGGCGTTTGGTTCGCCTTCGGCGAACTGCGTAATTCCGCTCGCGATGCTCGCTTCATTACCGCCTTTCATTGTTTGTGCAACCTCATATTCCTAAAGCGCTCTCACTCGTTTTTTCTGTCAGCCCCCCCCTTAAAGCATCTTGAGAATAAAGTATAATGAATAACAATAATTATTAAGGAATTCGGATTCCTTATTTATCAATTCATTTTTTAATTTCATTTACAGGAAAGGCGTATTATCATGAAATCCTACAGTAAATTCGTTTCTTTGGCTGCGCTGCTGGCGTTGACAGCAGTATTTACAGCGTGCGATTCCTGTTCGAAACCGGCTGACGATTCCAACGCAACACCGGCGGCGACCGACAGCGCTGCTCCGGCGGCTGACAACGCTGCTCCTGCTGCGACCGACAGCGCTGCTCCGGCGGCTGACAACGCTGCTCCTGCTACGACCGACAGCGCGGCTCCGGCGGCGGGACAGGGAGACGCTGAGGCTCAGTACAAACTCGGCGAACAGTATCATGAAGGCAACGTCGTTGACAAAGATCAGGAAAAAGCGGTCAAGTGTTGGACGAAAGCGGCTGAACAGGGACACGCTCTGGCGCAAATGAGACTCGGCGAATGCTACGACGAAGGACACGGCGTTGACAGAAATAAGGCTGAAGCTGTCAAGTGGTGGACGAAAGCCGCGGAACAGGGCAACGCCAAGGCTCAAAGAAAGCTCGGCGACGCGTACGAGGATGGTCACGGCATTGCTGAAGATAAAGCGGCGGCTGTCCAGTGGTATACGAAGGCGGCAGATCAAGGCGATGCTGAAGCCCAGTGCAAGCTTGCTGAATGCTATCTGGAAGGCAAAGGCGTTGCGGCTGATCCCGTAAAAGCCAAAGAATTGTATCAGAAAGCGGCGGATCAAGGCGACAGCGACGCGGCTGAAGCTCTTTCCAAGCTGCCGAAATAGAGTTCGTCTGACAGGCGTGTTCCTACAATGCTACAGTTGAGAAATATTAACGTCGATCGCTAATTCTTTGTAGTATAATAATTCCTTGGCGGGCTATTTCCCGCTCTTGAAAAAACTTTCGGTCGCAAGCAAGCTGGCTCCCTATTGTAGAAGTTTTTTCAAGTTTAAATTATGTGGGGAAAACCTTTTTTGAAAAAAAGGTTCTTCCCCTCAAACTCCCCTTTCCAAAAAACTTTAGTAAGGGGGATAAAATATTCTTTCTCTTTTTCACGATTTGAGACGTACTATGCGTTGGCTTTACCTGTTTTACATTGTAATCGCGTCCGCGCTGGGCGGACTGATTTTTGGGTTTGACTCCGGCGTTATTTCCGGCTGCGAAAAGGTCATCCAGGATCAGTATCAACTCACGCCGTTTAACCACGGGTTGACGGTGTCTATTGCTTTAATCGGCACGGTTATCGGCGCGTTTAGCATCGGTCGTCCGTGCGATTTGCTCGGCAGACGCCGTTCTCTGTTTTTGATGGCGCTGTTGTTCTTTATTTCGGCGGTGGGCTGCGCGTTCGCCCCGAACTGGCTGACGCTTGTTATAATGAGATTTATCGGCGGGCTGGCGATTGGCGGCGTGTCGGTCGTCGTGCCGCTGTACATTGTAGAAATCGCGCCGGGCCATTTGCGAGGTCGTCTGGTCGCGGTAAACCAACTCAATATTGTACTCGGCATTTTGACGTCGTACGTTTCCAACTATCTGGTTGCCAAGGCGATTGACAACCAGTCGATTGTTTGGGAATGGTGTACAAAACTGGCGAATTTCTTTGTTACAACGCCTATGGGCGCGGACGAAATCAAATGGCGGCTCATGCTCGGCGCGGAATGTCTGCCGATTATTCTCTTCTGGGCGCTGTTGTTTACCATTCCGGAAAGCCCGCGATGGCTGGTGAGAAAGAATCGCAAAGAGGAAGCGAAGAAGGTTCTGGAAAAGATCGGAGACGAGGACTGTGACAAGACGCTGGACGAGATTTCCAGTTCTCTGGCGATGATTCAAAGTCAGGGTCAGGACAACGTCCGGCTCTTCCAGAAGAAGTACCTTTGGGTTATTTTCCTTGCCTGGGCGGTGGCGATGTTCAATCAGGTGTCGGGCATCAACGCAGTGATTTACTATACGCCCCGCATCTTTGAGATGTGCAATCTGGGAGCGGAGTCCGCTCTGCTGGCGACCGTCGGCGTGGGAACCGTCAACCTGATATTTACGGTCATGGCGCTGTTTTTTATCGACTGGTTTGGACGCCGGGCGCTGTTGATGTTCGGCGCGCTGGGCACGACTGCCATGCACGTTCTGATCGCCTGGCAGCTGTACCTCCCGTCCGATCAGGTGAACTCAACCATCGCCGTTGCCGGCATTTTCGGATTTATCGCCTTCTTTGCGATTTCGCAGGGCGCGGTAATCTGGGTGTTCATTTCGGAAATCTTCCCCAACGCGGTTCGAGCCAAAGGTCAGGCGCTGGGATCGTTTACGCACTGGTTTATGTGCGTCGTCGTTTCGTGGACGTTCCCGATTATCGCAGCGTCCGCCGGCTGGACGGCGTTCGGGTTCTTCGCCTGTATGACGATGCTGCAGTTCTTCTTCGCCTTGTATCTCATGCCGGAAACCAAAGGCGGAACCATCGAACAGATGGAAAAAGAACTTGTTACATCGTCGGAGGGGGCGAAGTAAATGTGACGTTTTTCGGAGTACGAGAGGGAAGCGTAAGCGGAACTCTCGCTTTTTTTAGCGAGCGCAAGCTCGCGTTTATTTCTTCGATTAAAGTTTCACGCGAAGTTCGCAAAGTTCGCGAAGTTTTAAAAAATGCTTTGCGATCTTTGCGTTCTTTGCGGCTAAAATTCTTAGGCGAGCTTCGCTCGCGATCCGAGGAAGTTTTCGGCTTCGTCGTAGTCTTTTAGCGGGCCGTTGGACAAGGCGGCGCCTAGGGGCGCCGCACTCCCCGAAATGTCACAAAATCGCTCGCTGTGCTTTACTTCCCGCTGCGGATCTTGTACATGTCTCTGCCGACGGATCGGACGGCTTGGATGAGTTCTTTATACGGCGTGTCGGCAAGGTCGACCAGGCCGATCTGGTAGTTCTCGCCGTCGCCGCGGCCGGTGGTCGCCTGCGAGCCGTACTGGAACCAGTGCGTTCCGACCCAGTAGGGGTTCTCCAGCGCGCCGCGGACGTAGTTCTCATAATGCTGCGCCCGGTCGGCTTGCGATTTGCAGGGAACCAGTCCCGTATGGAACATGCCGCGATCCAGAGCGCCGAAATGGAATTCCCCGATTATACACGGTTTGTCGACGCCCTCCGGCAGCGTGAAGTTGGCGATGGATCGGTTATAGCGGTTAAAGCTGACGACGTCACAGTACTTGGCGCTGGCGCGAATCGCCAGGTCGTTGCCCCACGCGAACCGGCAGCCCAGGTCCAGCTTGTTGGGGGCGAGTTCCTGAATGATCTCGTGAATGGTCTGGAAGTACTTCTCGCTGATAACCGTATAGAACGCCCGGAGGTCGTCGCCCGCCAGGTTTTTGTCCGGGACGGTTTGCGATTCCAGCAGCGCGTCCCAGCTTTCGTAGGACGTCTTCCAGACGCTGTTGAGGACGTCGACGGTCTTGTACTTTTCGCGAAGCCATGCAACAAAGGCGATCTTTGCCGGCTGGTCGGCGGGAGACGCCAACGCGCCCAGCGACAGCGAAGTATCGTCGCCCCAGGACATCTCGTTGTTGACGAAGTACCCGATGCAGTACGGGTCGTCGATCGTCTCTTTCATGTTAGTCAGAGAACGGCGGAACGAGTCGGCGAATTTGGGGTCGAACGGGTCGGTGAACTTGCCCCAGTACCCGGCGGAACCCTCGATTTGTCTTGCGCCGGCGTGAAGCGTGGCGACGTACGGCGTCTTGCGTGACGAGTACAGATAGATGTTCTTGTCAGACCAGTTGGCAATCGTGTTCATCGCCCAGGATTCCAGACGCGCGTGGGCTTCTTCCCCCGCCTGTTTGCGCCAGTCGTCGCCGAATTTTCGGTACAGGTTGGCGGCGGTGAAGTTGTACGTCTTGAACGGGCAGTGGGTGGAATAGTAGTTGTGCGGCGCCCAGCCGGCGGTCGCGTAGAACTGCTTGAAGTTCGGATCGTCCTGCGCGGGCAACCCTTCAAAATAGAACTCGCGGTCTGTAACAGGCGTTACCGCGTTGCCTGTCCCGACGCAGTCAACGCCGTGCGACCAGAACAGGTTCCCGTCCGGGTCGACAAGCCACCATTTGCCGTCCAGCTTGACGGTGTAGAAGCGCCCGCGGGCTTCCTGTTTCGGGCCGTCCGCCCAGCCGCCGAACCTGTCCCAGCAACCGGGGCGCGGGTTGGCTTCCCAGTCCGCCTGTTCCTGAGCGACGCGTCCTTTGAGTTCCTCGTCGGAATGCGTTTTGCCGGGCCAGTCTTCGTGCTTGAATTGTCCGTAGACGTCAATCATCGGGAAGAATTCGTCCAGCGTCATGTCGCGCCACGATTTTCCGGACGCGGACTCGTTGACTTCCGACTGCGTTACGATATCGGAAGACGGGGCGACTTCAATCTTAAAGACGGCAAAACGAACCGGCTGGGCGGGCTGCGTTACAAACAGCCAGACGGACTCCATTTTCGTGAAGTCAATCGACGCGGTCGCAGCGCGCTGTCCGGAATCGTAGTTGATACGAACGCCGCCGGGACCGCCGCGCATGGCAAAGAGCTTGTCCATAATCTCAGGGGAAAGACTCTGATTTGGCAGCGGGATTTCCCAGACGATCTTGTCTTTCGCCTTGATCTGTTTGGATACGGAATGCCAGCGCTGGGTTTTGGTCGAGTTGACGTCGTCGATGCGGCAGCAGACGGTTAAGGGCGCGTCTTCCATGTTTTTGATTGTTACATATACAGACGTCTGGGGGCGGGAGGCGTCCCAGTTCCCGTGAATTGTAACGCCCGGCCAGTTGTAATGTTTGCCCAGGGCGGTAACGACGGTTCTGTCCGGCAGGGATTCGACTTCCGAGTCCTTTATATCGAGCTTGTCAGCCTGCGACGGCTCGTAGACGCTAAACGCGTTCGGCGCCGCGTTAGCTCTTGACGCCAACGCCAGCGCCGCGCTCAAAACGAACGCCATCAGAGCAAAAATTCTATTAACTTTCATGGTTAAAACTCCTTTAGAGGTGAAATGGGTGGGAACGATTTCTTTTTTGATAAATAGAATTATAACAGAATTGAGATCCGATTGGAACAGCCCCCGGCTGCGAGGCGCCGCTCCCAATCCGGGCTGCCGCGCGTTTGCCAACAATCGCTCCCGTTGGTCGCTTATATTTTCCTTACTAAAGTTTTTTGGAAAGGGGAGTTAGAGGGGAAGAACCTTTTTTTCAAAAAAGGTTTTCCCCTCTTAATTAAACTTGAAAAAACTTCCCTAAAAGGGAGCCAGCTTGCTGGCGACCGAAAGTTTTTTCAAGGGCGGACGAAGTCCGCCGAAGAAATTTAACCACAAAGAACGCAAAGGCCGCAAAGATATTGAGGGCGGGAACGGAACTCCCGTTAAAAATCTCACGCAAAGTTCGCGAAGTTCGCAAAGTTTTAAAGATAATTTGGCATACAAAGCGTAACTTCGTTACCGTCTTTCACTTATATATTAATGAATTGACCGTTCCAAGTCCAATATTTTCCTGCCCTTAGAAAAAATCTTTTAATATTTTAATAATTATCGAAAAATAATTGTTAATCTTTGCGAACTATTTTTCAATCTGTGCGTACTGATAATAGAACGAGCGATTGGAAGGATTCCGAGAGTTCATTCAAGAATCAAGGTTGTGTTTTTTTCAGTTAATCGTTTGGTTTTACAGACCCTACCAATACAGGAGACAGACATCATGAAAAAGTTTTTTGCAGCAATGATTATGGTTTGCCTGGTCGGCGCTTTTAGCAACCAGGCAATGGCGCAAGGCCCTCGCGACAACGGACGTCCCGGACAGACCCCTGCGGCAGTCCATCAACCCGCGCCGGCTCAAGGTCATCACGTTAACCCCGCTCCGGCTCCACATCACGCTAAGCCGCTTCCGCCTCCGCGACATGCCAAGCCGCTTCCGCCTCCGCATCACGGCAAGCCGCTTCCGCCGCCCCCGCATCACGCCAAGCCGGTTCCGCCTCCGCCCCCGGCCCCGCATCACGCCCGACCGCTTCCCCCCCCGGAACCCGTCCGGCAACCTCTGATTGACTATCGGCCAGGAGTTGGACTTTACATCGGCGGCGAACATTTCGGATTTACCATTTCCCTGTAAACTGCCCTGACCGGTAGGATGAACACACGGCGACGCAATAAAATGCGCCGCCGTTGTTGTTTGGCGTCGGTAAACGAATGTCTACACTTAGAAAGCTTTGGAAATTTTAATAATTATCGAAAAATAATTGTTAATCTCTCGAACCTCTTTTCAAACTGTACGTATTGATAATAAAATGAGCGATCATTCAAGGAAAACGTTAAGTTTGTATTTTATCTAACTTACGTTTGGTTTTACCCAGCCCAACCAATACAGGAGACAGACTTTATGAAGAAGTTTATTGTAGCAATGATTATTGTTTGCCTGAGCGTATCTTTTTGCAGCTCGGCAATGGCGAGAGGTCGTTATCGCAGCAACGGTCGTTTTAGATCGACGCCGACGCCAGCCGCTCAACCCGCTCCCGCTCCGGATAAACAAGTTACCCCAGTTCCGGAACCTGCCCCAGTCGCTCAGCCCGCTCCCGCTGCGGATAATCAAGTTACCCCGGCTCCGGCGCCTCGCCCTGCCGCTCAACCCGCTCCGCAACGCACTCAACGCTCACCACAGCCAGCCCCGCGCCGCGGACGACGGATTCGACCATCTATAGGCATAGGCATTGGTCCTCGAGGCGTTGGTATTGGCATTGGCATCGGACCCGTTGGGATTGGCATCCCCCTGTAAACTGAACTGACGATAGTATTTGTACTGAAATACACAGGCGATAGTACGGATGAAAACGCGGCGACGCAGTAAAATGCGCCGCCGTTGTTGTTTTGTGGACGCCCATTTCTTTGTGTTTTTTGTGTTCTTTGTGGTTAAATAATTTCCTTCGGCGGCAGAGGACTGCCGCGATCCGGACTGAACCGCCCCCTATTCCATTCTGATAACGAAAGCGGTATGATAGAGGTAAAAGATGATCCCGGCGGTCGCATGTAAATCCCACGGCTAGAAATATTCAACCGCTGACGCGGTTGTGCGGCAGGGGACTGCCGCGATCCGGGTACGCTGAGCGCTTGAGCGGGTCATTGGACAAGGCAGCGTCAAGCCGCCGCATTCCTCGATCTATTCCCTATTCCCCATTCCCTACTCCCTATACAACCCATGAAACGAACATTATTCTGGATTCTGTTATTTGCTGTCTGTTGTAACGCGGCGGTCGCGTGGGCGCAGACGAAACGCGAGCGGCTGGAAGGGCTGGTCTACGAAGTTGAGGACTGGTCGGAGCCGAAAGACGCGATGAAGCTCAATCAGCCGGGCGCGTCCAACTGGCAGATTTGGACGAAGGAAGACGACGTGATTCACAAACGATCCAACGGCGCGTCTGTTACAACGCCCACCTTACCTATGGGAGCAGACCGGGAAAAGCCGGAAGACGGCGCGCCGGTTCTCCATACGAAAATTACCGACATTCCCGCGGGTCGGTATCGGGTTTTCATGAACGGAACGAATCGTCCGCTGGCGCTGTCGTTTGACGGCGGGAAGACGTGGACGAAATCCAACATTCACGGCGAGAACGATTTCGGAATCTACGACATTTCCGACGGCGTTTTTGAACTCTGGGTGGACGACCGGTACGCGACTGAAATCAAAGGCTGGGCGTACTACGACTACATCCGCTTTGTCCCGACAACAGAAGAAGTAACAATCGACAACCTGCAGAGCTATTACATCGCCAGCGATTCTCCGTTTAATCCGGATTTCGGGAAAGCGCTGCCCGACGATTACACTCAGATTTCCTGGACGACCAACGTCCCGACGCCTCCAGCTGAAGTTACGTTTATTCCATGGGAATGGAAAAAAACAAAGCCAAAAACGATTGTGGAATCGGATTCCGGACTGCGAAATCACGCGGTCGTCTGTCCGTGGGGCGATTACGAAAAGGCGATTGTAACGCTGCCGATGAACCGTTCCGGGAAGGCGATTTCAAAGACTGTCTCGTTGTGGGAGCAGGGAGTTTCAGAAGAGAATAAAACGGTCAAAACGTCTATTGATCTGTACGTTTCCGAGCCGACTGGATTCGCTCGTCAAAACTGGCCTGTTACGTCCGGCGTTCCGCTGGCGAAGGGCGCACTGTATTACGATGGATGGGAGGGGGACTTGATAATTCGTCTGAAAAATCCGGAGGGGAAAAAGATAAAAGCGCAGTTTACTCCTGTTGCTTGGTGGCAGGACGGTTCTGTTCAGTGGCTTGTCGTCGATTTTCGAGCTGATACGGACGCTCAAAAGCCAACGAAATACACGCTGGAAATTTTTGAGGAAGATGAGGTCGAAGACGATGTTCCCCCCATGGACGGCAGCGACTGCGGAGAGTTTTTTGGTCCCTTTGAATCGGAGATTGTTCTGGCGGACGGTCGAAAACTGTATGCGCCCCATGAAGGGTATAGTCAGGTTACCAGCAGCAAAGACGTTCGCGTTACAACCCGTCTGGAAGGAAACTATATCGAAGCGGAGAACATGGATCAGGCGGAAGAGAAAGCCCTTGAATTAGCACGAAACGAGGTCAAGCCGGGATTTGTCTGGCGCATGGAAATGACCGACTATTTCGATGAAGATCGGGACGTTGATTTGAGGAGAACTCGCTGGACAATCGGGAACAATCAGCTGGATAAACCGTTTACGCTGATTCGTTCCGCGTCCGTTTTCGATATGTCCGTTATATGTGACGACGAATACTCTTGTCAGATTCTGCAGGACGAACTCAACCGCGCCTCGGTCGAAATCAATGGTAAAAAACAGGAAACCGATCGGTTTGACGGCTATCTGGAACTGCCCAACCGCGCGGTTCAGTTTAGAAATTTCTGGCAAACGTGGCCCAAAGGTTTTTCGGTCAGAAAGACTCCAGCGCTGCAGCCAGGAGAAGACGGCGGATTCTTTAATATTACAGACAATCTGGAAGAGGCGCCGGAATCGCTTGAAGGCAATTCAGAAGACAAGCCTTTTGATTTGAATCTGGAATATCAGATTCTGCCGCCGTTGCCTGACGGGTACAGCGACGATCCGAAGAAAAACAAGCGTGACAATTTGGTTCAGAATTATTTTTGGCTCAAAGACAACTGCTATCAGTTCAAGCGCGGGATGGAAATAACCGTTGAATTCTGGACAGCGTCGAGAGAGCGGATGGAAAACGACAAACATCTCCGGGAGCATCTTCAAAACCCGATTTTTGCCGCCTGTTCGCCGGAATACTACTGTTCTGTGGGCGTTTTCCCACCGGTCAGCCCGGCCGTCAAAGGCGAGTTCGACAGCTACGAACAGGCGTTTCGGACGTCGTTTGAGAACCTCGAAAAAGGGCGTCGGGAACGCGGCGAGTACGGCTGGATGAGCTTTGGGGACTGGTTTGGCGAACGGGTCAACAACTGGGGCAACAATGAGTACGATCTGTCGTATACGTGCGCCATGCATTTCGCTCGAACTGGCGATGTAACAATTCTCAATCGCGGAATAGAAATGGCTCAGCATTACATGACGGTCGATTATCAGAAGTACCCGGTCAATCCCAACGCCAAAGAACGCATGTATCTGCATACCTTTGGGCACGTCAACGGATTTTTCACCCCGACCGACCCGCGTCTGAAAGGCTTGACCGGACAGGCAAGTCAGGTTCCGCACTGGTTCAGAGCGGAAACCGACAACGGCGGCGGGCACGATTTTCAGCCGGGCAATTTCTATATTGGCGCGCTGACGGGCGACGCTGAGCTGCTTTCCAAGGCGAATACCGCTTGTTTCGCTCAGGCGAAATGGTACACGCCGAAGTTCAGTTTCGGCATAGAGCGCGGGGCGGGCTGGCCGCTGACCAACGCCGTCTATGCGTATCGGTTTACCAACAATCCGTATTATCTCAACGCGGCGCGAATCTATTTCGAGACGATTCAAAGCAAACAGAACCCGGAAACCGGCTGTTTCGACCTGGCGCAGGATCAGACGGAATGCGACTGCCCGGACAAGAAGGAACATCGCGGCGGGAAAGCCTTTGCCGTCGGGGTTCTGCTGCACGGCTTGGCTCGGTACTACGAGACGGAGCCTGACCCGGAGCGGAAAGAGCAGATTAAAACCGTTTTGGTTCGCTGCGCCGACTGGCTTCTGGACTATTCCTGGAACGAGGAGAAACAGGGGTTCCGTTACAAGACCGGGTGCCCGAAATACGCGGATTCCGGCTGGTACTCGATTCTCGTCGCGGAAGGGCTGGCGTACGCGTCGGAAATCAGCGGCAATCCCCGCTATCGGGAGTTCCTGGTTAGAACGTTAGGGGAACCGATTAAAGCCGTCTCCGGAACCGGGAAAGCGTCTGGGAAAGACTTTTCGCAAAAGCACCGCCAGACGCCGCACGCCCTGTACTGGCTGAAGAAACACGGGGTAACGGAGTTGTGAGTGGTTTGGAGTGCGACGGCTTGCCGTCGCTTTTATAAGAAAAAAGCTGGAATCGTCAGAAATGTATTTCGTGCCAGTAACGATATGAATCATAGTCAAATTTCATCGTAGAGAATTAAAACTGATATTCATAACATTATTGGCACGAATTACATTTTCGAGGTTCGCGTCGGAATTGGTAATGAAAGCGACGTCAAGCCGTCGCACTCCATACACACGTCTCGATGTTTATGTAAATTACCTATTTTATTATCTTTCCCATTCTTTTTTCAAGAAATTTTTCTTATAGCGCCGTCAGATTGAAAAATCTCGTGTATAATATATATAATGCAAATTCGTTTACAAACCCTGTTTCCTGATTTTTCCTTTTTGGAGAAAACGAAATGACCAAAGCTCAAAAGCTGAATACAATTTCCTCGACTCGCGTTTTCGTGCGCGGATGCGTCTTTGCTCTTTTTGTCGCAGCGCTGCTGACTGCCCTTTCCTGCCCCGTCCAAGCGGACATGCTTGTTTTCTGGAATTTCGACAGCGCGACTGACAACGTTGTTACGGATTCAGTTCATTCTGTCCCGCTCAATCTGGTAAATTCGTCAATTGTTGACAGCAAACTGACTGCCAATAACGGATACGCTCAGGGTACGCTGGATAATAAAGGTTTGGCTTTGCCAAAAATTGGCGACACTCAACTCGAGCTTCCAACCGGTACTTCAAACTATACGCTCTCGGCGTTTTTGACATCAAACAGAAGAGACACGGTTGGCATTATGGCGTGGGGAAGAAGAGACAGAACCGGTGAATGTAACAGTTTCCGAACCTCAAACACAACAGAAGGCGTTGGAGGGCTTAAAAGTTACTGGTGGGGGGCAGACGTTACTATAACAGGCTATCCGGAAATTTATTGCGGATCTGAAAATTACGTTGTAACGACTGGCGTTGGGACTATGCATTACCTGTATATCAATGGTCAGTTTATTGGAAGCGGCAATACATCCGCGCGTAACGAAATCAATCAAAACTTTACTGTAGGCAATACGGTTGCCGGTGAAACGCTCTACGGTTCTATCGACAACGCGTCTGTTTATAACGACGCGATGGATCAAAAGGATATTGTCAACATTGCGGCTCATACCTATAACGGTTTGACCAATTGGTGGAAAGCCAATGAAACGATCGACCGGGTCGGCGGGGTTGTCAAACCGGAGACGGTTACTGGAACAACGGTTATTTCCGGAACCAGCGGTCAGGTCATGGTTTTCAATCGCGAATTGACCGCGGGCGAACAAGCTTATTATGAAGGTCAGCTGGCAACGGGACACGATTACGTTATCGACAACATGGCGGGCAGCTCTTCCACAAAAACGACGTGGCTTCGCACGTCGTCTGCCGATCTCAGCTCCGCAACGCAAACCCCGTTGGGAATCTACGTTGGCGGTACGACGACGGCGTCGACGCTGACGGCAACGCTGGATCAAATCAACGCAGTCAATCGGACGGTGGTTATGGGCGGCGGAACGCTGGCTCTTACCCTCTCCGGAGACGCCAGCCTTGATGCATACCGCGTCAACTTCAACAGCGGCAGCCTTTCCCTTTCCGGTTCCGGCGAACTTACGCTCAATTCTGCTGACAAGCGGGTTCCGTTAAGAAATTTAGCGGTTGCCGCAAACACCTCGTTTGTTGTCAATACCGAAAAGAACGTCGATATTTTTGGCGTTATTTCCGGCGCGGGGAATATTTCCCTTCCCGCCAATGTAACAGCTACGTTTTATAACAAGAGCGACCACGCATTTACCGGCGTTCTTGAGGCTCCTAAAGGAGGTAATTTGGTTTTAGCCAACCAGGATGTTTTCAATGACTCTGGTTATAATGGCTCTTACAGTCTAATTGCCGACGGTACAACGATTACCAACTCGGGAGCTTATTTCAATTATTTAACCAATGTAACGTTAAAAAATGGAGCGAAAATATACGCCGCTGACGGCAATAGCGCTTGGAAAGCATATAAGTTCCTGAATCTTAACGTAGTTCGCAACAGCGACAACTCGTCAGCGTCTCTGGTAACAATTGACTCCAACAAGAGCAATGGCAACACGACGATTTCATTTGCTCCGCAAGGCAACCAGGTTGGAAGCGTTACGTCCACAATTTACGTTGAAGACATTACCGCCAGTTCCGGTTCATCTGACAGCCTTCCTGACCTGACCATTTCTGCTATTATTACAGACCCATCAATTAACAACAATGGAGCTACAAAAGCTAACGCTATTGAGAAAACGGGGAATGGAACGTTAAGACTTGCCGCTCCCAATACGTTCAACGGCGATTTAACCATTACAGCGGGTACTGTTGTAATGGCTGCCAACTGCAACGGATCCAGTACGACGGCTACTCCGTTGGGAAACCCGTCCAATGCAGACCGTAAAATTACAGTTAAATCCGGAGCGGTTCTGGAAACGGAATCCTCGAATGCCGGCATTGACGTCTTTGGCGGCGCGGAAGCTCATCCCAAATTTACGATAGTTGCCGATGGTGGAACAATTGCTACTGCAACCAATAAATTAACGACATACGGCAATATCGAACTGAAAAATAACGGCGTCTTTGAAGAACGAGGCGGAGAACCCACTTGGTTAACTATTTTCAATGGAGACGTCTCCGTTACCAGCGGCAACGCGACAATTCAGTCAACCAGTTCCGGAAGAGGCATTTCTCTTCGCGGTTATCGAGACGGAACCAATGCCGGCGTTACGTTTGACGTTGCTGAAAACTCAACTTTGGATGTGTCTGCCCTTTTGAAAGACTGCAATAACAGAAATGTGGCTGGCTCGTTTACCAAAACGGGCAAAGGGACGATGGTTTTGTCAAACGCAAACAACGATTTCACCGGCAACATTGTTATTGACGAAGGAACGCTCAAGGCAACAACGTCCTGGACTGGCGCGTCGGGGACAACTACTGTTTTTGGGAAAAAGGTAAATAAAACCGTTACCATAAACGAGGGCGCAGAATTGATTTTTACAAAGCAGGATGTTGCTTCTAACGCCGACGCTATTTACCCAATTCGGTTTATCGTCAATGGAGGTACGATTACTAACGAAGGCGCGGTTTTCAACAATCTTTCCAATGCTGAATTTTACAACGGCGGGAAGATTGTTGCAACGAATGGAAACAAAGACTGGAAAGCGTTCATGGTAAACGGAACTACCAAGATTGCCTTTGCCGGCGACGGTAACACCGCAGAAAGTCCAGTTGTCTTTGAAGTTGCCAGTACGGCAACCGGAACCGCCAAAACCAACGCGACCATTTGTCCGCAAACAACGTTTGACGTTGCGGATATAACCAAGTCAGACGCCTCTGACTTTATAGTTACCGCGGTCTTAGCCAATGCATCTAACAGAGCTGGTTACTTTACGAAAACCGGGGCGGGAACGATGGAACTGTCAAACAATGCCAACAGTTTCACCGGCAACATCGTTGTTGATGAAGGAATACTCAAAGCGACAAAAGGCTGGACAGGCGTAGGTACAGGCAAGAATACAACCGTGTTCGGATATTATCAATCTAAAACCATTACCGTTAATTCTGGCGCAGAAGTGATTCTTGCAGCTCAGGACGTCGTTTCCAATTCCAATACAAGTTCGCCGATTCAGTTTATTGTTGACGGCGGCAAGATCAGCAACGAAGGCGCAGTGTATAACAATCTGAACAATACGGTATTTAAAAACGGAGGCGAACTTTACGCTTCAAACGGAAATGGCGATTGGAAAGCGTATAAGCTTTCGACGAAAGTTTCCGTTCTCCGCGACAAGCCCTCAGCTCAACCGGTAAAGATCACGGCATCAGACAATGGAAACGCTACGATCTCGTTTGGTCATACAACCAGTCTGTATGTCGAAGACGTTACCAGCGCTTCCGCAACGGAACTTGATACGAAGTCTGACTTGATTATTTCCGCTAAAGTTACCAATTCCCATAATGAAAACAACAGAACGTTCTATAAAGACGGCGTTGGTACGCTGGAATTCACTGCCGACAACACGTTTAATGGAACGGTGGGCGTTAGAGAAGGAGTCTTGAGGCTGTCCGGCGCAGGTACGCTTGGAACAAGCGCTGTTAATCTTGTAACAAACGGAACGAAGCATGGAACGCTGGAATTCAAGGATTCGACAGCGACTATTCCGTCTGCAATTTCCGGCGAAGGCGACCTCCTCGTCTCCAGCGGAACGGCGAACTTAACCGGGGTTATTGATCAAACCGGCGGTTCTACAATACTGGCAGGCGGTACGACTTTGAATCTCGGCAGCGATACCGCAGCCGTCAACCCGACGCTCAATAACCTCGCCGTTGTAGACGAAGATTCTTCTGCAACGCTCGCCGTTTACGGCGATTTGACGCTTAATAACGATCAGATGTCCAAGTTTATCGGCTCGATTACCGCTGACGCAATTACAAAGACCGGCGACGAAACGCTGAAAATCTATACCGGCGCAGATGGTCAGGTAGACGCTCAAAGTTTGGTCGTCTCGTCCGGTCGTGCCATAAATTTAATGTGTTTGCAACCCTTGTCTTTAAGCAATTGAATTGCATCGCAAGCGCTACCGCCGGTTGCGAGCATCGGGTCAACAAGTAAAACCAAACAAT
>JAZMZV010000181.1:0-7515 GCA_045586185.1 Thermoguttaceae bacterium | reverse complement strand
CGGAATTAGGAATTCGGAATTAGGAATTATTAAATCCTCCGGTTTTCCTAAGATGTCTTTTTTGATATCGACGACTATTTTTTCAATTGAATATGAATTCCATAACCAATAACGTAATTTGCATGAAATGGGGAACCAAGTTTTCCCCGGAGTACGTCAATTTGCTGGCGGCGATGGTTCGGAAGAACTTGACGGTTCCTCATCGATTCGTCTGCTTTACCGAAAACGCCGAGGGTTTGGATTCCCGGATTGAAGTTCGTCCGCTGCCGGAAATGAATCTCGACGCCCGACTGCCGGAACGCGGTTGGAGAAAGCTGACCGTCTTTCAGGAACGGCTGGACGACCTCGTCGGGCAGGCTCTGTTTATTGACCTAGACGTTCTGATCTGGGATAATCTCAACTGCTTTTTTGAACTGGACGGTGCGTTCCGTATTATTCAAGACTGGAATCTGCCGGGAAAGAACATCGGGAATTCGTCCATCTTCCGGTTTGAAATCGGGAAATATCCGGACATTCTCGAGTATTTTCTGGAACACGGCGACCAGGTTCGGAAAGAAGTCCGCAACGAACAGGCGTACCTTTCGCGAGAGATGCACCGCAAAGGACTGCTTCAGTACTGGCCGGAGGACTGGTGCGTCAGTTTCCGCAAAACCTGCATGCGTCCGTTCCCGATGGGATACTTTCTCGATACCAAGCTTCCCCCGACGGGAACAAAAGCGGTTATCTTTCACGGCAACCCCAACCCGGACGTCGCAATTCAAGGCTGGCGTTCGCCGGACTTCTTCAAAGCAGTTCGCCCTGTTAAATGGATAGAAGAAACGTGGGCGAAATATCGGGAATAGTTACGCGGCAAACAGACGCCAGTCGTTTGCCAGGTTGAGCGTATTGAGAGCGTCGCCGGTTTGGAGATCGTAGAATTCAATTTCCGGCTGCGCGTTTTTCCATATCGCGACGATGTTGCCGACCTGGAATTTTCGTCCAACGTAGCTGTCGTTTTTGAGCAGCGTAAACGTTTTTATCTGTTCTGGCGAGATTTTCTGATGAAGAAGTCTCGAGAACTCTTCTGCAATGATCGACAGGGTTTGCGCGTTGAATGAAAACGACATAGCTTTGCTATTTTTACACTATTTTCTCTATTTTCCAACATGAGAGGAATTATGCTGTTTCTATGTCGGTTTATTTTGGACTAATTCTTTAATTTGTGAAAAAATCCCTTGAAATTTTCAAAAAAGCGATTAGATTATAAGTATGTATGCAATTCCAGAAATCGCCGGATTGTCGTCTCGAAAATCGATAATCAGAATCCCGTCAGAAACGGACGTTCCGATAACGCCTCGCGTTCGGCGAATTATTGACTCGCCCGAGTTTTACCGGTTGTCGCAGGTTACGCAGCTTGGACTTGCTCCGTTGGTCTATCCGGCGGCGCGGCATACGCGGTTTGAACATTCGTTGGGCGTGTATCGTCTGTCGCTGTTGTACTTGCAGAGGTTGTCGTCGGATGAGCGGTTTACGTCGACGATTTCAGACCAGTTGGCGGAATTGTTTATCGTAACCGCCCTGCTTCACGACGTCGGGCATTATCCGTACTGTCATTTGATTGAAGACATGGACTTGCCGGGCGTGAAAAGTCACGAAGAACGGCTGGGAAAGCGGCTTGCTGATTCCGAGCTGTCGGACGCCTTGCGTCAGGACTGGGGCGTCGAGCCGAAGCTGGTGGACGACCTGCTCAACGGGAGAACGGAAACGCTGGCAATGCGGCTGCTGGAGAGCATGATTTCCGGCCCGATCGACATCGACAAGATGGATTACCTGTATCGGGACAGCCTTCACGCCGGGGTTCCGTACGGACGTCACTTTGACCGCCAACGGTTAATCGGGTCGTTGTGTTTGAACGAGGCGGGCGACCAGCTGGCGATTACCGACAAAGGACGCACCGCGGCGGAACTGATGGTTTTCGCCCGATACGTCATGTTCAGCGAGGTCTACTGGCATCACACCGTTCGAGCTGCAACCGCCATGTTACAGCGAGCCGTCTATCGTCTTTGGGACGCGATAAACCTTGACGATTACGAAGAGCTTTCCGATTACGAGTTCCAAAATCGGCTTATTGACACGGCAAAGTCGACAGGGCAAAAGTCCGCTGTCGAGCTGTTGGACGGGCTTTTTGGCAGGCGTCGCCGGATATATAAACGAGTCAAAGAATTCAGCATTCTGGAAGATAGCGAAATTGTACGTCGTATATCGCGTAAACCGTTTGAATGGCTTGTACGATGTTCAATCAACGCCGCTCAACTGGCGACTGCGGAATTGTCGATACCGATAAAACCTGATGATATTATTATAGACGCTCCGCCCTCGGCGAAAGAAGTTCAGTTTAAGGTTGACGTGTATTTCGCCCGGCAGAACCAGTATATCAAACTTCAGCAGGCGTCCCCCGCCGTCAACGCGCTGGCGACGGAACAGTTTGATTTTTTTGTCAAGCGCGCTCGAATTTTTGCCAGTCCGAACGTTGCTTCAGACCTCATGCGTCTGAACGACGTCAATGGTTGGCTGGAACGCGCTGTAGAATTGACAGATCAAAGCGTTTAACAATACAATGCCTTATTATTCGCCAAGAGATCCTTATAATCGTTACGCATTCCTGCGCTGGTGGTGCCAGAATCAGTGGTGGGTTCAGATTGTTGTGCCCTGTATTATGTGCGTAGGCGTAATTGGAGGGCTGCTTTATTATTGGAATAACGAACGGCAGAGACAGGTTCAGGACAAAATCTTTGAAACGCAGTACGGGTACATGAAAACGCATCCGCCAGAGCTGGATCCGGACTTGGACGAAAAAGCCGCGGCGTGGCGCGTGATTCGTATGAAGAAGAACGATCCGGCTATGTCCATTCCGTACAAGAAAAAGCAGCTTATTGTCAAGCATTGGAAATCGATTATCGTCGACATGAAGCCGGAGGAAATTCAGCGTCTGCACGATTTGCTGCAGGATCAACCGGTAAGGCCGACTGACGATATTGAGATTGACATCACCAAATTTGAAGCTCCCTGGCAAGGCGATGTAACGCTTGACGATATGGGGTCTGATTTTATCGAGAAGGTTCCCGTGGACGAGAGCGAATTGCCTGACAGCGTTAAGGAGTCGCCTGAAAAGTCGTCTCCAGAGAATGTGCCCGGAGAGGAGTCTAAAAAGGATTCCTCGTCTCCGGAGGCTCCCGCAAAAGCGGTCAGTTATCTTCCCAGCAAGAGCGTTCCCAAATTTATGGAACCGATTTTGCTTGACTCCGAAAGCGATCAGGCAGCAGACAACAATGTCGATGGCGAAACGCCTTCTTCCGATAAGCTTTCTGCCGATGACGCCGGGAACGAAGAACCGCTGCCGAATATAGATGTGAACTTTACAGACGAAGAAGAAAAAGCGACTGAAAAGATCAGACGCTCGAGAAGAAAAGTCGCGAAAGCGACTGATTCTGAAACTGAAGATGTCTGTCCGCTAGAGGACAATTTTCTTCAGCAAAGAGAAGATTTTATAAAAAAGGCTCTGGAAGAGCGAAACCGTAAAATCGAAGAATTCAAGAAGAGTCAGGATCCGTATCAGTTTATTCCAACCCCATGGAAACGCAATCCGTTTGTCATATAATAATGCGGAATTAGGAATGCGGAATGCGTAATTATCTTTTGAATGAGCGCTTGCGTAATTCCGAATTCCGAACTCCGAATTAAACAACTAGCTACTCCCATGTCAGTTTTTCTTTTGGTTTTGTTTCTGCTGTTGTGTTTCTTCTTGCTGGCGGCGCTGGGAAAGAAAAGCCGTCTGTTTTGCATATCCATTCTTGTAACAATTTTTATAGGATTGGCGATAGTAAGCGTAACAAAAAACGACACGGTGCATTATCAGGGCGATACGATGGGGACGACCTATCGCGTAACGATTGTCGTACCTGTATACAAGGCTCTGACTAAAGATTTTAGAGAGAAACTGCTTAAGAAAAAGATTGACGAGGAACTCGCGCGGGTCAACGCGCTGATGTCAACGTACGACCAGAATTCCGAGCTGTCGCGTTTGAACAAGCATCAGTCCGAAGAGCCGTTCCCAATTTCCGCCGATACGGCAAAGGTGCTGCGTTTGGCGTTGGAAATAGCGCAAAAGACAAACGGCGCTTACGACCCGACTGTCGGACCGCTTGTCAACCTGTGGCGATTCGGTCCGGAAGACCGTCCGGAAAAGGTCCCGTCTGACGAGGAAATCGCCGCTGCCAAAGCGCGCGTTGGCTGGGATAAAATCAAGATCGTCGAACTGCCCGGCGCCGATTCTCAACCGCAGTACGCGGTCGTCAAGTCTGACCCCAATGTCTATATTGACCTGTCCAGCGTCGCCAAAGGGTTTGGGGTGGACTGCGTTGCAGAGCTTCTGATTCAAGGCGGATACAAAAATTTCCTTGTCGACGTTGGCGGAGAGCTGCGTTCCTGCGGGAAAAACATTGCTGACAAAGACTGGTCTGTGGGAATCAGCAGCCCAATTTTGACGGACGACGCCTTGGCGAAAACCGTCTCTCTGAGCGACAAAGCGATTGCCACGTCGGGCGACTATCTGAACTTCTACGAGCTGGACGGCGTGCGGTACTCGCATATAATCGACACGCAAACCGGGCGACCGATTACGCATAAAACCGCGTCCGTCTCGGTGATTGACGATTCCTGCATGACCGCCGACGCCTGGGCGACGGCTCTGCTCGCCCTGGGCGCAGAACAGGGAAAGCCTCTGGCAAAAGAGAACGGACTCCACGTTATATTCCTCGTCCGCGACGGGGACGAGTTTGTTGTCGAGAGCGTGAATCAGGAATAGCGCTTTCGGGGGGCGGGTATTACCCGCCTAAAATATTATTATTTTTCGCGGACTAGTCCGCTCCCCGGAAACTGCTTTTAGCTCACGGCAATATCTCCCGCAACGGGATGAGGACGAAATCGCGCTCGTACATGCGCGGGTGCGGGATAATCAATCGGGGCGAGTTCATAACGACGTCGTCGTACAGGAGAATGTCGAGGTCGCAGGTGCGCGGTCCGTTTTTAATCGTCCGAACGCGCCCGAGGTCAAGCTCGATTTTCTGCGTTTGGTTTAATAACTCTTCCGGCTCCAACCGGGTTTGAACGAGAATCGCCCCGTTGTGATATTTCGGCTGACCCGCCGGACCGCCGACGGGATCCGTCAGAATCAAAGACGAGTATCTCACAACCGACGTCTCCGGCAGTGCATTGAGTCGTCTGATACATTCTTTATACGTCTGCTTGGCGTTTCCCAAATTCGCCCCAAACGCAATCGCCGCCATCGCGGGAGCGTTCGGGTCAGTTCTCGGCGGTAAAACGGGCTTGTCCATCGTCAATTAGCAATTATCAATTTGCAATTAGCAATTATTTTTTCTTTTTAGTATACCGGCAATGAGGGTTTTGTCAATCGGGTTTTTGTGGGCGTTGTCAAATTTTCGTAGCTCCAGACTTGTCTGTCCCTATCCCCACGTCTTTAGACGTGGGAAATAATAGCAAATTAAAAATCGTAGCCCCCAGATTTATCTGGGGGACTTGATAAACGGTCCCCTCCCAAACGCTTCCCCCCTATTCACTCTCCGCCCCATCTTCCAAGGGAAGATGGGGCGGAGAGTGAATAGGAATTCGTACGTAATAATTGTTTTGTGTAATTGTTGACCCACACCTAAAGGTGTGGGCTACGAATAAACTGTCTATACATATTCGCTTCTATACTCGCAACTCAAATTTTATCTCTCCTGTTTTTGTCAAAAGTTTTGATAATAATTTAATAATCCCTCTTTGAAAAAAATAAAAAAAGTGTATAATGCTATATCGATTTTCGAATCTCTAACGTGAATATTGTTTCAGGATTAGAGGTTTATTCGTAAATTTAAACTGCATAAAATAATGACGACTAAAAAAGAAACCGTTAAAGTTGGGTTGGTTGGATTCGGAACCATCGGGACGGGAGTTGCGAAACTTCTGCTCAACGAGAAGAAGCTCATGGCGCAACGCAGCGGCGTTGATCTGGTTTTGGCGCGCATCGCCGACCTCGACACGACGCGCGACCGCGGCGTTCCCAAGGCGATGAAAATCCTTGCCAATTCCGCAGACGATATTATCAACGACCCGGAAATCTCCATCGTTGTCGAACTGGTTGGCGGCACGACGTACGCTAAAACTCTGGTAGAAAAAGCTCTCAACGCTCACAAAAACGTTGTTACGGCAAACAAGGCTCTTTTGGCGACCTACGGCAAAGAACTGTTTGACTTGGCGCGCGCCAACGGCTGCACCATCGCGTTTGAGGCGGCGGTTGCCGGCGGCATTCCCATCATTGCGGGCATCGGGCAGTCGCTGCAGGCGAACAACATCCAGTCCATTCGAGCCATTCTCAACGGAACGAGCAACTTCATTCTGTCCACCATGGAAGAAACCGGCGCGGACTACGACTCTACCGTCAAAGAAGCCCAGCGTCTGGGCTACGCGGAAGCCAATCCCGCTTTGGACGTCAACGGGTCAGACGCCGCGCAAAAGCTGGCGATTCTGGCGCATCTGTCGTTCGGCGCGGTTGTCAACTGGAAGGACATCCCCCGCGTTGGCATCGACGTCGTTCAGAGCGTTGACATGTACTTCGCCAAACAGTTGGGGTACAAAATCCGGCTTTTGGGCGTTGCGAACAACACCAAATCCGGGCTGGAACTGAGCGTGTCTCCGACGCTGGTCAAACAGGGAACCAACCTGTCCAACGTTTCTGGGGCGTTTAACGCAGTCAGAGTCGTCGGCGACGCGGTTGGAAACGTCTTTTTCTACGGAAAAGGCGCGGGAGAACTTCCCACTGCCAGCGCGGTCGTGGCTGACATTCTCGACACCGCCATCGGTCGGACGGCTATCACGTTCAAGACCCTCAACCTGTGGGGAGACGAACGCCCCGCCGCTCCGCTGAGAAATCCGGACGACGTCGAAGGACGCTATTATCTCCGTATGGACGTTGCGGACGCGACCGGCGTCATGGCGCAGATTGCCGACATCCTGGCGAAGTCGTCGATTTCCATCGCGTCGCTGCTTCAGTACGGCTCCGGCAACGGGAAGTCCAAGGGAATCGTCCCGATGATTATCTTGACTCACGGAACCAACGAAGGCGCGGTCAATCAGGCGATTGAGAAGATCAAATCTCTCAAGTGCGTCAAAGGCGCCCCGGTCAAGCTGAGAATTCTGGACTAAAAGAATAACTAGCCGTGACCGTTCCGCGTGCAAGTGTGAGGCAAGCGACCAACGGGAGCGACTATAATAATCTCGCGCGGCAGCGCGGACTGGGTGCGGCGCGATAAATTTGGGGTTGCGAAAATAGATAAGATTAACAATTGAACATAGTAAACGCCTTTAGGCGTTTGTTCCTCACAGCTTCAGCTGTGAGAACAATTAATATTAAAATATCGTGGCCCACACCTTTAGGTGTGGGGTGCAAATACAACGCCAAATAATATTATAACGCAC
>JAZMZV010000180.1:0-10423 GCA_045586185.1 Thermoguttaceae bacterium | reverse complement strand
ACATGGCTACGATCCGACTTGTCTACGCTTTTTTAATGCAAAAATGCATAACGGGGGGCTATTTTGCTAAAACTTCCCCGTTTTCGCCGATTTTATATCGGTTAGCAGCCTCTCGCGCTGCTCGTTTGCGTTTATTGACGGCCGCCCAACGTCCGCCCTCGACTTCATGTATAGCCATGTGACAATCACGACAAAGCAATTCGAGATTGTTAAAGTTAAGAGCAATCTCCGGGTTTTCGATGTTGACCGGATCGAGCTCGATAACATGGTGGACGATCGTCCCCGGCTTATATATCCCCTTCCTGAGACAATTCTCGCATAAATAGTGCCGCCGCTTAGCGTACTCGTTCCGGCAGTCCTGCCAGGCCTTCGAGCTATAAAACTTTCGGGCGAACGGCTTAGCCATTTTGACCCGCCTCGTATTTACACGGATTCGGAAACGCCGCTCGAATATATTCCCCGGCCCGTCCGTATTTGAATGTTTTATTACTTGTCGAAAGTAACGCCGCCTCCGGGTCGACCTCTTTCGTCGGGTCCGAAATCTTAACGTCGTCCATGTGTACGCCGTCGACCTGGTTATAATTCCCGTAAAGGCTCCGAAACATCGGACAATCAGGAAACGCCGTTAAAACCTCGAGCGCCTTTTCTTTGTCGATTAACATCGGAACGTGAACGGCATAATCCAACGTCGGCAGGTCCTTAGCCTTTAGCACTTGCTCGCAATACCATAAAGCCCGGGAGTAAGACGTCCAACCCCCGTGTCGTTTCTTTACGCCCTCGTAAAGATCGGCGAGCGTTTTATTATAAACGGCCTTAGTCGAATTGAGCCGCTGCATAATAAAAAAGTCGTCGTTCATTAGCCAAAACCGATCCGGAACGTCCGGATCCTGGCAAATAGCGAATAATGTATTGCGGACCTTTTCCCACTTGCTGCGGCCGCTCTGATGAAGCCGGACCGCCCGATCCGGGGCGAACCCCTTAGGATTCCCGCCGTAAAACCAAACGTCGCCGTGTGTGAAATTCTTTTCAATACTCCGCAGCGAATAACGCAATTCCTCATAATTGGCCGCGTTCTCGGCGAGTATATATATTACGTCGTACTTTCTCATAATAAAAAACCTCCGCAAATGAAAAGGCCGGTTTATTCCGACCTTTACACGAAACCGTATAATGTTGTTTGAGGGCGCCCGATAGCGGATTTGCACCGCTTAGCACTATTTCGGGCAGGTTGCCGGATCTCTCCGGCTAAAGGTGATCCGTTTCAGGTGTCTTTTTTTGACCCCTTTCGACGGTATCATAATAACAGTGCTATATGGTGAAATACAATGCAATGTTATTTTATTAAATCCTCTACAATGTCGAGCCCCTCGTTATGCAAGTTATAACAATGTCTCTTTGAATAATGCAACGTCTCGGCCACTTGTCCCCAGGTTTTGAGGTTAATATAACGCTCGTATAGGACCGACCCGCGAGGCCCCGGTACTTTGTTAACCGTCCTCAGGACCCGCCGTTTAATCCGGATCGCGTCAAGCTCGGCGTCCTGGTAGTCGGTTAACCGTTCGGCTAATCTGATCGCCTTTTCCTCGATCGGGTTAGAATGTCCCCCGCCGTGAGGTTGTCCGTCGGATCCCTGAGGCGAGCGGATCGTTATTAAAAGCTCGGCCTCTTTGTCGTATTCTCTTTTTAGCCGACGGGCTATTATTTCCGCCTCGCCGTATTGCTGCAAATATTCTTTTGCTCTCATTAGCCCCGCGTCCTGTCGTATTCGCTGAACCTCTCGACCGTCCGGAATATGATTTTATTATTTACCCAACGCTGCAACAATCGCGTTTCGACCGGCGCCGTTGGTTTGTCGTAAATCATAATATACGGATCATAGTCTAATTCTTTAAGTTTATAAACCCTCTCGAGATCCTCCTCGTGTGTCGTGCTGTAATTGGTTAGCACGTAAACCTTTAGATCCCGATCTCGTTTTTTAATTCTCGGACGGATCCGCTTTAACTTCTCGTATGTTTCAAATTCGTAATTATCCCATGCGAAATGTATAACCGACGTCCTCATTTGGTTTAATTGGTCGACGCCTTTATCGGTTAATAGTCTCACGTCGAGCCCCCCCCTCAAAATTTATTAACGCCTTTGATTCGATCAAATCGTTAAACAATCTCTCGCAATCCTTCGACGCCGTTATATTGGAGTCCATGAGCACTATTTCTTTTTGACCGTCCCACCATTCCGAGAGGTCCGCAACGGTCCGCGTGTTTCCCTCTTTGGCCTTTACGATACAGAACGGGCAGCCACGCGGGCAGCCGCGAGTTAAAAACCCGTACGCCCTGTCGCGGATCCCGTATAACGCATAATCCGGGAATTGGTGTTCGATCTCGTCCGGGAGTTTGTTCTCCAGGTCGTAACCGGTACCGCCTTTAATAACCTCGTCGGCCATTACGATAAACTCGTTGTCCGGAGTGTAAAGGTCCGTAAATACTTTGCTTTTATAAACCAGGTCGTAATGCTTTAGCCCGTTCCAAAACTCCACGCGATCCCCTCGCCGTTTGTGATATGCGGATAACTTCATAAGCGCCAGGTTCGGGAAATTATGAGAGTCAACGTCAATTAGTCCGATTTCCATTTAAGCCCCCTCGTTATCGGCGTTAACTTTTATAACGGCTCCGTCCGCCAGGTCCTCCGATTGTATGCTTTTAACGCTCATCATAAGCCCGCTCGGCTCATACTCAACGTAGTTAAAAAACGCGCAAATTGTATGATCCGGTATTTCAAGTATTATTTTCATTCGTCCGCCCTCCTACTCGCACGAGCTGCCGATCTTAAACGCCGCGTAATATTTGCCGTCTCTTTCAATTAGCGAATGTCCGTAATAGCCGTAACCATAGGCCCAGGAATCAGGGACCCCGTTCGGGAATAGCTCGGCGTGTTGCTCGTCGTAGCTCATAGCCTGTAACTTTTCGAATTTTTCTTTAGTGATTTCTTCCGTTATCGTCTGCATTTTATTACCTCCATACCGACCGCTAACGCGTAATGCAGCTCGAGCGCGGCCCCTTTACTGTCCATGTAGCCCGGCAGCAAAAGAATACCGTCGCAGTCCATTAGCAAATTAAACCCCCGGTTAATATAATCCCGGTAAGAATAGCCCTCGACGATCCCAGGAGCGACCGGGTTAACCGGCTCGTAACCTTTAGCCCTGAGAACGTCCGCGGCCTTTGCGAACGTTTCCTCGTAACCCTCAACGCCCGTTACCGGGCCGGCGATATAGATTTTTTTACGGGCTTTTTCCCGTTCTCTTTCCTGGAGAATATCAATTTTATTTTGCAAATATTTAATATAATTATTCTTTGCCTCGTTAGTCCGCTCGAAATATTCGCGGTTAATATAATCTGCCGACGGCAGCCCTTGTATTATTTCCTCGGCCTTAGAATCGTCCTCCCACGTTGAAAACGCTCCGTTTAACTCTCGCAGGGCGTCGTTTCTGTAAATTAAATCGCTCATTCATCACCACCGCCTTTGCGTTTAGGACACCAATACCACTCACAACTTCCTTGCGTTCTGTCGCACATACTCACTCCATGGCTTTCCACAAAGTAACTTTTACACGCAACCGCTCGGAAGAAGTGTCGCACGATGTGAATGGCTTCAAATAAATTGTCAATGAATTGGTAAATCATTCCTCTACCTCGCTTTCCTGTCGCTCATATGCATCGAGCATTTCTCTCACAAACTCCCTGTCTGACTTTTTCAGGCTCTGTATAAACTCGTCCGTTGCTCTGACATTAAGCCTTGTCTGCCGTCTTGCCATCATCAACTGCATACAGTTCTGCGCCGCCCTTACAGCCTCAATGATCACTATCAGCCATATTGCTATTGTTGCGCTCATTCCTCTACCTCGCTTTCCTCTCTGCGTTTTCCAAGATAACAATATCCGTCTGGATCTGTTGCTTGTCCTTCCATCACGTCTTCACAAGCAAGCCACTGTGTTGTTTTCCCATACACTCTGCTGGCTTCGCAATCCTTGCATCTGACTACCTCAACGACATTGACACACGGGGCATACGGTGTAGCCACGTTATACTTCCCATCAAGCAGATAATCTTCTTTGCTATCCATGTCAAATAGTCTCATTCTTCACCATCCTCTCTGTACGGCATAGGTAACGGCATCCATGCGATAACATCTGCTCTGTCTATTTCGCTTTTTCGACTGACTTCTCCGTCAGGATATCTGAAACAATTCCAACCGTCTGCCCACTTCAACGCTCCCATGTTTTCATATTCCCAATTCATACATACCAAATAGCGTCCGTCCTCACTCGGCAACCTCTCACTACATGGAATCCATCTCTGTACGACTTCGGCCGCCGGCAGGTCGTTTATTATTTCCCTGGCGGTCGCGTCCGGATCGCAATAACGATAGAGATCGGCGCCATTAAACGCCTCGATCGCGTCCGACTTTTTAATATACTCGCTCATTTTCTTTACCTCTCTCGTTTTCGTCCGCTATTGATTTATTAATTATTTCCTCGATTCGCCTCGCCAATTCTCCCATAGTTAGCCCTGAATATATAGCCATGTCCTCGAGGCGGTCCTCTGCGTCGAGATAAATTTTAATAACTTTATCCCCGTTATAGAACGTCCTCATGCCGCGCCCCCCCCTTCCTGGTGCTTGCGTCCCCGTCGACGATAATCCCGACTTTTGCCAGGGATCCGACGATAGCCGAGGCGAGTCTCTTTTGACCGTCGAGCTGCCGACGCAGTTCCGCGTTTTCCTCGCGGAGCTCTTTAACCTGCCTGTTAAGGACCGCGATTTTAGATTCGGCCTGGTTGAACCTCGACTCGATCGCGCCGTCCTTTTCCGGCTCGGCCTCTTTTACCGTCTCGGGTTTCCGGAATAGTCTCTCGTCGTTCGGGCCAATCCTCAGGACGTATAACATAAGCTCGAAATCCTCCCGGCTCGCGCCTTTATCCCTGAGCGTGTCTATATATTTATCGGACTTCCCGAGAATATTACATAACGACGTTAATTGGATCTTGAGCTCCCTCGCCCGGAATTTGATAAACTCGACGTCAATATTCCGGATCATTCCGCCGTCGGTGTTTGCTTTTACCGGCTCGATTTTCATTTCCTCCTGGACCGGAGCGGACTCGTCGATAACGTATTTCTCCGGCTTAATTCCGAGGATTAAATCTATTGATTGTACCCGATCCTGCGGAATTTGCCCGAGCCTCGCCGCGCTCGCAATATAATTATGGGCGAGCTTTAATTTTTCGGACGCCTCTCTTAGCGTTAACCCCTTTTTGTAAATCTCGGCCCGCAGTGCGTCGCCGTTTATTTTTTCTGTTTTTCTTAAAACCATCGAATCACCTCCAAATATTTAGTTATACTGATTTAATCGCCGCCCCGAGCCGTTCCCTCATTTCCGCGACTTTGCGGTCCTGCTCGTCCGGGGGCAGCGGATCCGTTACGATTATCGGCCCGGACGGTTCGATCGTTCGTCGTTTGGGCCAGGACTCGTTAACGGCGAACGTCTCGCACAATTCGAAATGATCCGGGACGGGATTCTTCGCCCGGGTTAGCCATTTACTGACCTTGTTGATTAAAGCCCCGACCCGCTCGTAACGGTCCGTTAGCTCCTGCATTTCGTCGTCTGATAGCATTACGTTATTGAATTGACCGAAAGCGGAGCGACTGATTGCTGAATCATTTTCATTATCATTATCATTTTCATTATCATTTTCATTATCATTATCATTGCGTTCCGCTTTGGTTTCGGTTTGGTTTTTATTAGGTTTTTTAGGCGGGCGGCCCCCTTTACAACCGTTCTCGTATTTCCTCGTATTGGCGTCGATTTGTGGCCTTATGAGCATAAAAACGGCCTTAGCCGGGCCTTTTAAGGTCGGCTCGATATTGTCCATGGCGTAAGCACAAATAGCCCCGTATAAGGCGATTTTGTCCGCCTCGTCTAATTCGCTGATACTTTCGTAAAAGCTGCGATAAAAGATAAAACTGTCTCTCATTTTTCCGGATCTCCGTATAGTATCTCGATAATTTTTTTCCCTGTTTGACGTTTGTCACAAAATACGACCCTTATCGGCCACTTAGTCCGCCATGAATAGAGGACCCGATATATTTTTTCGCCCCGGACCTGAGTATTCGGCGAGCTCCAGGTTAGCAGGTCCTCGATGTTTTCGACGCGGATCCACTCGCCCCGGTCCTTATAACGGTTTTGCTCGACAAGTATTACGAGGGTCGCCCCGGCCTTCCTGGCTTTGTCCATTTCCCTTTTGAACCGGTCCGACTCAGTAGTGCAATTTTTCGCCAATTCGGCGATATTCTGTTTTCGATCTATAACGACCCCGGGCCGGTTATAGTCCATATAATCGCCGAATAACAACTTGCTGCGCTCGTACTCGATCCCGGACTTTTCGAAATAGTCGAGGATTCCGCCAATAGCGCCCGATTTTTCCCTCGTGTCGACAATAATATATTTACGGTAAACCATTAACAAAACCTCTTAAAACGGAACGTCCTCGTCGTCCAGGGCCTCGGGTGCTGCCGGAATCGTCTCGTCGTTTCTCGGCTTAAAATCGACTTTTTCCGAGCCTTTTCCGCAAAAGTCGAAGTTAGATACCTTGACTATATAGGCCGTTCTCTCCGGGTCGTTTTTCGGCTTGTACGACTCCATTCGACCCGAGACGAATATCTCCGAACCTTTGCGGAAAAACTTTTCGATAACCTCGGCCCGTTTCCCGAACATCACGCAGCGGAACCAATCCGTCCCGTCCCCGTAATCCCTGGAAACCCCGATCGAAAACGAGACTTTTTTATAAGGGCCGTTAATACCCTGTCCCTCTGAGAGCTCCGGATCCCGGCCGAAATAACCATGTAATTTAATATCGTTAAACATTTAATCCCCCTCCGGAGCGGGAACGCGATCGGCGCCCCGCCCCTTTTTACGAATAATAACAACCTCCGCGTCCAGGGCCTCAATAATACGGACAAATGCGTCGACGTTCGGAACCCTCTCGCCGTTTTCCCAACGTGAAACGCCCGAATCGGATACGCCGGAACGGTCCGCCAACTCGCGGAGCGTTAGCCCTTGTTCTCGTCTTAACTCCCGTATCGTTTCGCCCGGGCTAAATTTTCTGTCCGTAATTAGTGCGTTAATCATTTCGTTACGATCCTCTTTTCCTCGTGCAAAATCATACAAAGGACGATAGCGGCCTGCTCGTAAAGTTTCCCGAGGTTTCCAGGGATCCCCCGGAGGTTAGTCCGGTTTATTTCGGAGTGCCAGGCCTCGAAATGCTTTTCCGTTGCTGCCAGGCGCTCGGCTGCCGCGTGTTTATCCGGACCCTGAGCCTTAATAAACAAGGGCTCCGGCTCGTTTAATATCTCTCTAACGTTTATATCGTTCATTATTCGGCCTCCTTAATTTCGTATATTTCCGGTTGCGTTAATATTTTCGTAGATTTGCAATAATCGCATTTTTCGCAGCGAATCGGCTCGACGTCGCCGCACTTTATAAGGTCGAACCTGTCGATTTTAGCCTCGACAAGCCCGAGAGCCGCCTCGAGGATATGGTTCGGGATCTCCAGGACCGCAATATCCGGGACCCGTTCCTTAGTAACGGCCGCCAGGTAAAACGGCAGCGGTTCGTCCCGTCCGGTCGCGATCTGCTCTATTTTCTGATAAATCGCGCCCTGAATATCGTAGCCCCAATATTCGACCCATGACCGCCAACCGTAACCCTTGTCGAATATATCGCCGAAGTCTCGAACGGTTTTAAAATCGACGATCCGGTCCTCGTGGTAGACGTCTATTTTAATTTTCCAATCGACCCCGAAAAGCTCGGCCGTTTTAATAACCTGTTTCTCGCCCTCTAAAAATTCATTCATTAGTGGATCCGACTCAACGCGGTTAATCATGTCGTTAGCTGCCTGGAATTTCGCCAGGAGCCCGCCGCCTCGTTTGCTATACATTTTGTCGTGATTCCGCTCGGCGAATTCGTCGAGTTCCCCGGAAAAATAAGCGTCGACGTAGCTCCCGATCAAAAGGGCGTCGGTTTCCTCGCGTTCGTAGATTCCCCGGGCCTCGGCGAGCCCTGCCGCCTCGCAGCGGTTAAAGGCCTTAAATTGTGAAACGCTCCAATATTCGGCGTTTGCCTCTTTGCTGAAATAATTCTCTTTATTTAGTAACATTGTCGTTTAATCCTTCCTCGACTTTTACCCGGATATATTGGCAACGGTGGCCGAGTTTCCTCGCCTTTGTCATTGTGTTATAGACGTTATTCTCAGAAACCCCGCAAATACGAGCTAACTCTTTCCCCGAATCGGCCACGGCGCCCGGCAGCTCGTACCGGTCCGGCGTGACCTTTAACCAAACAAACATTATTCGAGCTCCTGGGCCGCCTTTGTCGCGCAGTCGTAGCATAAATAACGGCCGAATTTCGTAAAAGCATTATTAGCGATCGCTTTCGCCCTGTAAGTTTTGCCGTCGACTTCCCGATCCGTTACGACCGCGCCGCAGTCCTCGCAAATTATCTCGTCCGTTTTCGGGAGATAATCCCGGACCCTTAGCGCCAGGCCGTCCGCTGATTTCGGTTCCGGAGCTTCGTAAAGAGCTATTTTTTTACCGCTCCAATTATTCGATTTAGTGCGTTTCCCGTGGAGCCGAGTAATAGAATCGTTATTCGTTTTATTTACGATCATTGGCTTAACGCCCGGCTCGCGGAAATACATAACCGGCTTTATTTCGGTCCCGTGCTGATTTCTTATTTCTTCTTCGTAAATTCTGTCGATCGTAAGAACCAGGTCGCCGCCCTCCGGAACGTCCCAATGTCCGAGATACGGCTTCAACACCTGCCGGAGATCGCCCTCGATTTCTTTTTTCATTCGTTACCCTCCTGGGCCTTTTCGGCCTCGTCTTTTGTCAGATAATCGACTGAAACGTTCATTTTTCCGTCATAAAATCCGCCGGAATAATTAAGCTTAGCTAATGCAGCGAATTGATCCGCGGTAATATGATCGTCAAAGTCGAATTTTACATAATTAAGGTTTACCCGATACGTCATTTTTCCCATAATTGGCCCCCTTAAAAGATCGCTAACGCCGTAAGGCCCGTAAAAAATACGAACCCGGCCAAACCATAACGAGCATAGTCGAGGAACGACCCCTCTTTTACTCTATACTTTCTAAACAAAGCTTTACCTCCCCGCTGTTTAACTTCTCGAATAGTGCTTTACACGCCCTGGAACGTTTGTCGGTCCGGCCGTACTCCGTCAAAGGACAATGTCCCCATTTGGCCCGCTTGTCGATCGTGCCGTCCGCCTTCATCGTCGGGCAGAAGAACGGGCAATCCTCGCAGGTAAGCCGCACCCCCTGGGCCTCGTATTCCTCCTCGAGACTCTCCGGGAGCTTTTCGGACTCGTAATAGCTGATCCGGACTATATTCCCGTCAAATGTCGCCTTTGGTTGCTTGTCCCGTAGCCGATACAATTCCGCGTTGAGCTTTTCTGTCAGTAAATCGGCCCTGTCCGCTTCGACGATGGCGTACTGTAAATAGCTCGCGCATTTCATAAAAAAACCACCTCTTTCCTATTAGGTGGTTCTTAATTATATATTTATTTACTTTTGAGGGTACCCTATTCGCTTTGTGGAATATTCCAAAACTTGTGATTATCGGAATACTTAACGATTTTAGTTTTCGGCCCGCCATATTGCGGACCGCCCTCTTTTGTTATTCGAACCACCTTGTAGCGATTATAAAACATGTGCTCCCCGTTTGTCAATATGCTATAATTATTTGCGGAGGTGATTAAATGAATATTAATTTTGCAAATTACGGCCAGGAGCGCGAACGGATCGCGACGGAATCAGAAATCGAGATTTTCGAGATATTAAAGGCCCTCACCGGCGCGGACGATTTGCAGCTCGTCCGGAAGTCGGACAATTACGTTTCGGCCGTTATTGGCGTTTGGGACCTCGCTCGGTTCAAATACACAAACCGCGCGAAATGGATCTCGTTTCCGCTCGTCCCGCCCGGATCAGAAAAGCACCGTTTCCAGGAGGTCGAGGACGTCCGCAATATGGCCGATTTGGTCGCGAACGCTTATTCTGCCGTACAAACACAAATTAAATATAGTAGTTATTAAAACATATAAAAAATCGCTTAAATCGAAGATTAGAGCCTCGGATTATAGGACAAATTAAAAAAGAGGACGGTTTCCCGCCCTCTAACATAACGCCGCGGTTGCGGAGGCCCAAATTGACGAACAGATTTTACCCTGGAATAAGTGTAGTTTGTTTATTTTCGTTTTTAGGTTGCGGCGATATGTCCGTTATTGAGGTCGCTCGTCCTCTAAGTCCTCGATCCGGTGATTTGCGACCTTTATTTTTTCCTCGGCGAGCGTCATTCGCTC
>JAZMZV010000179.1:0-3722 GCA_045586185.1 Thermoguttaceae bacterium | reverse complement strand
GAAAAGCTAAAAGAGAAAGAAAACGAAGAAAAGTAGTAAGTAGTTAGTGGTTAGTGGTTAGTGAGAAGTACGCAAGCGCGCGTCAAACTTACCACTTACCACTCGCAACTCGCTACTCGCAACTCGCAACTTAATATATGTCCTACCTGTTTACCTGCTGTCAGATCGGCGCGGAGAAGTTCCTCAAGCATGAGCTTTCAGAACTGGCTCCGCAAGCACATTTTGCCTTTTCCCGACCGGGTTTTGTTACGTTCAAATTCCCAGAAGAACGCCCCGCGCCGGAGGAGGGAGTTCCGAAGAGCATATTTGCCCGGGCATCGGGCGTGTCGCTGGAACGCCTTACAGGCGACGAAACAGACAGGATTGCGAAAATCGTCAAAGAGCTGGAAGACGGGGACTATCAGGCGTTTCACGTCTGGTCGAGGGACGAAAAGCCCTCTGGCAAAAGCGGGTACGAAGTCGGTCCGACGGAAGAAGACGACCGCGTTGCCAACCTCGTCCGCGCTGCCCTGCCCTCGTCTGTCAGAAATCGTTTGCTGATTAACGAACCGGTTGTAAAAGGCGACCGCGTTCTGGATTGCACCATCGTCGACCCGGACGTCTGGATGACGGGCTTTCATCGGGCGACGTTTACTGCAACGTGCTATCCCGGAGGAATGATTAACCTCGTCATGCCGCCGGAGGTCGTCTCCCGGGCGTGGTACAAAATGGAAGAGGCGTTGATTTGGAGCGGCTTGCCGTTGGAGCCGGGCGCGCGAGTTGCGGAACTGGGGTCGTCTCCCGGCGGAGCGACGCAGGCGTTGCTGTCGCGGGGCTGTCAGGTGTTGGGCGTCGACCCGGCGGAAATGGCGCCGATCGTCCTGGCGAACCCCAATTTTCGGCATTTGCGAGGCAGAACGACCGAACTTCCCAAGAAAGAATTTCGTAAAATCCGTTGGCTGGCGTCCGACATGAACGTCGCGCCCAACTATACGCTCGACGCCGTCGAGGACATCGTCATGAACAAACAGGTCAGCATCCGCGGACTGATTCTGACCCTCAAGCTGGTCGAATGGGATTTGGCGTGGGACATTCCGCAGTATTTAGAGCGAATTCGTTCCTGGGGATTCAACGTTATCAAAGCCCGCCAGCTGCAGCACAACCGACAGGAAATTTGCGTCGCCGCGCTGCAAACCCCGTTCCGGCGTAAAAGCTAACAATATCGTTTTCGTCATTGCAAGAAAAACAGTTATCGATACAATAGAATTATGTTTGGACCGATATTCACACGCGAATTGGCAGTATCTCCCGAACGGACAAAAATATACGTTGCCCGGTCGATTTACGCCGCGCTGTTTCTTGCAATCTCGGCAACCGCCTGGCTGTTGATAACCGGCTCTCAACAACTCCGGGACGTCGGGGATTTCGCGCGATTTGGAATTCGTCTGTTTTCCATTCTCGCGCCGTTGTCGCTGACGCTGGCGATGTTCCAGTCGGCGCTGTTGAGCGCGTCGTCCGTTTCGCAGGAAAAAGACCGCAAGACGCTCGACCTGTTGCTGCTGACCAATCTCAGTTCGTACGAATTGACCGTTGGAAAACTGGCGTCGTCGCTGCTGCACGCGTTTATTTTGCCTTTCGCGACGCTGCCGGTCTTAATGTCGTGTACGGTTTTCGGCGGAGTAGACGCGATGCAGACGCTTCGCGTTTTTGGGGTAACGCTGGCGTCGTCGATTGTCAGCGGAGCCATCGGGTCAGCCATCGCGTTTCGATGCGAAAAGACGTTTTTAACCATCAGTTTGACGCTCCTGACGCTTACCGCCTGGCTTATCGCCGGGGAGACGGCTCCGTTCTGGACGTCGGTCCCCGCCTGCAACGTCAGCCCGTACTCCGCTGTTTTGACGGCGGCGGAACCAATTCAAACCCAGCCGCAGACGAACTTTTATCTGTTCTGCGCACTGGCAGCGATTTTAATTTATACGCCCGTTATTTTACGGGTCAGAATCTGGAACCCGCCCCGGATTATCAAAGCGCCGGTTGTCGAATCGACCGCAGACAACCCCGTCAACATCCATGCGGAAAACCTGATTTCCCGACCCGTTTGGGACAACCCGATTCTATGGCGAGAGGTTCGCACCGCCGCCTACGGTAGACGTCTGTTTCTGTATCGGCTTGGATACCTTGTCATGGCAGGACTTTGCCTGTACGCAGTTTTAAGTCAGAGTCAGACGGCGTCCGACTGTTTTTTCTACATCGCTCCGCTGGCGCTGTTGAGCCTCGTTTTGATTAACGCTCAAAGCGTAACCGCCATTTCGACAGAGCGTGACGGGAAAGCGCTTGACCTGCTGCTTTCCAGCGACCTTCAGCCGTCAGAATTCGTTTGGGGCAAACTGCTGGGCGCGTTCTGGAACACAAAAGAAATGGTCTTGGCGCCGCCGATTTTGGTAAGCGTCGTTTGGTTTTTCAAATCGCTGCCAAGCGAATACGCCTTGTATTTGATAGTTGGATATTTAGTTCTGACTCTATTCAGCGTAACGTTAGGGCTTCACTGCGGCATGATTTACGCCAACAGCCGCCAGTCAATCGGCGTCAGCCTTGGCGTTGTGTTTTTCCTGTTTGTCGGCGTTGCCGTCTGCTTGAGAATGATGCTCACCTTTAGCGGCTCGTTCCAGGCGCAATTTCAACCCTTTTTAGCTTTGATTGTCGGCGGCGGCGCAGGGCTTTACGCCGCGTTGGGAATTCGCAACCCGTCGTCAGCCATTGCGCTGGCGTCGTTTGGATGCCCCTGCGCGACGTTTTACGCTCTGGTCGCGCTGCTGATGAATTACTCGCTGGGCGTGTTTTTCGTCGTCTGCGTCGCATACGGTTTTGCCGTTGCCGCCATGCTCGTTCCCGCCATTTACGAATTCGATATTGTTTCCAGCAAAGCAGATTAGGCGCAATTATCATGACAGATTCCAACGCAACACAACTGTTTAACGACGATCAGCAGACGTCAGATTTTTTCAATCTGTCGACTGACAATCGGGATATAGACATGCTCTGCGACGCCTACGACGACATTCTCAATCGAGGCGTTTCGGAATCGTGTGAAATTCTTCGTTTTGGAAAGAAGCTCGGCGCAGGCGGACAGGGCGTCGTCTATCGTTCACAACGCGTTGGGACAGACAACTTTATATTGCCCGTCGCGCTTAAAATCTTTTCCCCGATTCGTTACAATACCGAAAAAGAGTATCTCAACGCCATGAGTCTCATGGCAGCCGTATCGTCGCGAATCGCCCTCATTCAGCACGACAATCTGCTCAACGTCAACAACTGGTCTGAACAGCAGCAAATCCGAATCATGGAAATGGAGTTTGTGGACGGCAAAGACCTTTCCACGATTATCAATCCCCGAACGCTGACGTGGTTGAAAGAGCATTGTTCCCAAAAACGGTTTGAATCGCTCAACAACGTTGTTTTGGACTACGGAGCTAAAAACCTGCGTTTCAAAACCGGCGCCGCTGTTACAATTATCAGCGAATGTCTTAAAGGACTCGGCGCGCTCCATCGGGAAAAAATCGTCCATTCAGACGTCAAACCGTCCAACATCATGATTAAACGCACCGGCTCCGCCAAAATTATTGACTTGGGCTCGTCGTATTTGTTGGACAACCTGCCGCAGCGTCGCTCCTGTACGCCTGCATACGCGCCGCCGGAGGTGTTGGACAACGAAGAACCCACGGTTTTGAGCGACATCGCCTCTT
>JAZMZV010000178.1:0-13951 GCA_045586185.1 Thermoguttaceae bacterium | reverse complement strand
CGATTGACGTGTTCTCATATCCGGGGAAACGGAGATCGACAAACCACTCCTTATACAGCCGCTGCGCCGCCTCTTCAAGCAGCCGGATTTGCCTTTGGTTGTTTTCAATAAGGTCGTCGTAGGCGGACAAAACAGAAGATAAACGTTCTTGTTCTGCAAAATCTTCATGCAGATTAATTTGAAATTCACGCATGGTTCCAAGAAGAAGATTTTTCTGCGCGGAGCCGTTTGAGCGGTTAATAAAATCTGTTACACAGTTTTGCAAATTATAGTATAGATATGTTGGCAGTACAACCGAAGTGTCAGGCTTTACAATAGCAACGCTCTTCTGGAAAGTCGTTCTATATGTTTCAGGAATATCTTTTACTAAAGCCATTCTACCGATAGTTCCGCTATTTGTTATGAGAATATCGTTAGGCTCAAGTTGAGTCCTTTTATGCGTTTCAAGAAAAGCTCTTTCGGATATTTGCCTAGCATTAGCGTAGTCAATCGTACCGTTATTAACATCTTTGCAACTAACAAAATAATACCCTGAGTTCTCTGCTGGCTCACAATCGCCATGCTTTCCATCAGTAATATTAAAAGTTACTTCCTGAAGTGTGACCGTTTTCATAATCCCATCTCCATCATCTGATTGAACAGAAATTCTTCCCGTTTTTTCTTAAGCGTTGGGATAAATAAGTCCGACAGCATCGGACTTTTGGGCAATACTGATTGCCCCTCCAATCCAATCGCTTTCAATTTTCTCGACACTGTCGATGAAATCCCGGCATTATCGATTTTTGCATATTGTTGCTTTTCCCCCAATATGCGGGACGTTGTCTCGCGGATTTGAGAATATTTCGGATAGAAAAGCCTGCTGACTGTCAATTCGATTTGACCACCGATTTGACCACCGATTTGACCACCTTTTAAAGTGTCATTTAAAGCGCCCGACGGGGTTTTTACAGCGCCATTTACAGAGCCATCTTTGGCGACCATCTTTCCCTGTTTTTTCTCGGCGTCTTGTATTTTCATAATCCCATCCCCTTTATTGATTTTTGTCGCCGGCACGACCTTCATCAATTATTTCCCAACGACCAGCCTTGTCTGAACCAATACGTTGAATGAGTTTATTGTTTTGAAAACTCTTGATAATACGGGCAATAGTTCGCCGTGATAGATTACATACCTCAGCAAGTTGCTCGTAGGAATATGAAGGAAAAGCAACAATTGCTTCCAATACTTCTTGCTCTGTCTTAGACAAGTCTAAGTCATTTACAGCGCCATTTACGTCGTTTACAGCGCCATTTAAGTCATTTACAGTGCCATTTACGTCGTTTACAGTGCCATTTACGTCGTTTACAGCGCCATTTACAGCGTCATCTTCGGTAACCATTTTCCCCTGTTTTTTCTCGGCAGCAAGGTATTCCTTGCTGGGCGGGCATTCCACCGCAAGACCGCCCGAATTTTCCTCTGGAACAGGCAGCGTTGCCTTGCGGAATTTGCAGATGTCCGATATGTTCTTGTAGCCTCTGCCCCAGCTTTCCACATAGCCCGCCTTAAAGAAAACATTGGCGATATTTGGATTCCTCGGCTCCGAAGAATGCGGTTCAAAAAGTTTTTCTACAGGCACTTCGACAGGCATTTTACCGATATTCCAAATACGGATTTTATGAGCATAGACTCTGATTTGAATCGGGGTTGGTCTCATGTAATCGCGATGAATGACGGCGTTTAATAATAATTCGCGGAAAGCCTCTTTCGGGAAAAAGAAGGTCTCTTTTCGGTAAATGCCGTCATAGCTGATGAGGGCTTTCATGTACTTGGTATAAATCAAGTCCATCGCCTTTTCCACCTGAATGATCAGAGAGCCATGAATTTCATCCTGGTATAAAATATCTGCATCGTTGTCGGCAAAGAATCCAATTTTGATATATGCGCATGTGACCCATTTTTCGGGATCTGGGTGAAAACACATAACAGCGGCTTTCGTGAGATAATCATTTTCAAAAAGCCGCAGATTACGCAGAAGAACTTCATCAGGAACATCCAGCGCTTCTTTATCGAGTCGATTGTGGTCTAAAGCCCTTTTTCGAAAAATTTTAATGGAATCTTTGTCTAAGTCATCCGCAGACACATGCGGCACGGGAACGCTGTCCCATGTGCGACCTTGAACGGCAAGAATCATCTTATCCAATTCATAGCCGGTTACTTCCTGGGTGGTTGAGCCGCTGCGCTTATAATATTTTCCGTGATAACTCACAGGAAACGGATATTTTTCAACATCAATCTTCAAATACTTTTTCCCGTTTTTGCTGAGAAGGTTTACATCACAAATCAACCCCGTAGCCTGTAATATCTTGTTAGGAATATCCTCAGAGAGTTTATGACTGTTTTCCACGCCACAGATTTCTCCATCATCCTTGACGCCTATGTATAGCGAACCGCCATGTGTATTGGCGAAGGCGCAAATCCATTTAAGATATTCATCACGCCAGTTTTGTTTGAACTCGGTATCGTGCGACTCATTCTTATGTATTTTCATAATCCTAATTCCTTTATGTTCTTTGAGATAGTATCCATCAGGTCGTTGGATTCCGCCTGAAGGGACAGGAGTTCCCGGTGGATTTCCGCCATGCGTTCGGCAAAGTCCACGCCGTCGTCTTCTACAGGAGCGACGCCGACGTAAGCCCCGGGCGTGAGCGACCAGCCTTTTTCTTCGATTTCCTCAAGGCTCGCCAGCTTGCACAAGCCGAGAACGTCGGTATAAACGCCGTCCCCGAATTTCTCATAAAGCCAATGCGCTTCTTTGGCTGCGGCGAGCATGTTTTCGATATAAGCGATTCTGTCGTCGTAGAGCTGCTGAACGCTCTTTTTGTCGCGCTTTTCGGCGGCGTCCACGTCGGCTTTTGCCATCTTGCGGAGCGTTGAGAGCTTTTCTTTGAGCGCGGAAACGACGTCGGCAAAGGAATCCAGACAAACCGCGTCTTTGAGTTCGTCGTTCCCGTCGGCGTCGGCTTCTGCACAGAGATAATCGCGGTACTCCTGCAGCAGCGCAGCGTACTTTTCCGTCTCGCCGCGATAAAGCCAGACGATAGCGTTGAGGTTCTTGAGCTGCCATTCGCTCCATTCGTTGAGCGTGCGGTCAACTACGGTATAGTAATTCCGGGCGTCGATAAAGAGAACCTTGTCGCGGACGGATTTGCTCTTTGCCCTGTCAAAGAACCACAACGAGCACGGCAGCGACTTCGTATAGAAGAAGTTGTTGCCGACGGAGATCATCACGTCAACGCAGCCGGTGCGGATAAGCGATTCCCGGATGTCCTTGTCTTTGCCCTGACTGTCCGTAGCGGAGGACGCCATAACGAACCCGGCTCTGCCGCGCTCGTTCAAATAGGAATAGAAATAGGAAATCCACAGGTAGTTGGCGTTGCCGACTTCCTTGTTTTTGTTCACGGAAGGCAAACCGAACGGAAGCCGCCCGGCGCTCTGGCAGGATTCGGCTTTGACTTTATCGACGTTGAAAGGCGGATTCGCCATGATGTAATCACAGCAGCCGGTGAGATTATGCGCGTCGTGATAGAACGTGTTCGCCTCGTCGCCGGATTTGATAACGCCTGTCAGCCCGTGAACCGCCATGTTCATCAGGCAGAGCTGGGCGTTGTATTCGACCTTTTCCTGCCCGTAGAATGTCATGGCGCTGTTGGCGTTCATGCCGGCGGCGTTGACGAAATCGCCGCTCTGGACGAACATTCCGCCGCTGCCGCACGCGCAGTCGAGAAGAACCCCCTGTTTCGGCTCCAGAATGTTGACTATCATCTTGACAAGGGATTTCGGCGTGAAGAACACCCCGTCGTCGGACGCGACCACAGGCGCGAATTTACTGAGGAAGTATTCATAAATTCTGCCGATAACGTCGCCGCCGACGTCGTCAAGGGCGCTGTTGTTGAAAATTCGCAGCAGCTCTGCCAGAAGCTCGTCGGAAAAATCCGTATAGCTTTTCGGCAAAACGCCTGTGAGCTGTTCGCTCTGCGCCTCGATGAGCAGCATGGCGTTGTTGACCGCTTCTGAGAGGCTGTTTATCGGATGACCGTCTTTGTTGACAAGCCCGGCGGACGCGACGTTCTCCGGCAAATTGACGAGATATTCGTACTGCGCCTCTTTCGGAAGGAACAGAGCGCTCTTTGCGGAGAAGTCGCTGGCTTCCACAGGCAGCGTTCGTCCTCGGCGAGAGGGACGGTTTTTGAGTATCTCAGCTTCCACCTTCTTAAAGCGGCTGTAGGCGTAACGCAGGAAGATAAGCCCCAGCGTCGGCATACAGTACTGATTTGAGGTCAGCTTGGAATTGGATCTTAGGAGATCAGCGGATTCCCACAACTCCGCCTCCAGTTTACGTATGTTAATCATCGTTATGTTCTCTTTCTTGGGCGCCGTTCTCAGACCTGGCGTTTGTGCAGGTCAGTCCGCACACGGATTTTACGGATTAAACGGATTTTCGCCGATTGGTTAATTGATAAATCAATAATCGTTTATGATTCATTCGATTTTTAAACACGAAAAACACAAAATAAGCGAAATAAGCGAAATAGACGAAAAATTAAAGATTTAAAAATTTTCGTGTTGCTTCGTTCTTTTCGTGTATTTCGTGTGATAAAAACTTGGATCTGTCGCGCCAGCGTAACAGTTCGCCTCTCTATATATTATATGAAAAGCAGATTCTCTCACAAGGGGGGCGGAAAGAAAGTTAGGAGTTAGGAGTTAGGAGTTAGGAGTTAGGAGTTAGCGCAAAGCGACGGCGAACCGGGCTCAAACGAGTGCAATCGTGGGGCGGAGAATACGGCGCCCGAGACAGGCTCCATCCAGAGGAGATCTCCGGTTTCGTCTATTTGGCATGCACGCTTTGCGGCGTTTTCTACGGCGGGCTCAACAGGGGTGCGACAGATTCTGTCATACCCTGTTATTTTATAGTTTTTTTGCGTTGACTATTGACATTTGATTCAATGTGTGTAATAATGATTCTGCGTCGAATAGAACGGGCGAGAAGCTTTGCGCTCGCGGTTGACGCCTTGCCAATTCTCTCAAACATTTATATAGAAAATAAACATGGAAAATACGATAATTCAGGCCTCTGCAGGAACAGGGAAAACGCATCAGCTGGCGTGTCGATATTTGCTGCTTCTTTTTTCCGGAGACGGCTCGGAGAATAAAGTTCGTCCGGAGAATATTTTAGCTACGACGTTTTCCAAAAAAGCGGCGGGCGAGATTCAAAGCCGAATTCTGACCTGGCTGGCGGAAGGCGCGCTTGACAACGAAAAATGCACAGAGTTGTCGAAAAAACTCAGCGGCGCCAAAAAGATAACCCAGAGCGTGGATAAAAGCTCTGTCAGTTTGGATCTGGGCGAGGTTCGCAAGACTCTGTACGAGGTTGTCAAAAGCCTCAACCGCGTCAATATCAGCACGCTGGACTCGTATTTTAATCAGCGGTTAAAGTGCTTTTCGCTCGAACTGGGGCTGCCGATGGACTGGACGATTATTGAAGAATCTTTTGATAAAAGACGTCGTCAGATGGTTCTGTCAAAAATGTTTCAGGACGAAGACTTTGTCGAGAGCTTTGCACAGTATCTCAAAATCAGCGATCTGAGTCGTTCTGTATACGACCAGATGTCAGACGCCATTGACAATCTGTATTCCCTCTGGAGAGAAGCTCCGACGGAGGTCTGGGAAACGTTAAAAATCCCGAGATTCAAATATAATTCCGATTCTTTTAACCAGCTGATTGAAACAACGATTGACTTTTTTTCTTGCAGAGATACTCCGTACACACCGAAGGGAAAGGCGGGAATTATTGCCGATCTGAGCCGAATCCGCACCGAGAACCCGTATAAAGTCATTCCGGAATTTTTAGGAAAAGCGCTTCTGGTGAACGCATGGGCGGTTCGCACCGCTCCCGAACAGGGCGTTTCCTATAACAGAAACACGATTACCGATCCTGACATCGTCAGTTGCTTGATTGATATAGCGACATACTCCCGGGCGTTCCTGTTCAAGATGAAACGAATGCAGTCTGATTTTTATCAAAAGAAGTTATTGACGCTCTTTGACGCCCTGTATATTCAGGACAAAAAGGACAAGGGAGAGCTGGTGTTCGCGGACATCCCCTGGTTTTTGACGCGTCAGGGCGCTGCTGATAACGACTCTGACGCGTTCCGCATGGACAGCTCCGTTCAGCATTTAATGTTAGACGAATTCCAGGATACGAGTTTGGATCAATGGCGCGTTTTGGAGCCTCTTGCCAAAAAAACGACAAAAGACAACAACAAATCTTTCTTCTGCGTTGGAGACGTCAAACAGGCTATTTATAACTGGCGAGGCGGGGAATCGCGGCTGCTGAAGGAACTGAGGAAAATACTTCTGGAGGGAGCGCCCAAAAAGACCGTTATTAACGAGGTGGACATGAAACAGTCGCGCCGAAGCGGTCCGGCGATTATGGCTGCGGTCAACAAAGTGTTTAAGGAACAGCTGGGCAAAAATGATCTTCTTGATAAAAGCGAGGGCTCGCTGCAGACGCTTCGAAACGTCGCTATCGAGTGGAGCGAGAACTTTCCGGAGCATGACAGCTATCATTCCGATATGGACTCCTATGTTGAATTGCGTACAGCTCCGTATGAAGCGTCAGAAGACGACGCATCGGGCCCTGAGGACTGGCGCATGGCGACTTATGAATACGCCGCTAAAATGATTAAAACAGAATTGGACGAAGTATCGCAAAAACACGATCTTTCCATTGGCGTTTTGGTTCGATCAAACGATTCCGGCGCAAAGATAGCGGACTGTATTAAAAATGAAGGGCTGGAATGTTCGTTGGAAGGCAATTCTCCTTTGTTGGACTCGTACGAAGTGCGTCTGGTTTTGGCGTTAATGAAATGGATAGACCATCCAGACGACCTGTATTCATTCTATCAGGTCTGCAACTCTCCGCTGTCTCAGGAACTGGACCGTCTGGCGAAAGCCCTTGATTTGAACGACAGAGAATCCGTCCTGGATGTAACGCAGCGGCTGACGGTCGGTTGGGACGACTGCAAGATTCTCAATCAGCTTCGATACGAGTTGTTGTATAACGGTTACGGCTTGACGGTTCAGCGATGGGTGAATTTGCTTAAACCGACTGCGGACGAGCGAAGCCGCCGGCGGTTGGAAATGCTCGAAGAGATGGCGAATCAATACGATTCTCACGGCTCGACGAGAACGGACGAGTTTATCGACTATATAACCGACACGTCTCTGAAGAACGTTTTTAAAACCCGGATTCGGGTTATGACGTATCATCAGGCAAAGGGGCTGGAATTTGACATCGTCATTTTGCCGAAGCTGGACTCGCCGCTGACCACCAATAAACCCAACCTGGTTGTCTATGGACGTCCCCAACCGTATGAAATTGAACCGCCAGACAAAATTATTCCCTCATTCGAAAGCAAGCATCGTTATTTGCTGCCAGACGAAGAGCTCAAAGAGCTGTTTACTTATGACGAGAAAAGGCAGATGCAGGAATCTTTGTGCAATCTTTACGTTGCCATGACTCGTCCAAAACGGGCTTTGTACATGATTCTGCCGCCCTATAAAACCGGCGACCATCATACTTACGAAGACGTTCTGCTGGGTACGCTGGCAAGAGAAAACGGCATAAACAGAAAGAATAAACAGCCCGGGAAAACGTATTATTCGGAAGGCAATTCTGAATGGATTCAAAAGCTGCTCATGACGGAGAATTACGGTCAGAAAGACGAATCGGAGTCTTCTGACAAAATCGTAAATGTAACACCCGATTTCAAATTTGGTTTTGGCAGCCGATCGGTTTGCGTTCCCTTGCCTGCTACCGCCTGGACGACAGACGACGATCCGAAGTCGTTTATCAAAACTGTTACAGCCGAGGTAGACTCTTCGGTGGATTCCGGGACGTCTTTGCCTCAAAGTTTGCGAGGGACTCTGCTCCATTGCTGGTTGGCGGATATAGAATGGATCGACGAGTACAAAGCAGACGATCAGCGGCTAATTGACCTGGGGATCGGAATCGGGGTGCAGCAGAAATCGTTCATGAGTTTGCTGCCGTCGTTTAAGTCTCTGATTAACCAGCCGGCTGTCATTTCAGCTCTGACGCGTCCGGACGAATCCTGGGAAGTGTATCGTGAAAAGAACGTTGCCGGGATTCTCAAAGAGGGTAATGCCGAGCGTCTGGTCAACGGCGTTATTGACCGTCTGGCGTTGCATCGCACCGGAGGAAAGGTTGACAAGGCGATTATCCTTGACTATAAAACCGTTCGGAAAGGAAACGATACAGACGAAATTCTAAATCGATATGCTGGACAGATGGACGCGTATCGTCAGATTGTTTCGAAGATGTATTGCATTCCCGAGAACGAAGTCGACAAGGTTGTGGAAACGACGCTGTTGATTCTGGAAGGCGATTTCTAAGGAAAGAAACGGCGCTGTCAGACGCGTAATGCAGCGGTTTGTGCATTTTGTGCAATCGCTGCTATTGGAATATCTGTTATCTTTTAAACTTTAATATTTTTTTTAGAGCCGGACCAAAAGGTCAAATCGGTACAGGCGTTGAACGGCGTTCGAAAAAAACTGATTTTTCGACGAGAACAAGCCGGCGTTTTTTAAATCTTGAGTTATACTTTTTGTAAAAGGATTTTAGGTCTCGGCGTCGAGATATGGCGCCGATTAGTCTGCAAGGATGCATGTAAATTCACTTTAAATTATTTAGATGAATTTTCATGCAATACAATTATCAAACAAACGTTGAGACGATAAAACGGTCAAGCCGATCGTTGGCGCAGGCTCCCGGCGTTATCCGGTCTGCCGTCGTTGCGATGTTTGCTGTTATTATCTGTTGTACAACGTCTTATGGTCAAATTCAGGAACGTTATTCGCGATCGCCTGTCCGCAGACAGACGGTTATGCGTCCAACGTTCAATTCGAATTATGACAACTATTCGAATACCGGCTCCAGTTTAAATCTTGGCGCTCAAGCGCAACAGCCTGTGGCCGCCAGTCCGTTTGAACGGTTCCAGGGGGAAGTCAGCGCGACAGAATCGGATATGATTCAGGACGCCAAAGACAGCCGCTTTGACCGGTATACTCTTTTTGAAGCCGCTTTGATTGCTGCGGGAAATACAGACTCTGCCAGGCTGAATGAGTATAAACGCCAGTATAATAATTGCATTTATCAGCTGTCGCAGCTTATTCCTCAAAACGCGTCTGAATTGCAAAAAGCGCGCGTTATTCTGGAATATCTTCATCGCGAGATGTTTAGGGAGTATTTGCTGGAAAGCTCAAATATCGGGGCGATTTTCGATTCCGGGATTTACAATTGCGTAACCGGTGCGACGCTGTTTAACAGCATGGCGCGTCACTTTGGCGTTAACGCCGTTGCGCTGGAATTGCCGGGACACGCTATGAGCCGCGTTTACCTGTCAGACGGAACGTATTACGACGTCGAAACGACGTGCGCCATCTGGTTCCAGCTTCAGGATTATCCCGGCAAGCAGGAACAGGTTATCGCCCGGATGCTGGAAGCCGGCGCTGCGTCTCAGGTGGTCGACGCTCCGGTGGTTCGCCGTCCAATCAACGACGTCGAACTCGTCGCGAAGCTGTATTACAACCGCGGGGTTGAACAGCTCAACAAGGAAAACTACGCCGGCGCGATGCACTGTAACGCCAAGGCTCTGATTTTGGATTCCAAGTCGGCTACCGCCAAAGGCAATTTCCTGGCGACGCTCAACAACTGGGCGATCAACGAATCCAAAGACGCTCATTACGATTACGCGATGAGAATTCTTCGTCAGGGCATGAGAATTGACCCGAACTATCCGATTTTCAAGAACAATCACGTTCACATTTACCATCAGTGGATTGAACAGCTTTGCAAGCAGTCTCGATACGAAGAAGCGCTTCAGCTGTCGCGCCAGGCGATTTCCGAAGCTCCTAACGAAGAGCATTTCCGAAAGCTGGAAGCGTACGCGCTGATGGGCGTTGAGCGAATGACTGCCGCCCGAGCCAATGCCGCTCAGCCTTCCGAGCCGGTAACGACGACCGTCGGATATCCGCACCCGTAGGGCGCAAGGCGACAAGTGGCAAGTATTTAGTGGTTAGTGGTAAGTGGTAAGTAATGAACATGTTTCCTTACCATTAACTACTTACCACTTACCACTATTCCCTATTCCCTATTCCCTATTCCCTTCTCCCTATTCCCTCTTTAGTCTATGGCAACCAAACTTCGAATCGGCTGGATTGGAACCGGCGTTATGGGTCGGTCTATGTGTTCTCATCTGCTCAAGGCGGGATACGAGTGTACAGTCTATAATCGGACGAAAAGCAAGGCGGATTCCCTTTTGGAACAGGGCGCGATTTGGGCGGACTCCCCTGCTCTGGTTGCACAAGCAAGCGACGTTGTCTTCTCAATTGTCGGATTTCCCCAAGACGTTGAAGAAGTTCTCATGGGCGACTCCGGCGCGATTGCCAACATGGACGTCGACGGCGCGAAAATCGTGGTCGATATGACGACCAGTTCTCCCCGTCTGGCGGCGGAAATGGCGGACTTCGGGCGGGATCGCGGCGTAGCTGTTCTTGACGCTCCGGTTTCCGGCGGAGACGTTGGAGCGAGAAACGCCAAACTCTCGATTATGGTCGGCGGAAACGAGCAGGCGTTTGAATTTGTCAAGCCGCTGCTGAGTTTGATGGGAACGAACATCGTCCGTCACGGCGCGGCGGGAATGGGGCAACACGCTAAAATGGTCAACCAGATTCTCATCGCCGGCACGATGCTGGGGCTGGCGGAGGCGTTCCGGTACGCTCGCCATGCGGGCTTGGATATGACTGCCGTCATGCAGTCGGTCGAGTCTGGCGCGGCGGGGTCGTGGAGCTTGTCGAACTACGGTCCGCGAGTCCTCAAAGGCGATTTCGCTCCCGGATTCTATATTGACCATTTCGTCAAAGATTTGGGCTTGGCGTTACAGGAAGCGGCGAGAATGAACATCGACCTGTCAACCGTCGCTCTGGCAAACCAAGAGTACCACAAGGCGCAGGAACAGGGCTTGGGCAAAAACGGAACCCAGGCGATATGTAAGTTAGAGTAAAATATTGGCGAGCCGGGGTGCGTAAGCCCCTGGAAAAACAACTGTTGCACATGGTTGAGTTATCACAGCTTCGCTGATAGCGCATTCAACTACTCAAAAATTATCGCTGGATATAGCTTTTTTGTCAAAGTATGCTATAATATAGAAAATTATTATAAATCATGACGGCATAACCGATTTCTCGCCGTCTTGCAACTACCGACGCTCAATAATCAACCCCAATGATTTTTTCCAGCGAAATATTCCTGTTTCTGTTCCTGCCGTTTGTTCTGTTTGTGTACTATTGCATTCTGTTTAAATCAAGAATGCTGCAGAACCTGTTTTTGCTGATAATGAGCCTGGCGTTTTACGCCTACGGCGAGCCGTGGTTCGTGTTTGTCATGATGGCGTCGATTGTATGCAACTGGGCGTTTGGACTGCTGATCGACAAATTCCGGGAGAACAAACGCGCCGCGATTGCGATTATTGTCGCGATGCTGGGCGTCAACCTGGGCATTCTCGCCTATTTCAAGTACTGGATGTTTATTCTGGGAAACATCAATTACTTTACGGGCAGCTACATTCCGATTCCCAAAATCCTGCTGCCGATTGGGATTTCGTTCTTTACGTTTCAGGCGATTTCTTATGTTATTGACATCTATCGCGGCAAAGGTCAGGCGCAGAAGAACCCGCTCAATGTGGGACTGTACATTGCGTTTTTCCCGCAGCTGATTGCCGGCCCGATTGTTCGTTACGAAACCATTGCCGACCAGATTCACAATCGCAAGTCTACGTTTGACGATTTCTCTGACGGCGTTTGCCGATTCGTCGTTGGCTTAGCCAAAAAGATGTTGATCGCCAACTCGATGGGCATTGTCGCCGACGCAGCGTTCAAACTTCCCGCTGGCGAGCTGTCTGTTACAATGGCGTGGCTGGGCGCGCTGGCGTACACGTTCCAGATTTATTACGACTTCTCCGGCTATTCCGACATGGCGATTGGCTTGGGGCGCATGTTTGGATTCCATTTTCTGGAGAACTTCAATTACCCATACGTTTCGACGTCCATTACAGAATTTTGGCGTCGATGGCACATGTCGTTGAGTAGCTTCTTCCGCGATTACGTTTACATCCCGCTGGGCGGAAACCGGGTGTCCAAACCGCGATTGATATTCAACCTGTTTGTCGTTTGGGCGCTGACAGGTCTGTGGCACGGCGCGGACTGGGCGTTTGTTCTGTGGGGACTGCTGTTTTTCGTCTTTCTGGTTTTCGAGAAAAGCGTCGGTTTCGAGAAACGGCTGACGTCCCCGTGGTTCGTCCCGCTGAAATACGTTTACGCCATGTTGATTGTCGTTGTCGGCTGGGTTTTATTCAAAGCGGGATTCGACGCCAATCAGGCTGTCATGCAGGGGAATGCCGCCAACAGTCTGGCGCTGACCGGTTCGTATCTTCAAACCATGTTTGGAATGAGCGGCGCCCCGCTGTTCGACGACCTGGCGTACTTCCACTGGCACGAAACGCGATACTTCTATCTCTTTGCCGTCCTGTTCAGCTTTCCGATTGCCCCGTGGCTTGTCAGCAAAGGCGACCAGATTAAAACCCCGGTTGGTCAATTCCTGTACAGCTCGGTTTACGTTCTGTTATTCTGTTTCGTTTTTATTATCGCGGTTGCCTACGTCGTTAAAGGCGGATACAATCCGTTTATCTACTTTAATTTCTAGCGGAACCTGATTGGATATGAACGATAATATGAAAGCAGAACGAAAGATGGAAAACGCCCGCAGATATGCAAACCGAATTCTTGGCTTCGCATTTTGCCTGTATCTAATTATTATTATAGTGCAGTTTGGCTGTTCTACAAATATTAAAGAATTCTATTGGGCGGCTCTGTGGAAATATGAACAGCTTCAGGAACAGGAGCCAAATTGTTTTTTTATGAATAATGTCTTACGAGGAGCGTCTCATGGAAGCGATATCGTAAATCAAAAATATGATGAGATACATAGACCATATATAGAGTTATATGGAATCTGTCAAAAAGTATTAGGCAAAGACAGCTTGATAGCTGATTATCTAGTGCATCTGAATAATAATCAGTTAACGTTTTTAATTCCCCGTATTCCAGATGACGACATAGATTTTTATGTACAAAAAACTCAATGCTTATATAGTGAATTACAAGAAAAAAACATCCCGTTTTGTTTTGTGATGTTTCCCTACAAGGTGCATAAGGAAGTAACAAATTTGCCTCGAGGAATTAAAGATTATTCCAATGATAACGCAGACCGCTTTTTACAAAGTCTTGAAAAGAAAAACATCCCATTTATTGATACGCGCCAATTGTATATAAACGACCCGGATAAACATTATCAACTGTTTTATTCTGGAGATCATCATTGGACGCCAGAGTATGCATACGAGACATATTGGTATATTTCGAAGATTCTTAGTAAACAAAATTCCCCCTGTTCGCAATACTTTTCCTGTAATGGAATGGGACTAAAGGATATGAAAAAATTAAACTGCAGCAATCCTTTTTCAATTCCATCTCAAGAAAAACTTGTTGGGACGTCATATTTGAACAAACCTGAAAAAACGACCTTTATTATACCAAAAGCGCATACAGATTTTACTTTTAAATGTCCATTGCTCAATTTAGAAAAAACTGGCGATATACAGAATACTTTTTTATTTTATTATAATAACAAACCGGTTATTCAAATAACGAATAATTTGGTTCACAATAACAATAAAATTCTTTTAATATCAGATTCATATTCAAGATCGTTTATTCCTTTTATTACTCTAAACAATTATCAAGTGGATTATATTGTTCCATGGGAATATAATGATGA
>JAZMZV010000177.1:0-10115 GCA_045586185.1 Thermoguttaceae bacterium | reverse complement strand
CGACGAGGAAATCGGTATTCGTGCGTAATATTCTATATAATTTATGTTAATGTTACCCCACACCTAAAGGTGTGGGCTACGTATAAATTCTTATATCTTTTAATCTTACTTTTTTCGCATCCCGAGAACGAATTGTTTTCCGCCCCGTTTCCGCCTCTTGACATACGGCTCTGCGTTGTCTATAATTAACATGATTTGACTATCCCCAGTTCCAAAAGGAGCGCGATTCCATGAATACAGGAAGAATATACGTTTTTATGCTGCTGATTCTGACGGTTTTGGCGTCGTTCAATCCCGCTCAAGCGTCTGATTCGGAAAAACGCGATAGACAGGCTCAAGAAATATTTGGCAAATTGAATATCAGCCGATTTGAAGAGATGTTTCAAACGGGTAAATTTGATTTTAGGTTTTTTGGTCATTACAATGTTGTGCATTACGCGGCGTTTATGGGCGACCTGGATCGCGTTAAGCAGCTGGCGGAATACGCGGATTCAGTTAAATATTCAATCAGCTACAGCTTGAACATGCTTCATTTTGCAGCGCAAAGCGGCAATTTGGAGTTGGTTCAATGGCTGGTGGAACAAGGTCTTGACGTCAGTTCCGAAGACGTCGATTCCGATTCAACGCTTTATTATGCGATGGAATCCGGTAATTTTGAAATGGTTCAATGGCTCATGGAACATGGCGCCAAACTCTGTTACGACGAAGCCGACAACGAATCCGACGAGTCTGAATCTTCAAAAAAACGAAAAATTGATCGTCGATATAAAAACGCGGCAGCGCGAAGCGGCAATCTGAAACTGGTTCAATGGCTTTTGGAGCAAGGCGCGGATTTAGACGATGTCGACTTGGGATTTGCCGCTCAAAGCGGGTCGTTGGAACTGGTTGAATGGCTTTATAGTAAGGGAGCCAATATACTGTTCAAGTTAAACGACGCCGCAAGCAGCGGGAATTTGGAACTGGTTCAATGGATGTATAACCACGGCTCCGTCATGGATCATGATGACGGTGAATATGGCAATGCGCTGGAAGCAGCAGCGTCCAGCGGTAATTTAGAACTGGTTCAATGGCTGGCTAAAGAAGGCGTAAGCGTAACATATCAAGCTCTGTGCAACGCGGCTGACAGTGGTAATTTAGAACTGGTTCGATGGCTGGTCGAGCAGGGGGTTGATATTCGCGCCTCTAAAACAAAGTTCACGCTTTTAGCAATGGGGTGTGCCGTGTTTAGTGGGAATTTGAATATAGTCCGCTATTTTGTTGAAGAAGAAGGCATAGGCGTCAATGAGACAGTAGCTGAGCATCGTTTTGGTTATTTATCAGCGTTAGAACTAGCCGCCGATCATAACGATTTTGACATGGTGCAATATCTTGTTGATCATGGGGCGCGGGTCAATCCCGGCTTTCGAATAATACCGTATTGGTATGAGTTGTCTCAAATCGGCGGCGATCCGGAGATTGTTGAGTATCTCAAACAGCGCGATTATACGCTTGCGTATTGGAGCTTCGCGATAAGTCTGATTGTTTTGGCGATAACCTCTTATTTCATCTACAGAATCGTTCGTCCCAAACCGCTCGTGGAGTTGGATTAGCATAGCGATTAACCGGTTTTGAACGTCTCGCAAATAACCATTCACAATACATTCTCCTCTTGCAAAAAATGAATAAAACAGATATATTTTGTTGTTAGGAATTAATTTTCCTTTCAATGGATTATTTAAATTGTAACCAATAATATATAAGGAGTTCGCCGCAATGAATTTCAAATACATTACGAGTTTATTCTTTGCCATTTTATCTTGCCTCTGTTATGGCGCAGAGAATTCGGACAGTCAAACGCTGGAGTCGCAGCTTGTCGAGGATTTCGGCAAAGCAAGCGTGGAACGTTTTGAGCAGATGTTCAAAAGTGGAGAATTCGATTTTAATTATCATTCCCATAAGAATAAATGCACCGTTATTCATTATGCCGCTCAAATGGGCGATTTGAACCGGGTTAAAGAACTGGTTAAACAGGGCGCAGACGTTAACGCAACAGATATTCTACGGGGAAAGACCGTCTTGCATTGCGCCGCTCAAAGCGGGAATCTGGAACTGGTCAAGTGGCTGGTTAACCATGGCGCAGACGTCAATGCAAAATACCTTTTGGAAGAAACCGCCTTGCATTTTGCCGCCCAAAGCGGGAACGTTGAAATGGTAAAGCTGCTCATTGATCATGGATTGGACATTAATTCAGATGACGTCTTGCATAATGCCGCCAACGGCGGTTCGCTGGAATTGGTTCAATGGCTGGTCAAACAGGGATTGGATATCAACGAATTGGGCAACGGAACAACGGTCTTGCATGAAGCCGTCAAAAGCGGGAACGTGAAGCTGGTTGAATGGCTGGTTGAACAGGGAATGTACGTCAACAGCGTTAACTGCGACGCCTATTCAGCTTTGCACATCGCCGCCCAAAGCGGGAATTTTGAAATGGTCAAATGGCTCGTTGAGCATGGCGCAAACGTCAACGCAAAAAACAGATCTAAATCAACTGTCTTGCATTATGCCGCCGCAAGCGGGAATCTGGAAATGGTTAAATATCTCGTTGAAAACGGAGCAGACGTCAATGCAAAAAGCGAATTCGACTATACTGTTTTGCACGAAGCCGCCAGAAGCGGAAATCTGGAGATGGTAAAATGGTTAGTTGAACAGGGGCTGGATGTCAACGAAACAAAAGAAGCCCAACAGAAAATCTTGCATTGTGCCGCCCGAAGTGGAAATCTCGAACTGGTTCAGTGGCTCGTTGAAAAGGGAGCTGACCTAAACTCAAAAAATACGTATGAATCAACAGTCTTGCATGAAGCCGCCAGAAGCGGTAGTTTGAAACTGGTTCAGTGGCTCGTCAAGCAGGGATTGGACGTAAACGCAATAGGAGATTATTGGAAACATTCTGTCTTGCATAAGGCGTGCGACAGCGAGAATCTTGAACTGGTTCGCTGGCTCGTAGAGCATGGAGCTGACATTAACATAAAAGACGATAACAAAAAAACCGTCTTGCATGAAGCCGCCGCAAACGGGAACCTGGAACTGGCAAAACTCCTGGTTGAACTGGGCGCAGACGTCAATGCAAAAACTAACCTGGATGATTCGGTTTTGCATTATGCCGCTGAAAGCGGGAATTTTGAACTGGTGAAATGGCTCGTCGAACGCGGCGCTGACGTCAGCGAAGAAGACGTCTTGCATGAAGCCGCCCAAAGCGGGAACCTGGAACTGGTCAAATGGCTTGTTCAACAGGGGTTGGACATAAATGCAAAAGGCGTTCTTGGATGGACTGCATTGCATAATGCCGTCCATTTTAAAAATTGGAACGTGGCTAAATGGCTCGTTGAGTATGGAGCGAACGTAAATATAAAAGACGATGACGGTCAGACCGCTCTGAACGCTGCCGCTGAAGACAAGAATTGGGATATGGTTAAATGGCTCGTCGAACGCGGCGCAGACGTGAACGTAAAAGACAATGACGGAATGGCAGTCTTGCATCGCGGCGCCGAAGCCGGAAATCTGGAACTGGTTCAGTGGCTGGTTAACCATGGCGCAGACGTCAATATTAAATCCGAAAGTCGAAAGAAGGAGGTCATTTCTTCTCATGGAATATACGACTATGACACATTGGGTGGAAAGACGGTCTTGCATGAAGCCGCTAAAAGCGGGAACGTGAAGCTGGTTCAATGGCTTGTCGAACAAGGGCTGGACGTCAATGCAAAAGCAGATAACGGAGAGTCAGCCCTGCAGCTGATAGTATGGTTCCAGGATTACCCTATGATTCAGTGTCTCGTTAAGAATGGCGCTGACGTTAACTCAAAAGACAACGACGGAAAGACGGTCTTGCATAAAGTCGCCGAAAGTGACAATGTAGAACTGGCTCAATATCTTGTTGAGCGCGGCGCAGACGTCAACGCCAAAGACAACGAAAATAAATCGGTCCTGGACTACGCTGTCAAACGCAATAAACAAAAAATGTTCAATTGGCTCAAAGAACATGGCGCAAAATGACAATAGTTTTCCAACAACATTTAATTGAAAAACAAATCAATGAACCTGAACAAACTTAACTTGGAATTGGTCAGAAATTAAAATCCAACTGTTACTAAACATCTTGTCTATCTTTCCCAAAGAACACAAGTGGACTAAAGTTGTATGTTTTACACATTTTTTCTTAATTATTTTTTTCATTTCCTCTTGTATATACTCAGACGTTGATTAAAATTAATATGAGGGGGTGAACATAAGGAAAGAGTTTTATTGCTCTTTTATCTCTGGTATTGTCTCGAAAGGATCGAGACTTTTATTGAAGGATCGAAATATACTGTACTTTAACATTTGTGAGGTAGCATGATGATTAACAGGTCAATGTTTATGATCTCCGCTGTCGCTCTTATTTGCGTAATCTGCGGCCTGTCCTTTGCAGACCCCGCCACAGATTCGCAAGACGGTAATGAGATTCTAAAAGAAGTGCAAGTTCAGCGTGACTCGTACGAAATCGCGCTGGGGGGACGGGCGAGAAGACGGGGGTATGTCGTCCCCAGCTATGGCTCTAACAACACCCAATTGAGAACCGCTCCTGCCGGAAAGGACGAGCAGCAGAAAGAAGAAAAAGTCGCCAAAGACGCCGCTCAAACTGAGCAGAAAGACGCCAATGATGCCGCTCAAACTGAGCAAAAAGACGCCAAAGACGCAGCTCAAACTGAGCAGAAGGACGCCAAAGACGACGAAGCCAAGAAAGACGACAGCGCTGCTAAAGACGACGAAACGAAAAAGGAAGAAGAAACTAAAAAGGAAGAACCCGTTTCTCCGTTTAAAGATCCACAGGAGGCTCTTGCTTTCCAAGAGTTCAACAATTTCCGTATTCGCAGCGGTTTGAAACCTTGTGAATTCAACCAGAATTTACAGAACATCGCCAAATGGCATTCTAACAACATGTACAATCGGCGTCAGATGTACCATAGCGGAACGGCGGGAGTTGCAGAGAACGTGTTCATGGGAAGTTCCTCCGGCGTTTATGCCGTTCGCGTCTGGATTAACAGTCCCGGTCATCGCGCTAACATGCTCGGACCGTATCGCCGCGTTGGAATTGCCAGAACTGGCGGTTTCTTCACGATGGTTTTGCAATAGAGAAAAGTTGAATGAAAGGCGGTAATGAAGCGACCAACGGGAGCGGAATTACGCATTCGCCGTAAGGCGAACCCACAAAAATTAAATCCGTCGTCAGGTTTGCCTGACGGCGGATTTGTATTACGTTCTATATTTCCGGGGGCTAATGCACCCCGGCTCGCCTTTAGAATTCTCCCAGATTGTCGTCCAGAAGGGAATTGATTCTCTGTTCGATAATTTTGTCTTTATTTTGGCGGCTTTTATCAATATCCTGTTCGATTTGATTGAGCCAGGCTTTCATACGAGATAAATCCAGCTCTCGGCGCTGTTGACGAACTTCAAAATGCTTGACGCACAGTTCTGAAATTTCCTTTTTAAGGGCTTCTTTCTGTTCGCTATTTGTTTCGGCTTTGTATTGGCGAACCAAATCCTTGATTTTACGATCCAGTTCAAAATCTTTTTGGAGCAGTTTGAACCGTTCCGGGTCGTTTTTCTTCATGCCTTCAATATCGCGGAAACGATTATGAGCGTTTTCGCCGAACCGACCTGGATTTGAGGGCTTGTTCATTCCCGGGAAATTCCGCTTGGGTTGAGACATGCCTTTGTTTGGCTTCGGTCCAGGAGCGTTCATCGAATGCGGGAAACCTTTCCCGAAATTGTTTTCCTGCGCTTCTGCCAGAGCGAAGCCGGAAACAACAAAAGCCATTGCGAACATGAAACATAAAACGTTTTTCATCTTAAAAATCTCCAACTTCGGAAAAATCCTCAAGGTAGTACATGCTTTCAACAGCAACGTCCAAATTATCGTAATTGGCGGAAAGACAAATCATTTCGCCTTCAAACTCTGAAAGCTGATTGTCGAAACTGTCTGACCAATAGTTACTTGCTGCGGAATCGGCAATGACGTTGTTGTTGGAATCTGGCGCGGGAGTAAAAATACGCGTTACAGACATCGGCGCCAGAATGAGCGCGGAAACCAGAACGACAGCCGCGACGGCAATTGCGCCAATTCGCTTTTTGTAACCCGGTGCGCCAGAAGGCTGCGCCGGAGCCGACGGTATTGTAAATGAAACCGGTTTAAGCTCAATTCCCTTGTTGGCAAGAGAAATCAGCTTGTCAAACGTCTGCGCCTGAATGCGTTCCGATTCTGACAGTTGAGAAACGTCTGAATCTGAACGACTGACGTCTGTAATAACCGACAGCTTTGCCTCCAAAGCGGCAAGCTCGGCGTCAGACAGAACTTCGTCAGGATTGATGTTGTTATTCATTTAGTAAATATCTCCCAAAATGCCGTGCAGCTTTTCCAGCGCGCGATGGCAATGACTCAAAACCGTTCCCAGGGGCAATTTCGTCATTTCCGATATTTCCGAAAAGGAGAACTGCCCGAAATAACGAAGCATAAGCGTTTGCTGCTGAATCTCTGACAGGGATTCCATGGCAGAACGCAATTTCTGGATATTTTCCGCTAAAACCAGCTTTTGTTCTGCGGAGGAATCGTTATCGACCGGTTCGCTGGCGCGCTGAACTTCGTCGTTTTCAAAAAACGCAGGACGTTTTTTTCGTCGATAGTCGATTATTAACCTTTCTGCTATACAAAAAAGGTATTTTTTCGGAGAACCTTGTTCCTGATAGGATTCTCGCGCTGACCAAGCCCGGCAAAAAGTCTCTTGCGCCAGATCCTCTGCCGTGGCAGAATCGTAAACGCGAGACTGAATGTATGCCTGAACTTGAGAGCCATAAAGCTCTACCCATTTGGCAAAAAGTTCTTCATCAGGAACCATTTCCGATTTATTCATCAAAATATAACGAATATATCCGTCTTTTATTGCTCCTTATTTCGTTTTTTCGTCCAATGTTTTATTATAATTTACAAATTCATAAATGCATACATAAATATATATAATAATCTTCAGAACGATAATATTTTATAACATTATATATAAGAATATGTTGCGTCAAATACTGGTATTATCAGTCTAATCTCTCAGTTAAAATTGTAAAATAATAAATTTTTACGTTAAAAATAGTTTACATAAGAATACTTCTTGATTGGACGCTCATCCGGGTGGCGGGTATTACCCGCCAACAAAACAAAAATATAAAGTTTCGCGGACAATGTCCGCTCCCCAAAATAATTAAAAATTTTTACTAAATTTGATGTTGATTCTAAAACTACAATATGATACAATATGTTAAAAATTGGCATTGGAGGAAATCCAATTTATAACCGTTGACAAACAATTAAAAAAAGATACAATGCGTTCCATCGCAATAATGAATCAAAAAGGCGGCGTTGGCAAAACGACAACGTCCGTTAACCTCAGCGCGGCTTTAGCCATGTCCGGCAAACGGGTTTTGCTTATCGATATGGATCCACAGGCGCACGCAACGCTTCATTTGGGCGTCAATACCGAATCGGGAGATAAAAATACCATTTACGACGTCTTGGTAGACGACGTATCGCTGGCGTCAGCAAAAACCGTAATTAATGACAATCTCCATTTGGTCGGTTCCGATTTGGATTTGGCGGCGGCGGAAATGGAGCTATCCGGCGTAGTTGGTCGGGAACTGATTCTGCGAGATAAACTCAAAGAAGATAGCGAGTCTTACGATTACCTCATAATAGACTGCCCGCCGTCTCTGGGCGTATTGACGCTCAACGCTCTGGTTGCAGTAGAAGAGGCGTTTATTCCCATGCAGCCGCACTTTTTGGCGCTTCATGGTTTGACCAAACTGCTTCAAACGATTCAGTTGATCAACAAACGGCTCAACTCGAAACTTCGCGTTTCCGGCGTTATTATGTGCATGTATGACGGAAACGCCAGGCTGACCAGCGAAGTAACCGGCGACGTCGAAGAATTTTTCCGCGTTCAGCACGGCGGCGCGAGTCCGTGGGCTAACGCTCGAATTTTCAGTACCCATATCAGAAAAAACGTCCGATTGGCGGAAGCCCCCAGTTTCGGAAACGATATTTTTACCTACGACTCCAAATGCCCCGGCGCGCTTGATTATCTCGCCCTGGCAGAGGAAGTTATGAATTTTGATAATTCAACAGAGCAGGGGAATTGAGTTTTTTCTCTGTTTTGAAAACATTATATCCCGTTCCTGAATAAATATCATGTCAGTTGCAACCGATGAGGTTCCATATACGATAATAAATCGCGGCGATGGCGTCCTGGTGGTTCGCGTTCATTCTCAAACGCGGCAAGGGCGCAAATTGCCTGATACGTCTTTTACGTTCAAGCCCGGCGATCCTCAATACGAATCGTGGCTGCGAATCTACAACGAAATCCATCCAGACGCTCCGGTTAATGCGCCGCCGTCTGTAACAGAAGAATGAACTCTGCACGGCTTTTAACGACAATCGTTCTGATATTTGTCATAGCTGTCAGCGCAGGATTTTATAACGATTGCGCGTTGGCGGCGGAGCCGATGACGTTTAATAAACTCAAAACCTTGGCTGAGCCGTTTCCGGAACCTCAGCCGGGTTCCTGGCAATACGAACAAAAAGAGCCGGGACAAACGTTTTCTCAATACAAAGCCGGGCGACCTGCAGTCGCAACCGCCAAACGAAAAGTAATCTACGTTCAGATTTTAGGACGCATGTCCGATTCTCAAAAAGCCGTTGTCAGCAAGACGGTGGAATATCTCGGCGTTTTTTACGGACTGAAAACTCAAACCCTGCCGCCGCTGGACGCCTCTGTCGTGTCGATTTCCGCCCGACGCATTCATCCGATGGGGCAGCGACAGTTCAACGCGACGTACATTTGCGAAAAGGTTCTTTTGCCCCGCTGTCCGGAAGACGCGGCGGCGTACATCGCCTTCACGGCGGAAGATCTCTTTCCCGATCCGGAATGGAGTTTCTGTTTTGGATACGCTTTGTACAAACAGCGAGTCGGCGTCTGGTCGCTGGCGAGAAACGGCAATCCGGACGACCCCAACGAAGTCAAAACCGTTTTGCGGAGAACGTTTCGCATCGCGTCTCACGAAGTCGGGCACATGTTTTCCATGCGGCACTGCATTGCGTACAAGTGCAACATGAACGGCGTCAATTCGTTAGACGAAGCGGACGCAACGCCGCTGTATCTTTGCCCGGAATGTTTGAGAAAGCTCAATTACGCAACGAAAGTCAACTACGTCAACCGCTGGCGCAAACTGGAAAAGTTCTATTCTGAAAACGGCTTGGACGACGAAGCCGGGTTCATGCGGAAATGCCTGAGACTGTAAAGCCTATTCCCTATACCCTATTCCATGAATTCTCTTATAATCCGTCTTTACAAATCGAGATAATTTGTTATTATATTAAAAGTATTTCTGGAAGAAACGCTGCAGACTATCTTCCGGGAAGGGAATTTTAAATCCTGCATTCGAAGGCGAATCAAGTTGAAAAAGTTCATTCCTACCGATATTGTATACGCTGTTTTGCGAGCGCTGATTAATCGTCGCTTTTTGATGGTTGCTCTGCTTATTTGTGCGATTCCGTTTATCGTCTACGGAGCAAAGAAATCCTGGGGACATACCGAAAACAGAGTTGAAGACTGGGTGCCGAGAAAATTCCCGGAAACGCAGCAGCTTCTGAAATTCGGCAGAATTTTTGAAGCAAATGAGATTCTGCTTATCAGCTGGGAAGACTGCACTCTGGACTCGCCGCAGTTAAAAGAATTCAGAGACAGGCTTCTTTCGCCGCAGCCAACGTCTGACGGGGGCAGCCACGTTCTTTTCCACGAGGTTGTAACAGGTCAGGACGTTTACGAGCTTTTGTCACAGGAAAGCATGGGACTGGAAGACGATGAAATTCTCGAACGAATGAAGGGTTTTCTCATTTCGTCTGACTACAGCAAAACGTGTCTTATTGCCATGCTCTCCGACGACGGCAAAGTGTACCGTCCGGACGCGATTAACGGACTGTGGACAATCGCGAAGTCGATCGGTCTGGATATGTCAACGTTTCACGCCGCCGGACCGTCGCTGGACTCTGTCGCCATTGA
>JAZMZV010000176.1:0-8357 GCA_045586185.1 Thermoguttaceae bacterium | reverse complement strand
GACCGCTTGGCCTCCGACTTGTCGCATGGTCCCGCCTGGCATGCGATTCCCTGACGGTTATGAACTTCTGGAACGTCGAACAGCCGATTCTGGAAACCAGAGGCGACCGTCACAAGATCGACTGGGGCAGCCAGTACGTTGCGGTTCCTCAGCAAACCGGCGTTGAAACGGTTTTCGCCTCTGACGAAGCTGCGAGAATGCAGTTCTATCAAACCGGGACGATTCCCTCCAAAGACGACAAACGTTTTCCGCGTCAGACGAAAGACAAATGGCCGATGATCGTCGTTCGTTTTTCGTTTGACAGCGTCGCCGATCAGCCGATTGAAAAGCGATTGATGATTGCCTACGACGACGAATGGAGCGTCAATTATCTCGGAATGAAACTGCGCCCGTACTGGCGCAAAGACGGCGCGGAAATACTCTCGACACTCGTTCTTGCCAACGCTCAGTACGAGGAACTTGTCAAACGCTGCGCGGATTTCGACAAGGAACTGTACGCAGACGCGGCGAAAGTTGGCGGCGACAAGTACGCTCAGCTGCTTTCCATGACGTATCGACAGGTTATCGGCGCGCATAAGCTGGTTGCTCTGCCGGACGGAAGACCGCTGTTCCTCTCCAAAGAAAACGGCAGCGGCGGGTTTATCGGCACCGTAGACGTGCTGTATCCAACCACGCCCGTTTTGGCTCTGTTTAACGTGGAACTGCTCAAAGGCACAGTTACGCCCATTTTCGAGTACGTCAAAACCGGACGCTGGAAGTTCCCCTTCGCGCCGCACGACCTCGGATTTTATCCCAAAGCGTTAGGTCAGCTTTACGGCGGAGGCGAAAAGACGGAAGTGAATCAAATGCCCGTCGAGGAGTCCGGAAACATGATTATCACAACCGCTCTGATTTGTCACATTGAAGGGTCTGCGGAATACGCGGCTCGATACTGGGATATGCTCTCCCAATGGGCGGCGTTCCTCAAAGAAAAGGGATTCGACCCGGAAAACCAGCTCTGCACAGACGACTTCGCCGGACATCTGGCTCACAACGTCAACCTGTCCGCCAAGGCGATTGTCGCCCTGGCCTGTTACGCCCGCCTGTGCGAAATGCGCGGGTTTACGAACGAAGCCGAAGAATATCGCGCGATCGCAGAAAAGTTTGTCGACCAGTGGATTAAAGCCGCCGACGACGGCGACCATTTCCGTCTGGCGTTCGACAAGCCCGGCACGTGGAGCATGAAATACAATATCGTCTGGGACAAGATTCTCGGGCTCAACCTGTTCCCGAAATCCGTCATGGAAAAGGAAATCGCGTACTATAAAGCTCATCAGATTCGTCCCTACGGCTTGCCGCTGGACAACCGGTCAGACTACACGAAAATGGACTGGGAAGTCTGGACAGCGACGATGGCAGACAATCAGGCGGACTTCGACGCGATTATGACGCCCATCTATCAGTTTATCGACAAGACGCCAGACCGTCTTCCCATGACAGACTGGTATTACTGCTCGAACGCGAAGTTCCGAGGATTTATTGCCCGCTCGGTAATTGGCGGCGTGTATATGAAAATGCTCGAAGACAAAGACGTTTGGGAGAAATGGTCCCGCCGCGGCGGCAAATAGCGCCCGAAAGAGTTTTTTAACACGAAAGACACGAAAAGGAACGAAAACAACGAAAGGATTCTATTAAATTCATAATTCTTTCGTTTATTTCGATTATTTCGTGTTTTTCGTGTTTAAATATTCAATGATGCGCGAGAAATTATCGAATTGTCAATTAACCAATCGGTGAATATCCGTTTCATCCGTCAAATCCGTGTGCGGACTGACCTGCGTAAACGCCAGACGCCAAAATCAGGACGTCAGCGCTGCAGCTGCTTTTCAAAGACTTCTGTAATCTTGCCGATGACTCTTTCCAGTTCCTCGTCTTTTTTCTGCGGCTGGGAGTTGGCTTCATCGATCGCGACCTGAATCGCCGTCGAGAGATCGGAAAGCAGTTCCTTCATGGCTTTAATCACGAGGACGGGGAATCCGTAGTCGATTTCAGCGCTCTGAGTCTTGTAATCGACTTCCTGATAGCGTTCTTCATACGTTCTGACGCGCGTCGAATCCTTTTCTTCATACGGGACGTAACGAACACATTCTTTCATGACGTTTTCCATCGGCATGATATACGCCGGTCTGCCGTCAATTTCCCCGTTGGGGACGTGACTTTTATTTTCTGTTGGGAGTTTGTTCACAAGAGCGGTTAACGTGCCTAAAACGTCCTGCAAAGCGCGGCATTGCGGGACGGTCAAATCCGCCTTGATTCCAGCAAACTCAAAGCGGCCTTTATTCACCGAATTCGCCTGCTGACGCGCGCCATGCTGAGCCACGACTTCACGAATAATCTGGAACACCTGGCTCGCCAGGGCTTCCGGCGTATCGACAAGCCAGGACGTCCGCTGGACGGTCTCCATCTTTCCTTTCGCGTTGTAACGAATCTGACGCACTTCCTGCGCCCGAATCGACTGAATCAGTTCCTGCGCCTTGGCAAGTTCGCGTTTCTGTTTTGTAAAAGTCGTTTGAATGCTCATAACTGTTCTCCCATTGATGATTTGTTGAATAACAAAAAAATGGAATCGTTTATCACCTGCAATGCACAGATGAGTGAAGATTTCTCTTCAGCGAAAGGCTTAACCCGCCAGACAGCCGAAACCGAAGCTTCTTCGTCCGTTGGGTCGGAACTCCGCCACCGTGAACGCCCAATCCGCCTTCCGCCCGCGAACGAACGAAAAGCAGAAAAACATTGCAACGTTCACTACTTACATGACTCCCGCGTTTACTAAAAGTCTCCCTGTTTCACCCGTAGGCCCACAGGAAAAACTCACCGCCATCGCCCTGTCAGGGTTCAAGCATGACCAGAGGCCACTCGGTTGATTTCCGCACTTACGACCGTAACGCCGTCGCTCGCAAAAAAATAAATTTTCATGATGTCCCAAAAAGCGCCGCCCTCGCCAAAAACAATAGAAAAGAAATCTGCTTTATCCCATCTGCGGTAAAAAAATTTACCGGCGGTAAACAATTTTACCGCGTGGTAAATAATTTTACCGCGTCCGGGTCCCTGGCGTCGTTGATAAAAGATTAGCTCTTATCAACAACTCCAGATTATTTAAGCCTGAATTCTTCACTCTTCAATGCGCGTTCGCCACTTTGGGACAAGATGGCGAACGCTCAGGCGGTTTTTTCGCTTTTTTGGAATGCAATATTCGTTCTTGAATAACTTACAGAATTCGATGAAGGGGACGCGCTGGTGCGAACCCACTTCGTATTCTGCCTGAAGTTTTAGTCCTTGAACAGACTTTTTATTCGAAACTATTTCACAGACGCCAGTAAACTGACTCCTGATCCATAGTCTCTTTTCGTAAAACGATTCCATCGGGCGGTGAATTTCATAAAGAAACCCAACGCCGTTAATACTCATTTTAACAAAGGTTAAATGCGTTGTCAAGGAGCTTTACGGGGATTTCTGATAAGTTTACAGAATATTGTCTATTTGAAAAGCCTCCAGCTATTAGCTTGGACGTTCGCGATTCTCAATTTTAACGGTTAACGTTAGAAACTTGATGAATAAGCTAGAAGCTAGAGGCTAGAAGCTAGAAACTCTCTCACAACTGACGCACGTCCCTTTTTTTATAGTTTTTTCGGGGTTCCTCCTTGTACTGTCCAAGAGTATGTGTAAAATAGAACTTATTAGAACATAGAGAACTGCAAACGTGGTTCTGACGCTTTAACCTAATACCAACCTTAATTCCTATATCATGACAGAAGAAAAACAAACTCCTGCTGCGGATTTCACGCTCCGCGATTTTCAGCAGTTAATTAAAGACATGTACTACGAGAAAGACGTCGAACGCGGCGCCGAAGGCACGTTTATGTGGCTCATGGAAGAAGTCGGCGAGCTGGCGGCGGCGATTCGCGGGAGCAAAAAGCACGAACTCGGACCGGAATTCGCCGACGTCCTGGCGTGGCTGATGACAATCGCCAACGTCAAAGGAATCGACCTGACGGAAGAAGTCCATAAAAAGTACGGCTGCGGCTGTCCCGGCTGCGGTCAGTTCCACTGCGTCTGCCCGAACTCCGATAAACCGTAACGGTTCAGAAAACTCAAACCGTCTTTAGAGATAATATCGGTTCTACATTCATAAAATAAGAAAAGAGAACGCAGAAACCGCAGACTACTCGCAGAATACGCAGACGGACTGGGAATGTGGCGATAACTGTTTACGGGGGGCGGGTATTACCCGCCATTTATTCGCGGACAATGTCCGCTACCCGGAAACCTTGTCCTTCTGCCCGCGCGGCTTCGCGCCGCTTGCTTCTGCGTTGTCTGCGAGGAGTCTGCGTACTCTGCGTTCAAAAATAAAAACTATCTATCTTTGCAACCCAAGTTTTATCGCGTTCATCGTTTATTCGCCGCACTCGCTGTCGTTTTCTTCAGCTTGACGACGTTCCCACTCTTTCCATTCTTCTTTTGCGCGCTGGATGTTTTCGCGGGCTTCCTGTTCCTTTTCTTTCTCGCGTTCCTGCATTCGAGCTTTGAACGCTTCCATTTTCTTGATGATTTCTTCCCGTTCAGGCGTCATTTCACGTTCTTCGCGAGGAAAGAATTCGGGACGTTCTGGAATGAGCAGATAGTCAACGTCAAAACTGTTTTTTGCAAACAGTATCAGCGCAGGCAATCCAACGATTTGATCGGGACGAACAATCTTCGTCCAATGTCCATGTCCATACGGAAGAGCCATCATCAGACTATTTCGAGTTGGTCGGAATTCCAGAGCCGCCATGCCAGCGTAAACAAACGCGATCGCGTAGGAAATAGACGCATTGCTTTCATTTTTAGAAAGCGGTTTGCCGTCAACGTCCAAAAATCGGACGTTCAGGAAAACGCATTCTTCTTCATCATTCGGGTCAAGCCAGGCAACAATCTTGCCTTTGCCGGGACAAAGGTATTCCCAGCAATCTTCTTTCTCGTTAAGCGTCATTCGACCGCCGTCCCCAGAGAATCGGGCGAAAAATCTTCGGTATTCTACCATTTTCTTTCTCTATGAAAAACAGGAAACAGACTCGCCGACAGAAACACAACTTCGTCGGGCAGGTAATACACTTATACGAAACAAGCGGCTGGAATGTTACAAAAATATCCTAAAAAAGACGCATTTAAAAAAATGCCCGGGAGCTTTTGACTTCTCCCGGGGTTCATTCCTCCAAAACGTGTTTTATACAATCCGCATTGGAACTCGACAGAATTCAAAGACGGTCAGGTCTTACAGAGCGCACTGACCGCCTTGCGGCGCAGATTAGTACATTCCGCCCATGTCCGGCGCGGCGGGCGCAGCGGCTTCCGGCTTTGGTTTTTCTGCAATCAGAGCGTCGGAGGTGAGCAGCATGGACGCGACGGACGCAGCGTTCTGCAGAGCGGTTCGGGTAACCTTGGTCGGGTCGATAACGCCCGCGGCAACGAGGTCTTCGTAAGCGCCGGTGGCGGCGTTGTAGCCGTTGTTTCCTTCGGTTTCGGAAACCTTTTCGCAGACGATTCCGCCGTCCTGACCGGCGTTGTCGGCAATTTGCGTCAACGGAGCCTTGCAGGCGCGAAGGATGATGTTGTACCCGATCTTTTCGTCGTCGGTCATTTTCTTGTCCGGCGAGCAGGCTTTAGCGGCTCGAACCAGAGCGACTCCGCCGCCAGGCAGGATGCCTTCTTCAACCGCGGCGCGAGTGGCGTTAAGAGCGTCTTCAACGCGCATCTTCTTCTGCTTCATTTCGGACTCGGTTGTCGCGCCGACGTTTACTTTAGCAACGCCGCCGACCAGTTTCGCCAGTCGTTCTTCCAGCTTTTCCTTGTCGTAGTCGGAAGTCGCCTTTTCGATTTCGCGGCGAAGCTGTTCGACTCTCGCCTTGATGTCGGCGGACTTGCCAGCGCCGTCAATGATGGTCGTGTTGTCTTTATCGACGGTAATCTTCTTGGCGCGACCCAGGTCAGCCAGAGTAACGTTTTCGAGCGTCTTGCCGAGGCTTTCAAAAATAGCCGTTCCGCCGGTCAGGATAGCGATGTCTTCCAGCATCGCCTTGCGGCGATCACCGTAGCCGGGCGCTTTAACGGCGCAGACCTTGAACGTGCCGCGCAGACGGTTGATAACCAGCGTCGCCAGCGCTTCCCCGTCGATGTCTTCAGCAATGATCATCAACGGTTTGCCGGACTGAACGACAGCTTCCAAAACCGGGAGCATGTCTTTGATGTTGCTGATCTTCTTTTCGTAAATCAGAACGTAGGCATCTTCCAGTTCGCAGACCATCTTCTGAGGATCGGAAACGAAGTACGGAGACAGGTATCCGCGATCGAACTGCATGCCTTCGACCCATTCGACGTCCATTTTGAGGGACTTGCCTTCATCGACGGTAATAACGCCGTCTTTGCCGACCTTTTCCATGGCGTCTGCCAGCAGGTCGCCGATTTCCTTGTCGTTATTGGCGGCAATGGATCCGACCTGAGACATCTCTTTTTTCGTTTTGATGGCGATGGACATTTCCGACAGCTTGGCGACGACGTCGTCTACGGCTTTGTCCAAACCGCGTTTGAGCTGAAGCGGATTGACGCCGGAAACGACGGCTTTAAGTCCTTCGTTGAAAATGGCTTCCGCCAGAATGGTAGCAGTGGTTGTGCCGTCGCCGGCAACGTCGTTGGTTTTAGAGGCGACTTCGCGAACCATCTTGGCGCCCATGTTTTCGTAGACGTCTTCCAGATCGATTTCCTTGGCGACGGTAACGCCGTCTTTGGTTACCAGCGGAGCGCCGAAGCTCTTCTGAATAATAACGTTTCGACCGCGCGGTCCCAAAGTTACCTTGACCGCTTTAGCCAGCTTTTCAACGCCGCGGCGCATCGCATCGCGCGCTTCCTGATTGAACGCAATCATCTTAGCCATTGTATATGTTCTCCTGTTGTGTTGTTGTTAAAATTGGAAAGTTAGAGAGCGTTGAGCGTCCCTGCGTCTCCCGCTGAAAACGCCCATTGCAGACAACGTATTATTCGATTACCGCCAGAACGTCTGACTCGAACATGATAAGCAGGTCGCGATCGTACCCTTTGACGTCGATGCCGGCGTACGAGGTGAACAGAACGCGGTCGCCCGGCTTAACCTGGAACGTGGAACGAGAGCCGTCCTTGAGCAATTTGCCGTTTCCAACCGCCAGAACGACGCCGCGAGACGGTTTTTCTTTAGCGGAATCCGGCAGAACGATGCCGCCGGCGGTTACCGTGTTGCTGTCTTCGCGTTCGACAAGAATATGTTCTCCGAGAGGCTGAAGGTCGATGGATTTTACCGCTGCTTTTTTAGCCATGTCTAAAACTCCTTTACAGACTTGCGTTAAATGGGTTATGTAATATGATAGTTGGTATTCCGGACTGCGCGCCTGAGTTGCGAGTGAGCTTCTAGCTCCTAGCTTCTAGCCTTTAGCTTTTTGCATCCAGCTTTAAAAAGCAAACGCTAAGAACCATAAACTCCCAAGCTAACAGCTAGTAGCTAATAGCTAACAGCTTTTCAGGCACGGACTTGCCGGAATAATATTATTTATTGTACGGGGGAAATCAACATTTCGCCCCAGCGCCAATCTGGCGCCAAAAATAACGTCAAATGCTTAAGGTGCAAATTCTATGCCAATCGGGATTCGACATTAAAAAAGACCCAATCCCAACGTATATTAACGCAAAGTAAATATTAACAGAAATCTTAGGCTTATTCCCTCTGCCAATTTGGCAGAAGAGAAGCAATTTAACGCCGGATTCGTCGATTGATTGAAAGGCGGTAATGGAGTTCGCGAAGCGAACGGAATTACGCATTCGCCGACAGGCGAACAAAACGTTTGTCCTGCATATGAACAACGTGGAGGCGGCTCGCGGCAGTCCCCTGCCGCAGAAAAAAATTAGCCGCAAAGAACGCAAAGATCGCAAAGAAATGAAAGGCGGTAACGGAGCGATAATTTAGGCGAGCCACGGGTGTAAACCCGTGGGTGTGAGCGCAGCGAACGTTGCAAAACCAATCGACGCAGCCGAAAACCTTCACGGATGTAGCCCGTCCTCGGGCTACTTGCCGGAACAAGAAATAACCTCTTTCGCAAAACAACCGCCCCGCGACCCGCTGGATCGCGGCTGTATCAGCCGCCGAAGATTATAAAACGACGAAACAAACGAAAAATGGCTCTTCCGGTAAGTTGGTACCTAGAGTTTGAGCAGGTCAGTCCGTTCACGGATTTAACGGATTATACGGATTTTCACCGATTGATTAATTAACAATTCAATCCTCATTCGTAAATCATTGGATTTTAAACACGAAAAGC
>JAZMZV010000175.1:0-18544 GCA_045586185.1 Thermoguttaceae bacterium | reverse complement strand
AAATTTAATATCCGAACACATAAATTCATAGCCGCTCCAAAGATGCACCATATATCTTCCGGCGGCGTAAGACAACGTAAGACTGGTTCCTCCCTGGGGAATAAGTCTACTAATAAGGTATTCTTTTTCATGAGTAAAAGGATCTAAACAACCCCGTTCACGAATATAAGGTCGAATCCCTAACCCAGCAGCTTCCAATAGTGAAAAATCTGGTTGTTCCATTTTATTCGGCTCTCTATCAAATATGACGGTTAAAAATTCACGTAATAACAATCGTTTACGCTGCAAGCTATTGAATGTATACTTTGATTATAGCGCTTAATGCGGTTGAGTGCAAGGGGACGGGGCTGTCCAATTTTCCGGGGGTGTGTTCAAAATTAGGGGGTATGAAATCATGAAATTAAGGAATAAGAACGCAGAGACCGCAGACTACTCGCAGAATACGCAGACGGGCTGGGAATGTGGCGACGACGCCAACTACGTTGTCTACGCCACGATTCCCGCCCGATTAGATTAAAAGATGGATCTCTAACAAAATCTATGGGGAAAAATCCTCGTAATAACAATCGTTTGCGCTGCAAGCTATTGAATGTATACTTTGATTATAGCGATTAATGCGGAGAATTGCAAGGGGACGGGGCGGTCCAATTCTCGGGGGTGTGTTCAAAATTAGGGGGTATGAAATCACGAAATTAAGGAATAAGAACGCAGAGACCGCAGACTACTCGCAGAATACGCAGACGGGCTGGGAATGTGGCGACGACGCCAACTACGTTGTCTACGCCACGATTCCCGCCCGATTTTTTTATAATTTTTAAAATCGCAAGCGAACATCCTCCGCGCCTCCGCGCCTCCGCGTGAGATTTTTATTTTACATTCGCTTCGCTCACGCCAACGGGTTTACACCCGTGGCTCGCCTAAGCGTAACTACGCTCCCGTTGGTCGCTCCGTTACCGCCTTTCATTTCTTTGCGAACATCCTCCGCACCTCCGCGTCTCCGCGTGAGATTTTTCCGGGCGGCTCTACGCGCCCCGGCTCGCCAACCGTCTTTCATTTCTTCGCGATCTTTGCGTTCTTTGCGGCTAAAAAACGGTAAGCAGCGGACTAAATCAAAATTCATTCAGGTTTCTGTAAAACGCCGCCAAAAAACTCTCTGCGTCAGCCGGCGTGAGGAAATTCTGGTCGTACCTCAAGCAAAGGCGCAAGGCGTTGGCGTACGTCAGAGCCGAGAAGGAAATCATCGTCTGGCTGCGAATCGGCGGGGCGGCGTCGATGAACTCCAGACGGCTGGAACCGAGCTGGATCGTTCCGTCTTCATTTCGCGGCACGGGCGCCAGTTCCATCACACGACCCAGATTGGAAAGAACCCCAGTGGACCGGCAGCTCCGGCTTTTTAGCGAAAAGGAAAGAATATTCCCCAGTTTTCGGGCGATTTGCAGGACGAGTATAAACACGTACTTCTGGTCGTGACGTTTGACCCACTCCATTTCGCGGTGGATTCCCTCCAGCAGTTTCTGTGGATCGCCAGCCATGTCACGCTTTTTCCGGTCCAGAAAGACCGACGAGACGATGTTCACCGAGGGGAGGTCTTCATGCTGCGGGTCTCGGACGCTCATCGGAACCATCACGCGCGTGGAATCTTTGGGAAAATCCTTCTTTTCCTGAACCCGCCACTGGTCGATCGTCCGGAAAAAGTCGCGCAGAAGCAGATCGTTTACCGTTACGCCAAGTTTTTTTGCCTTTTGGACGTACTGCCGCGTTTCCTCTTGCGTCAGCTGCAGCGACTGAAGAAACGGGTACGGTTCCGTCGGTTCCGTTCGCGGTTTCGGCTCGTGCGGGATGAGCGGATTGCAGCGCCCAAAGAGCAGCGCCATCGTTGTCGGCGTCGAATGAAAATAGTTCCGCAAATAGCTCGACAGCGTCCAACCAACCCGGCGGGTCAGCGGGAGTTTCGAGAAATCAAGGGGACGGAGCTGCGTCTCCGGCGGGATCAGCCCTGCCGCGATCGCGTAAAGGGTTACGAAATCGCCGAGAATCTGCATCTCGCCCAGCCCGTCCGAAACGCTGTGGTGGAACTGGAAAAGGATCTTCGTCCAGTTTTCGCGCTCCGACTCCACGACGTACACGCGGCAGCCGGGTTCCTGAAAAAGATCGATTGGCAGCATGGACGGGAAGCCGCTGGCGTTGAGCGCGTCGGGCGCAGCGTCCGCATTTTCCCAAATGATCTCCGGGAGTTTCTCACTGGGTACCCACTCAAGGCGCCGCCCGTTCCTGACCGCGCGGCTTCGCAGAAGCGGCTGACGCTCCCAGACCCCGTTGAGCGCTTTTTCCACCGTCTCATGATCCAGCCGACCGGAAAAGTGCAGCAGGCGCACGGAGTCCATGGGGTACGCGGGGGAATGGTCGAGCAGCATGTACTCCTCGATCGCCGAAAAGGGCAGACGCTCGAATTCAAACCGGTTTTGAGTTTCCATTTCACCATTCCTTTCTCACTTCCATGTGGGACTTTAATCGGCGCTGCGCGTCCCAGCTCGCCGTCCGTGAACGAGCTAACGCCAGACGCCGGCTTGCAAAAGAGCCGTTTTATTCTTCTTTTGCACGCGTATCTACATTGTTACTATCTGATGAATTATTACTATCATCGTATTCAAACTTAATATTGTTAAGTTTCAATTTATCATTTAATTCTATCAATTTCTGATTCTTAATATTACTTTTTTTGATAGAAAGCGTCTTCAAAGACTTTATTAATAATATATCATTAAGGTTACAATCAGACAAGTCATATCCGATAATATGCAACTCATTAAGATTAGTTAAATTTTGAATTTTATTGAAAAAGTTTGATGGCAATTTCTGACCATAACGGCTGTTATATAAGGTTATTTGTTCCAGATTAGATAATGTCGATAATGTCGCGGCAAGAGATTCTAATGAAAAAGAACAATTTGTTAAAACAATAGATCTAAGGTGTCTATTGTATGACAATTCATCAAAATAATCCGAAACAGCAGGCATATCAGGATTCTTGAAATAACAATATATAAAGAAGATGTTAGGGATATTGCACGAATTAATTCTTTTAAGGTCGTTTCTATTAAATTCGCAATTATTACATCTAAGACTAAGGAATTTACTTCCACATGGAATAATCTTTTTTGTAAAACCTGATGGACATGTTGATAAGACAATTTCCATGGGTTGAACATTGTACGAGCTTGATTCCAAATCAGGCATCGTAATGATTTCTACAGAATAAGGTTTCTCGGTATGGTTGTATTTTTTTAAGTGAACTATATCGGTAAATTGACATACGTAAAAACCTATAACGAATGAAACCAGAGATAACACTGAATATTTAGCAAGTGCGTTTAATCTAAAATGACTGAACATTCTCATTTCTGAACCTTTCTCGATATTTTGTTTTGTTGTCGTCTTTTCCCCCGGAGGTTGAAACCACCGGTTATAGAAATGTAACCCCTTCGAGGTTAAAATGAATGCGGCGGGGGACTGCCGCAAACCGGACTCATCCATGTACGTGCGCGGTTCAAAGCGTAACGACGCTCCCGTTGGTCGCTCCGTTACCGCCTTTCAACGGTTGGAAAACTCTAACGGTATCATTATTCCAGCTTTTCGGTTCGCCGTTGGCGAACTGCGTAATTCCGTTCGCTTCGCGAACTCCATTACCGCCTTCCATTTCTTCGAGCCTCCGCGTCTCCGCGTGAGATTTTTCCGGGCGGCTCTACGCGCCCCGGCTCGTCGCCCGAGAACGGACTGACGCCAGACGCCGACTTGCGGAAGATTCTAAAAAATCTAATCTTCAGACTCGTTTTCCATGCTTTCCTTAGTTTCAATAATTTGATTGTACAAATAGTCAACAAAACTGTCTGCAATGTCCCATTCGTAACAAGCATCAAAGAAATTCCATGAAATTACTTTTCCGTCTGGGTCGCGAGTGTCAATACAATGATATGCGTCTCCTTCGAAGCTATAAATAACCACATAATACGAAGGAAGGTTTGTTCCAACAGGTAAATCTGAAGGAAGACGTCCCTCAAGCGTATAACTGATAGGCCATGAAGATAAAAGATTGTTTTCATCTTTGCTTCCGATTCCATAAATCTCTTCAATCGTATTTAAGTAACCCCATTTAAGCAAAAAACGACGATAATCTTCAGGAAATGTTACGCCTAAAAGCGCTTCCGCCGCTCGAATGGAACATTCCTTTGGCGGAGCCCCATGATCGCGCAAGTGCATGATTTTCGATTCAACTTCGGGGTTGTTTTTAAGCAATTCTTCAACTTCTTCGAATGTGTGTTTTTTCATTTAATGCACTCCTTTCTCAAGTTGTTTTAGACGAACCGCGTCCAGAATGGACGCCATTTCTATAACCGTCGACTTTAGTCTACGGGCAGCGAAGCCTCCCCCGCCTCCCTAATCGAGTCAACCCCTGCCAGGAGTATTCAAGCGACCATCGGGAGCGGATATAATACGTTTCGCGCGGTAGCGCGGACTGGGAGCGGCGCCTCGCCGCCCGCCGGTTATAGAAATGTAACTCTTTCGAGGTTAAAATGAATGCGGCAGGGGACTGCGGCGATCCGGACTAATCGAAGTCGTTTAGCGGGACGTTGGACAAGGCGGCGTCAAGCCGCCGCACTCCCCGAAATGTCACACTCTAACGCTTGTCGCTCCGTTACCGCCTTTCATTACTTTGCGGACTTCGCGAACTTTGCGTGAGCTTTTCCCGGGCGGCTCTACGCACCCCGGCTCGCCTAAGCGCCTTCCATTACTTCGCGAACTTCCTCCGCGCCTCCGCGTCTCCGCGTGAGATTTTTCCGGGCGGCTCCACACGCCGCCCGAGACAGACGCCAACTTGCGGAAGAGTCTTTCTTACTTTTCCGTAAATCGAGCGCACCAGCCGCCGTTGCGAACCATGTCGATGGTCAGAACGTCGTCGGATGTAACGTCAATCGTTTCCACTTTAACCTGTCGGGCGTCTGTGGCGGATTCCGGAACGTCCTTGACAATCAGCGCGGAATACGTCTTGCCCGGCTTGAGGAAGTCGAGCTTCAGTTCGTACTTGCGGGGCTGCGAGTTGGTAATCGCGCCGGCGAAGTAAGCGTTTCCGTTGCGTCGAATCTGAACGAGATACTCTCCAATCGCGCCGTCGAGAGCCTTGGTGCAGTCCCAGACGGAGGGCAGATTTTTGAGAATTTCCGTTCCCGCAACGCCGCGGTAGTTTTCAGGAGCGTCGCACAGGGTCATCAGCGGGCTGTCGTACACAATGCACAACGCCATTTCGTGAGCGCGGGTTCCAACAACGTGAGTTGGAATAACCGAATTTTTGAAAACTTCAGGCTGATCGTTGAGCGTTCCGCCGGGGGTGAAGTCGGCAGGACCGCACAGATAGCGGGTAAAGGGCAGCGTTGCGGCGTGGTCTGTGAAAATGCCACCGGAGAACTTGTTGTATTCGTTTCCGCGAACGCCCTCGCGAGTAATCTGGTTGGGATAGGCGCGTTCCAAACCGGTCGGCTTGTACATGCCGTGATAGTTGACCATCAAGTGGTACTTGGCGCCCAGCGCCGCCGTTTCGTTAAGCCAGTTGACAATTTCCTGGGCTTCGGAATCCATGAAGTCAATCTTGACGCCGGCAACGCCCCACTTTTCGTACTGCTGGAACGTCTTTTCAACGCCGCATTCGATCAGGTCTTTGTAATGAAGCCAGAAGCAAATCCGGACGCCCTTTTCTTTCGCCTGCGCGAAAACTCTGTCCAGGTCGATATTGGGCGCGCTGCGGGTGGTGTCGGGAGCTTGCCCCTTGATTCTCTTGAACATGGAGCTGTAATACCACGGGTCGTCGACGGTCATGTACTTCCAGCCCATTTCAGAGGCGAGGTTGATCTTGTCAATCGTCGTTTCCGTGTTCATGACTTTGTTGCTGCCGGTCCACCAGTCCCAGGCGGAAGGAGCCGGTTCAATCCAGGACGTATCTTCCAGCTGGCACGGTTTGCTGACGTTGAGAATAACGCCGGAGTTGTTAATCAGGTCAACCGGTTTTTCTCCCAAAAGAATAACCTTCCACGTTGACGTTTTAGGCGTCTTGAAAACGACGCAGCCGTTCTTGTCTTTTCGGGGCGTCAAGCGGGTTTTGAGCGTTGTCGTTCCTTTGGCGGCAGAGGCGAATTTCTCGCCAGACCAATCGTACAGGTCGGCTTCGGTAATCGCCGCGCAGAAGTCAGGAGCTTCGATAACAACCGGGCAAATGACGATGTCTTCTTCGCCCAAGTCTGACAGCTTGTTCTTTTTGAAGAATTCTTCCTGTGACGAGTTAAACTGTTTCTGTTTGGATACCCAGGCGTCGAAGTCGCCGGAGAACGCGTATGTCGTCAGGTCTTCTTCGACAACGTATTCGTTGCAGACGCTTTCGCCGCAGCTGAACTCGTAACGGAACGCAGCGCCGTCGTCGTAGGCGCGGAACGTGTAGCTGAACTGCAGCTCGCCCTGAGCGTAGGTCAGCGTCAGCTGATTGTAGTTGTCAACGTAAGTCGACTTCTTGCCGAACTTGTTCGTCCAGGTTGTGTTGGACGACGTTTCGGCTTTGCCGACGAACTTCCAGCCGTCGGTCGTGTTGACGTCGCGAAGCTTCAGCCCGGTTTTGGATTCGTTGAGAACGGACTTCCCTTTGAATTCAACAGCATACGTCGGGGCTGCTTCGTTTTGAGTAACGGTAATTTTAACGTCGCCGTTGGGAGACGCCACTGTATAAACAGGCGCGTCCGCGTAGACGGCAGACAATCCAAGAGCAATTACAGCTGCCAGGCAGGACAGCATTCGAGTAAAGGTCATGATGGTAGAGGGGGTTGAGGGTTAGTAGGGAATAGGGAATGGGGAATAGGGAGTAGGGAATGGACAGTAGCGCGAAGCGCTTCCTTAAGAACCGCGTAGCGGTTCAATATTTGTAGCCGTGGGTTTTAACCCACGGAGGCAGTAGGCAGTAGTGAGAATTGGTAATTCTCGCAACTCGCCACTCGCAACTCGCAACTTACTCCAGGATTCCCGCGCCGAAAGAATCGTTTGAGTCGTTTGATCCGTTTGAATCTTTTGAATTGTTTGAATCGTCAGGCTGCGTCTTGCGGGGCGGAGCTTGAGGGATGTTTTTTTGCGGGGCTTTGCGCTTGTCGCGACGTTCGCCGCCGCGCGTTTCCCGCTTGTCGTCCAGCTGTTCCAGCTGCTCGTCGTTAGCCTGCTGACCTGTGTATCGCAATTCACGCTGATCAAATGCTTCGTGAATGACTTTGATATCTGTAATGGGGTACGAAACGATCTGGAAGTCGCTCATTTCGACCTGAACTTTTTCCGCCAGGAATTCGTGACCGACGACCTTTCCGTCGCCGTCCGGGGTTGAGACAAACGTGCCCAGCGAGGGCATTTTGCCCTGCATTTCTTCGTAGGTTTCAAACTCGTAGCACAGACAGCATTTCAGACGTCCGCAGCGGCCGGAAATTTTGGACGGGTCAAGCGTCGCCTTTTGCATCTTCGCCATCTTCATGGAGACGGACGGCATGATCGTCAGGAAAGAATTGCAGCAAACCTCTTTGCCGCAGTCGCCGAAGTCTGCCAGGAGCTTTGCCTCGTCGCGAACCCCAATCTGACGCATTTCGATTCGGGTTTGGAATTCCGCCGCCAAAATCTTGACCAGTTCCCGGAAGTCGATTCGCCCGTCCGCCAAATAGTAGACGACAATGCGTTCGCCGCCGAAAATGTGCTCAATGTCGACCAGGTGCATGTCGAGCTGCTTTTGACGAATAAAGACCTGCGTCTGTTCGAACTCCTTAATTTCCAGCTCGTGAATCCGGTCAAGCTCTTTGAGATCTTCGTCGTTAATCGGTCGGACGATTTTCCCGTGCGGCGGCGTGCCGAGCTTGTTGATTTTCGCAAGCTCTTCCATCGTCTTTTGGTATTCCGGACGCATAAGCGACAGAACCTGAGCGGTTTCCATCCCGCGTTCCGTACGCGCAATGACGTAATCGTTGTGCTTGTATTCTGACTTGGCGGGAGCGGTAAAAATACCGACAATCCGCATCGCGCCGTATCGTACAATATATTCTGGCATAGAATAATCAGTAATATAATGAATGACAATTAACTATTGACGCAAAGCGTTCAAAAAAGCGTAAAGAGCTAAATCGGCTATGCGTCAAAACGTTTACTTTATAATATTAATATATATTTTACGGAAAGATTCAGGAATTGTCAAGGAGAGGGAACGATATTTTTAGAGAATTCTAAAAATAGATGGGAAAAGAGGAATCTCAATTAGTAAAAGCGACCATCGGGAGCGATGATAATACATTTCGCGCGGCAGCGCGGACTGGGAGCGGCGCCTCGCCGCTACTCCTTGACTTTTTTAAATATTATGGAATAATAAAATCTTTCAGACCGGGCGGGAACGAGGCATTGTAGATCGTTCCTAAGCGTCGGCGATTTAGCATTTTACTTAACCATACCGAATCATGTCAACAGAATCGAACTTCAATCCCGATAAAATGAAAAATCTGGTAACGCTTTGCAAACGCCGCGGAATCCTGTTCCAGTCGAGCGAAATCTACGGCGGTTTGAACGGATTTTGGGACTACGGCCCTCTGGGCGTCGAAATCAAGCGGAACGTCAAGGAAGCGTGGTGGCACGACATGGTTCAGTCTCACAACGAGATGGTTCTCATGCCCGGCGCGCCGTCCAAATTTGAGATGGTTGGTCTGGACTGCTCGATTATTATGCATCCGCAAGTTTGGAAGTGCTCCGGGCATTACGACCTGTTCCACGACGAAATGGTTGACTGCACCGAAACGAAGGGTCGTTACCGATACGACCAGATGCTCGGCCGCTGGGCGGAATGCAAGGGACAGAAGGCGTTTATCACCGCTGACCCGAAAGCGGAAGACGCCGAACAGGAAATCCATCGCCGCGCCATGAAGTTCTTCAATCTCCGCGCCAAAGACGAAGGGGAACTCAAGTTTACATCGGATTTAACGTCTCTAACGACGCTTGACGACTTCTCTCAGGTTTTGGCTCCGGAAGCGAAACACGTCGGTACGCTGACCGAACCGCGCGAGTTCAACCTCATGTTCAAAACGATTGTCGGCGCGTTGGGCACGGAAGAAAACGCCGCGTTTTTACGTCCGGAAACGGCGCAAGGCATTTTCGTCAACTTCCGCAACGTGGTTGATTCGACCCGCGTTCGCGTTCCGTTCGGCGTTGGTCAGATTGGGAAATCGTTCCGCAACGAGATCACCCCGCGCAACTTCACGTTCCGATCCCGCGAGTTCGAGCAGATGGAAATTGAATTCTTCTGCCCGCCGGAAGAGTCGCGTCAGTGGTACGAATTCTGGCGCAATCGCCGTTACGACTGGTATTTGAAAATGGGGTTGTCCGGCGACCGTTTGCGTCTGCGCGACCACGAACAGGCGGAACTGGCGCACTATTCCACCGGTACGGCGGACATTGAATACTCTTACCCGTTCCTTCAGCCGGGCGAGTTCGGCGAGCTGGAAGGCATCGCTCACCGCGGCGACTTCGACCTGAGAAGTCACATGGAAGGCAAGCTGGTTGCCAAAGACGGTCAGCTGACGCTGGAACTGGACGAAAACGGCAAACCGAAACATCGCGGGTCTGGCAAAGACATGTCCTACTTTGACGATTTAACCAAAAAACGCTTTATCCCGCACGTTATTGAGCCGTCTGCCGGGGCTGACCGCGCAACGCTGGCGTTCCTGTGCGAAGCGTTCCAGGAAGATCAGGCGCCGGACGAAAACGGAAACATGACGTCCCGCACCGTCTTGCGGCTTCACCCGCGCCTGGCGCCGTACAAAGCCGCCGTTCTGCCGCTGGTTCGCAAAGACGGCATGCCGGAACTGGGCGCTGAACTCTACGGGGAACTGAAAGAACATTTCCCCTGCTTCTATGACGAAAAAGCCGCTATTGGACGCCGCTATCGCCGTCAGGACGAAATCGGCACGCCGTTCTGCGTTACGATTGACAGCCAAACCCTCGTCGACGGCACCGTAACCGTCCGCGACCGTGACACGCTGGAACAGTCCCGCGTTAAGAAAGACGAAGTCGCCGCGTTCATCGAAGAAAAGATTAAAGGGTAATTAGGCGAGCCACGGGTGTTAACCCGTGGGCAAAAATGGAAGGCGGTAATGAAGCGACCATCGGGAGCGGAATTACGCATTCGCCGTCAGGCGAACAAAACATTTGTCCTGCCGCACATGGATGAGCCGGCGCGCGGCGGTCCCCTGCCGCATTGCTTGTACAAGAAAAATCCCTTTCGCAGAAGAACCACTCCGCCCCGCTGGATCGCGGCTGTATCAGCCGCCGAAGAAATTTTAGCCGCAAAGAACGCAAAGTACGCAAAGAAATGGAAGGCGGTAACGGAGCGACCATCGGGAGCGCAGTTACGCTTAGGCGAGCCGGAGTGCGTAGGGCCCCCGGAAAATGTCTCACGCGGAGATGCGGAGACGCGGAGAATGTTCGCGAAGTTTTAAAACTATACGTTCTTTGCGGCTTAAAACTTCATAGGCGGACTGACGTCCGCGATCCAGAAAGTTTTTCGGCTTCGTCGCAGTTTTTCAGCGGGGCATTGGACAAGGTGGCGTCAAGCCGCCGCATTCCCCGCCGCAAGCGACAATATAAAGATTATCGCTTGCACCTATTAATAATTGTTCATTGCAGATAATTCAAGCGTTCCTGAAAACAAAGGGGTTCGATTGTAAATGGAATGTGAAATATCAGGATTTCTGAATTTGTTCAAGTCTTCCTTTAACAAATTTCAAAGAGTCTTGAATGTCCGCATTCTCAGGCGCAATTTCAGCCAGTCGCGTGTCAATTTCTAAAGCCTTCTCGAACCACGCCCGGGCAGCGTCTGCATTTCCTGCGTCGCTCTCAAAATCGCCAAAACGTTCGTATATTGCTGTAGGGGCTAACTGAGCAATGACGTTCTCTGGCATAGCCTCTGCCAACTTTTCATAGATTGCCAGCGCCTTCTCAAACCAATTCCGCGCGAAGATTGCATTTCCGACATCATTCTCCAAATCGCCAAGCCGTTCGAACGAAATAGCCAAATCTCGCTGATTTTTAACATTATCAGGTAGCAGTTCAGCCAGTCTCTTACTGATTTTCAGCCCCTTTTCGAACCAATCACGCGCCACGGCAAAATTTTCTGCTTCTTGTTCCAAAGCGCCAAGGAAGTCGTATATAACGCTCAAATTACGCTGAACGCCAACATCTTCCGGCGTTAATTCAGCAAGTTTCTGAAGTATTTCCTGAGACTTTTCATAACATTCCTTCGCGGCGGCAACGTTACCGCAGTCTCTCTCTAAATTGCCAAATTTTCCATATCCAGCGCTCAAATTCAATAGAAAGCCGACATCTTCTGGCTTCTTCATGAGCCATTGTTGACAGACTTCCATGCCTTTTTTATATAAGTCTCGAACAACATCGGGATTTATCTCTAAATCCGCAAGATCCATGTAGGTAGAGCTCAATTTTTTAGCGGGCACGGAGTCATCCGGTCTCATGTCAACTAGAGTCTGATCTATTATCAGAGATTTTTTGTACCACTCTCTAGCGGCGGCAATATTTCCGGCCTCCTTCTCCAAATGACCCTGATGTGCGTATGAAGCGCTCAAATTCAGCTGTTTCAAAACGTCATCCGGCGCTTCATCGACAAGCAACTTATCTATTTTTTGAGCCTTCTCGTACCACTCCCGGGCAGAGGCGGCGTTTCCAATGGATCTCTCTAAATCACCCAAACTATCGTAACAGACGCCCAAATTTTGCAAAACGCCATGATTCCTTGGGAATTTTTTGAAACGTTCTTCACAAATCTCGAAACAGCGCTTATAAACCTTCCTTGTTTCATTCATTTTTCCAAGGTTTGCAAGAACATCCCCGGAAGCGTTAAGAGTCCAGGCAATGTCCCAATCAATATCATTTTCGTCAGACTCTACAGTCCAATGTTCCGCATACATCATACAGAATTCTGAAACAGGGACGATGTTCCAGGAATTTTCAGAATTAAACCAGAACGTTTCATCTTTTTCAAGCAACGCATTGCATCTTGCCCAGATAGCGTTCCTTCCAACGAATAATTGAATCCCTGTCATTTCCTGCATTACTGAATCAGCAACAAGACGATGAATACGCGCAATATTGGGTTCGTTTTCCAAAGGCGTGAGGAGGCTGTACCCCGTCAGTTCATCAAAGACCTCATACCATTCATCTTCGTTAAGACTTAGCATATCTGGAAGCCAGCCCACAGCTACTGCGTCAGGAGACATCAAAGACGCAAATTCCAAGATTTGAAGAGCGTTGTTAGAGAGCGCTGAAAGCGTCGATTCCAATACCGCCGAAACAGTCTCTGCTGTGTGACGCTTCAAGTCGCCGATTCTGTCCGTCATCTTCTGGAACGTTTCAGCATGGTTGTTGAAAAGCCGTTCGTACTGAGACTTATACGTTATATGCGGGTTTCTGATACTTCTTGCCAAATACGCCCCGGTTAGTTCCACAGCCAGCGTGAATCCCGCAAGCAGTTGTGCGATTTTTCGCGCTGCTTGCGCTTCATCAGGATTGTCAAACAAACGAAGGTTGTTCAGAAGTTCAACGGACTCGTCCTCGCTCAGGCGTTCAACTGACTCAATATGAACGCCCGGAAATGAGTTCATATTCTCACGCGTTGTAATCATCACATGGATAAAATCTGGAAGATTGAGTTTGAGCAACTGGGAAATCAGTTCCTGACTGTTTACATTATCGAGAATGAGGAGCATGTGCGCTCCTTCGGTTCTGAGATTGCCGCTCTCTGCATTCTGACAAATGATTTTATCCCGTTCCTCTTTTAGATGATTAAATACGAACAGAAGCTGCTCTTCGTCTGTGCCTTTTGGCTTCCAACCATACTTTTCCAAAATGCCGCATGTCAAAAACGCGTCGTAAATGGAGTGGCAATTTTCGCAAGACTTAAAGAACCGCCCCAGCTGATAATCCCATCCAAAGGCGTGCCCGTAAGTGAGAGCCAGCTCGGTTTTCCCGAACCCGCCCAAACCGGTAAGAGCGGTAATGACTTTGCCAGACTTTGTACTGATGTAATGGCGCAACGACAACAGATTTTCCCGTCGTCCGACAAAATTCTCGTTGTAGCCCGGATAGGTGTCGTACGGTAAAGAATCTACAATCTCTTGATGACGGACTTTATCTTTGACCTCGTCGCGCAGCGTTTTCAAAACGTCGTCGATTTTCGAGATGAGAAAATCGTGCATGTCGAATTTACAGTCAGACTGAATTTTCCGAATCTGCTTGAGCCAGTTCGGGAAACGAGCTTGCAGCGCTGCCGGAATGTCCGGAATGGTTTCTGCTTTCGGATCTTGTAAACTGGCAACGTCAACAATGAGCATCGGCGCAGTTCCTTCCCCAAGCGTACAGCGGTGCATTTCGTTCTTCATCCACCAGTCGAACTCTCGGGCGCAGTATTCGCTATTGAAATAATTCGGCGACAAAAGCACGATGAGAAATCGCGAGTTGGCGAGACAGGATCGGATGCGATTGTCCCAGTCGGACATATTATGGATTTCCGTCTTGTCGAAAAACACGGAAAAGTCTTCGCCGAAGATTTCCTTATGATCTTCTGAGTTGAGAAGCATCTCTACAAACTTGTCAACGAAGCCGGGGGCGCCGTCTTTGGATACGTTGTCTTTGTGAGCGTAACTGATAAAGTAGTCGTAATTGTACTGCATGATTGTTTCCCGTTGAGAAAAAAGAAATTTTTATTCTTATTTTACGAAATCGCAAAAAGAAAACAAGAGTGTATATATGTTCACATTCGTACGATCTTGACTTACGTTCTTCACCTGGCGTTCTACGGAACCTGTCAGACGCCGGGACAAAAGTTTCAGGTTTGTAAAAACGACTCGCTGGAACAGTCCCGCGTCAAGAAAGACGAAGTCGCCGCGTTTAATGAAGAGAAGCTTAAGGGGTAACGGAACTGTTACTAAAGAAATCTGCGGTTAGCAGACAGAGTTTTTTTGCGTTTGCCTGCTAACCGCTTTTTTGTATTAAATCTATTGAATTGCAGTTGTGAATTAAAGCAAATTTACATATTGGTTATTTCTGAATCTGAGCGAGTTTCTCTTGAACCCTGACCAAATCTTCTTGCACTTGTGTGTTTTCCGGAAACTTTTCTGCCAAATCCTGAATAAATTCCAGCGCATACTCATACCATGTTTTCGCGGCTTCGATATTTCCTTCGGATTTCTCATGGTCTCCATAACGTTCGCAAAAAACGTTCAAAGAACGAATGTTCTGATACGAATTGTTCAAACATTGTTGGAAATCGGCGTTGTCCGGCGCTGTATTTACCAACTGTTGAGCAATTTCCCATGCATTCTCATACCGCTCCTGAGCATCGGATAAACATAGAGTCCACAAATCCAAATCGCCTAGATGATTATAAGCAGCGCACAAATCCGGCTTCATATTAGCGATCTCCGGCGTTTTGGGGACAATTAGCTGAGCTATTTCCAGATTCTTTTCGTACCACTCCCGGGCAGCGTCAAAGTTTTTAGCTTCTTCCTCTAAAATACCCAGCTGTTCGTATATCTCTTTCAAATATAATTGAGCGGCGATATCCTCTGGCATCAGATCAGCAAGTTGCTTGAACAATGTCAAAGCTTTCTCGTACCATTTCCGCGCATTTAAATAATTCTTGTTTGATATTTCTGAATTACCGAGGTAGCGATACGTCTTGCCCAGAACCTGGAGCGCTCTAACATTATTAGTTAAATTATTGAGCATTGGTTCCAAAATATTTAGAGCGTTATTACACCATTCTTTCGCGGTTTCATATTCATTGACTTTAATTTCCAAATTACTCAGATTGGCATAGCAATCACATAAATCCAATGTAACGTCAACGTTCTCAGGCATCTGTTCGACAAGTCGTTTGAAAACAACCAGAGCCTTTTTATCCCATTCCCGAGCGGAATCAATATTTCCCGAGCTTATCTCTATATCGCCAAGTCTGGTGTACGAAAGACTCAACCCTTGCTGAACGTTTACGTTCTCTGGCGCATTTTTGAAAAGCCGCATATAAATTTCCAGGGCTTTATTATACCATTTCCGCGCATTGTCAACGTTTTCAATGACATTCTCCAAATCCCCAAGACTGCTGTATGATGCGCTCAAATCCAGCTGGGCTCCAACATTCTCCGGTATTAGTATAACAACCTGCTTGTGGATTTCCATTGCTTTCTCGTAGTATTCCCGAGCGGAATTGATGTTGCCAGCAACTTTTTCAAAATCGCCAAGCTGAGCGTATGAAGAGCTCAAAGCCAGTTGGACGTCAACATCCTCAGGAATCATTTCAGCAATACGCTGACGGATTTTCAAAGCCTTTATGTACCACGTTCGCGAGTCGGGGATGTTTCCGACTGATTGTTCTAAATCGCCAAGTTTCATATATATAGAACTCAAATCACGTTGAAAGTCTACATTGTCCGGAATCATTTCGGAAAGTCGATTGCGGATTACAAGAGCCTTCTCGTACCAATCCCGAGTGGCGGCAGCGTTTCCGGCGGCATTCTCCATATCGCCAAGTTTAACGTATGAAATACTTAAATTCCATTGCAGGTCAACGTCCTCTGGCATCTCTTCTGAAAGACGATAGTTATTATCCAGCGCTTTTTTGTACCATTCCAGCGCGGCTGTGACGTTTCCAACGGCTTTCTCCAAATCGCCAAGTTTAGTGTATGGAATACTCACACTTTTCCGAGCGAGAACGTTCTTTGGCTTTTTGTAAACCAATTGCTGAGTAATATTCAAAACCTTTTCGTACCATTCACGCGCTGCTGTTACATTTCCAACGGAGCTTTCCAAATCTCCAAGTCGATCGTATGCAGCGCTTAAATTACGCTGAATGTTATCATCGTCCGGCAGTTTGTCCGCCAGCTTACTGACAATTTTCAGAGTTTTCTCGAACCATTCACGAGCGGCTACTGTATTTCCAGCGATGTTCTCCAAATCGCCTTGATTGGCATACATAATACTCAAATCTTGCTGAACGGCAACGTTCTCTGGAAACGTTTTAACGCGTTTTTCACATATTTCTAAACATCGCTGGAGAACTGTCCGTGCTTCATTTGTTTTTCCGAGGGAAACAAGGATAGCGCCAGAGACATTAAGCAGCCACGTAAGGTTCCAATCGATTTTTTTCTCGGAAGTCTCTATAGTCCAATGTTCTGCAAGCGACAAACCGAATTCAGAAACAGGCGTTATATTCCAGGAATTCTCAGAGATGTACCAAAAGGTCTTATCCTTTGCTAGTAAAGCTTCGCACTTTCCCCGGATTTTAGCGATGATTTCCTTTCGAGTTTGTTCCGGGATTTCCTGCTTAACAGCATCCGCAACTAACCGATGAATGCGCGCGATATTCGGCTCGTTTTCCAATTGCGTCAGTAGGTTGTAACCAGTCAGTTCGTTGAGGATGTCCTCTCCTTCGTCTTCATTCAGATCGCACAGTTCCGGGAGCCAGCCTGCCGCTACCGCGTCGGGAACCATCAAAGACGCAAAATCCAGGGCTTTACGAGCGTTACCTGAGAGCGACGAAAGCGTCGATTCCAATACTGCCGTTACGGTTTCAGCAGCATGACGCATCAGGTTACCGGTTTTATCCGCCATCTTTTGGAATATGTCAGCATGCTTTGTAACTAACTGTTCAAATTGTCTTTGGTAGGTTACAAATCTGTTTTTTTTGTTTTTGGCAAGAAACGCCCCGGTAAGTTCCACGATCAGCGTAAACCCCGCTAACAATTGAGCGATTTTTCGCGCGGCCTCCGCTTCAGCCTGATTGTCAAACGAACGCAAGTTGTTGAGAAGTTCGACGGACTCGTCCTCGGTCAGATGATAGACGGACCCCGTGTAAATGTCCGCGAACGCGCTCGTATTCTCACGCGTTGTAATAATTACATGGATAAAGTCCGGAAGATTCATTTTGAGCAGTTGGGATATCAAATACGGATTGTTTACGTTATCGAGAATGAGAAGAAGATGCGCCCCTTCCGTCTTGAGATTTTCTGCTTCTGTATTCTGACGAATGATTTTGTCTCGTTCCGCTTTCAGATGATTAAAAATGAATAGCGTCCGCTCTTCGTCTGTTCCCTTGGGTTCCCAGCCATACTTTTCCAAAATGCCGCAGGAAAGGAAAGCGTCAAAAACTGACTTGCAATTATCGCACGGTTTAAAGAATCTTCCCAGCTGGTAATCCCAACCAAAGGCGTGCCCGTATGTGAGCGCCAGTTCGGTTTTTCCGAACCCGCCCAGACCTGTAAGAGCGGAAACTACTCTGCCGGACTTTTGGGTCATATACCTGCGCAAAGACAAAAGTTTTTCCCGACGGCCGACAAATTTCTCGTTGTACCCCGGATAGGTGTCGTAAGGCAACTTGTCTACAATGTCCTGATGACGGACTTTGTCTTTGACCCCGTCGCGCAAAGCGTTCAACACATCGTCGATTTTCGAGATGAGAAAATTGTGCATGTCAAATTTGAGGTCCGACTGGATTTTCCGAATCTGTTTAAGCCAGTTTGGATAACTGCGCTGCAACTTTTCTGGAATGTCCGGGATGGTTTCTGTATTGGCATCTTGCAAATTGGCAACATCATAGATCAGTATTGGAGCCGTTCCTTCCCCAAGCGTACAGCGGTGCATTTCGTGCTGCATCCACCAGTCGAACTCTTTGGCGCAGAACTCGCTCTGGAAGTATTCTGGAGACAAAAGCACGATGAGAAACCGCGAGCGGGTAAGCCCCTCTCGGATTGTACTGTCCCATTGAACCATATTTTGGATTGTCGACTTGTCGAAAAAGATATCCAATTTTTTGCCAAACAAACGCTGATGTTCCTCCGAGTTGAGAAGTTTTTCTTTGAACTTTTCAACAAATCCAGGAACGTTCGGGTTTTCGTTGTCTTTGTGAGCGTAACTGATGAAATAATCGAATGCGTATGACATGATTTGTTTCTATAATGAGAAATATGGGTTAAATTGGATGTTAAGGACGTAATGCGCGTCAACGCTGGGATAGCCAGAACGCGCGGGAGTACGTCTGCCGACGTCTGCTTTCGTTTAACTTCTTCTAAAAAGTTTGTTAAACAGAGCGACATGTCAAGGTCTGTTATTGAACTTTGGCGAATAACTCCCGAGCTGATGACTTTTTTTCAACTTAACGTCCTTCTACATCATTTTGTCAATATGTTGGAAAATGTCCATCCCTTTCTTGTACCACTCCCGCGCGGCAGCATCGTTTCCAGCAGTTTTCTCCAAATCGCCAAGGTTATTGTACGTAATACTCAAAACCCGCATGGAGTTAACGTCCTCCGGCATCATCTCAGCCAGCCGCTTACTGATTTCCAGAGTTTTCTCATACCACAACCTCGCAGTGTTGACGTTTCCGGAGTCTTTCTCCAAATCGCCAAGACGATTGTATGTAATACTCAAA
>JAZMZV010000174.1:0-4680 GCA_045586185.1 Thermoguttaceae bacterium | reverse complement strand
ATCTTTCAATTCTTTTTCGACTTCCAAACGTGGAATCATCGGAAGAGATACCATTTACAATTGGAATTTTAATCAATCCAGATACTCCAAAACATAGGATAAAAAAGACTATAAAAATATTGGAAGCGCGTTTTCATGGTTTTTTTGTAGAATGAATGATACTCGTACTATTTCTCCGGCCATGTAGAAACCATGACCGTTGTTAATCCAATTACAGGCAATCAGGTTACGCGATATTTACACGGAACGGATCGGACGTCCATTTCGCCGATTATTTATCGCAACGACCTTTTAACAGCAGAAATTTATCCAGATTCTGTTGAAAATCCCGCTGACGGCATTGCAGACCGAGTAGAATATCAGTATAATAGATTAGGCGAACGAGTTTGGATAACGCCGCCGTTGGAGACGGCTCTATTGTCAATGAAGTCCGATACGAGTACAATCAATATGGCATATTGGGAAAAGAATAATGATAGACCGCAAAGAATTGACTCGAATTCTCCTTGCCGCCGGCGCGACTGACGTTGTCATGGTCGGAGGCTGCGTTCGGGATATGCTCCTGGGAATCGAGTCGAAAGACGTCGATATGGAAGTCTATGGTCTGTCGTACGCTCAAATGGCAAAGGCGCTCGAAGGACGGTTCCCCATAAATCAGGTGGGACAGTCCTTTAGCGTTTTAAAAGTCGGGAATGAAATCGACCTCGCTCTGCCCCGGCGGGACTCTAAAATCGGCGACGGGCACAAGGGGTTTGAAGTTCAGCCCGATTCTTCCATGACGTTTGCCGAGGCGGCATCGCGGCGCGACCTGACCATCAACGCTATCGGCATGCGGGCGGACGGGACTCTGGTTGACCCGTACGACGGCGCCGGCGACTTGAAACGCGGTATTCTTCGCGCCCCGTCAGACGCATTTTGCGAAGACCCGCTGCGGGTTCTGCGCGCCATGCAGTTCGCCGCCCGGTTCGGGTTTACGATGGAAGCGCATACCGTCGAGCTGTGCAAACGCGTCCTGCCGGAATTCAAAACGCTGTCTGCGGAACGCGTTTACGGAGAATGGCTCAAATGGGCGACCAAAGGCAAGCGCCCGGAAATGGGGCTTGATCTGTTGGTTCAAACGGACTGGATTACCTGTTTTCCGGAACTCAACGCCCTGCGAGGCGTCAAACAGCACCCGACTTTTCATCCTGAAGGCGACGCGTTCGAGCATACCAGGCTCGTTTGCGCTCAAGCCGCTAAAATCGCCCAGCAGGACAACCTCAGCCACGACGATCGGGCTATTCTCCTGTTTGCGGCGTTATGTCACGATTTCGGCAAGCCGATTGTTCATTCTCAGCGGGACTGTCCCCACGGGATCGCTCACGGACACGCCGAGGCGGGCGAACCGGCGATTAAAGATTTTTTAATGAAGATGAAACCGCCGCTGTGGCTGGTCGATAACGTCGTTCCGATTTGCAAAGCGCACATGTACGCGCTCAGAGCGACTCCGCCGAGTAACCCGTCAGACGCTAACGTTCGCCGGCTGTCGGAATACGTCATGCCGTCCAATATTATCATGTGGAGCCGACTGGTCAAGGCGGACATTTTGGGGCGAGCTGTCAGCGACTGTTCCAAACTGGTTAACGATATTGACATTTGGGTCAACCGCGCCAAAGCCCTCAACGTAGAACTCCGTCAGCCGGATCCGCTCTTGCAGGGGCGGGACCTGATAGCCATGGGAATTAAACCGGGACCGGAAATGGGAAAAATCCTCAAAGCGGCGTGGAACGCTCAGCTGGACGGCGAGTTTTTGGATCACGACGGCGCGGTGGCGTGGTACAAGAAATACTCGTTACAAAAATAGGCGAGCCGGGGTGCGTAACCTCCCGGAAAATATCAATAATCATTCGTAAACCATTTAATTTTTAACACGAAAAACACGAAATAAGCGAAATATTCGAAAAATTTTGTAGGATTGAATTCTAATGTGAACTTCTAACAATCAGAGTAATAAATAAATATATAATTAAATAGTTTCGTTGTTATCCGCCGATTGCTCTTGACAAGTTTCTAGTAATAGTCTATTATATCGCTAGGAGAAGAATATGTATACTAGACCGGTCCAAATTATAGCTATTTTACTTATTTCCTCGGTAGTATTTGCTGAGGGAACGTCAGATTCTACTATTTCTGCTATTCGTAATGCAGCGGAACAAGGAGACCCAGATGCTCAGTACATTTTAGGAAGGAGCTATTATTATGGAAAGGGTACTGTACAAGATAAACAGTTAGGTATATATTGGTTACAGAAATCTGCTGAACAAAATCACGCAGAAGCTCAATTTAATCTTGCCCATTTTTATTTTCGGGATCATAGTAAAGTAGATAAGAGCGAAGCTTTAGACTTGTTAAAAAAGGCTGCGGAACAAAATATACCTGAAGCTCAATATTCGTTATATGAAGTTTATAATAATGACAATCCTTTTATAAGGATTAAAAATGTTCCTGAAGCAATTAAATGGCTTCGTAAAGCGGCGGAAAACGATGACATAGAAGCACAATTACAGCTGGCGAATTATTATTATAAAGGAATAGGTGTTTCTAAGAATGAGGCTGAAGCTAGAAAATGGTCTATTAGAGCAGTCAATAATTATTCTAAGCGCTCGAAATAATATTTATTTACAATAATTTATATTTATAATATAAATTATTGTAATTTTTAGACGTGATCAAAAACTGGGAGTTATCTCCTAGAGAAGATTCTTTAATTGTAGAGAATGATCCTACTCTTACGATAGAACAAATGCAACAGATACTTGAGGAATTGGGTCAAGCAGATAATTATCAAGAAATAGAGAGTTCTTCGTGATTTCAAGGATACGACCCGTTCTCGATGGCATAATTTAGAATAATTTCCCCAAAATTTTTATGATTCCTATTGACATTAATATAATAATGATTAATATATCTTATACTGGAGGTAAGCCATGTTAGCACATTTTGATTTTCCAAAGACGCTTCAAGCTAGTGCGTATTTGCTAAAAAAGGCAAATGCTCCGATGAAGTATTTAAAGCTTCTCAAATTGCTGTATCTAGCTGATCGTGAAATGTTGCTTAATCACGGTTTAGTTATAACCTGTGATAATTATTGTGCAATGAAACATGGTCCTGTACCTAGTCATACTTATGACATAATTATGGGTAGAGATCCAGTTAATTGCCCCGAGTGGAATCATTTTATTCAACCTACAGGTAATAAGTGTGTAGAACTTATTATAGATCCTGGGATTGAAGAACTGTCGGAAGCTGATACTGATTATCTTGATGACGTCTTTAATAAATACGGCTCCTGGGATGTGTGGCAGGTCAGAGACTTTACACATACTCTTCCAGAATGGATAAATAGACCGGAAGAAAAAAATACATCATCTGTCCCGTTTACACCGATTGATATTTTGAGAGAGAACGGTTGCGAGGACGTTATTCCAGTATATCAGGAGCATATTGATATTGCAAGAGAGCTTGACTTGCTTTTTGGTTAAATGTGGAAAGCCGGGGTCACATTTGAAGGAAACGTTATTAAGGCGGCAAATAGACATTTGCATATAGTCTTATCTGATCCGTATATTTCTGAAAAGGGTGAAAGCGTCGTCTTGGTCTATATGTCCTCTTATAAGGGAACATGTAGAACAGAGGAAGATTCTTGTATTCTTAATGTAGGCGATCATCCCTATATTAAGAATCGTTCCTACTTAGCGTATAGCGAGTGTAGAGAAGTACCTGTAGCTGTATTAGATAACGAATTACAGCAACGAACTATCAAACTAGAAGAATCTTTATCTAGAGAAATATTAGTTAAAGCCCTTGAGGGTATGCAGAAGTCAAAATATGTAACTCGAAAACTTAAAAGTAAAACAAGTAAGTTACTGTTTGATTTAACGGAGTAATTTCGTTGTTAAAACACCTTTTGAGTGGGCAAAAAGCCTGCTTTTTAGTCCACAGCATTCTCTCGCAACTCGCTCCGTGGGTTAAAACCCACGGCTATTAATATTAAACCGCTACGCGGTTTTAGATGAACGCTGTCGCGTCCGTTTTATAATCACGCAACTCCATGAAACTCCGCCTCACAATCCTGCCGACGCACAAAACGGTCAACGTTCCTGCGGGAACGCTGGTTTCGGACGCGTTGCGTTTGGCGGGGATTGCTCTGGATATGCCTTGCGGCGGTCAGGGAACGTGCGGCAAATGCCGGGTGAAGCTCAACGGGACGTGCGTTCTGGCGTGCCAGACGAAACTTCAGTCCGATTCGGTTGTCGAGGTTTCCTGTCAGTCGCAATCGGATTTTGCCCTGCAGACGAAGGCGTGTTCTTCCGGCTGTTTGGGCGTTGCCGTCGATATCGGCACGACGACCGTCGAAACGCGTCTGATTGAAATTGAGTCTGGCGCCGTTATGGCGACGCTGTCGGAACTCAACGCTCAGCAGTCTTTCGGCGCGGACGTCATCTCCCGAATCCATTACGAAATGACGCGCAAGGCGGGGCGGGAAGAACTGACCGCCGCGGTTGTCGGGCAGGTTCAAAGTCTCATCGACCAGTACTGCGGACGGCTGTCGATTCGCCCGGAACGAATCAAGCGCGTTTGTGTTACCGGCAACACCGCCATGCTGACGTGGTTTACTGGGCACTCCGCCCGGTCGTTGGG
>JAZMZV010000173.1:0-5970 GCA_045586185.1 Thermoguttaceae bacterium | reverse complement strand
GAGGCGGACGTTATCGAGGACACGACCGGCGACCCGTTGGATCCGGAGCAGTTCCGGGGTTGCTATTGCGTCGCCGGCGTTGACTTGTCCAGGACGACCGACTTAACGGCGGCTTGTGTTGTTATCGAAAAGGACGGCGAGCTTTACGTCCTGGCGCGGTTTTGGCTGCCGTCGGAAAGAATAGACGAAGCCCAGGCGGCCGACGGGGTTCCTTATAATCTATACGTCCAACGGGGATTATTACACCCGTCCGGGGCGAATATCGTCGATTATAACGACGTTTTTAATTGGTTTAAGGAATTAGTCGAGAAATACGAAATCTATCCGTTAAAAGTCGGCTACGACAAATATAGCGCGGTTTATTTGGTTCAACAAATGGACGCGTACGGTTTCCACATGGACGACGTTTTTCAGGGCTACAATTTACACCCGGTAATTACTGAGGTCGAGGGGTTGCTAAAGGACCGAAAGATTCATATCGGCGACAATGACCTTTTGAAAATACATTTATTCAATTCGGCGCTAAAAGTCAGCACCGATAAAGGCAAAAGCAAGTTAGTAAAGATTAAGCCGACCGCGCACATAGACGGAATGGCGGCTCTCCTGGACGCGATGACCGTCCGCCAAAAGTGGTACGGCGAAATTGGGGAGCAATTACGAAACGAGGGGAAATAATTAGATTATGAGCTTATTCGATAAAATTTTCAGGCCTGCGGAGGCGAAAAAATCGGACAAAGCGTTAAACGAGGCTCGGGCCTTTTTTAAGACGCTAAGCGCATACACGCCCGTTTTCACGAATTGGAACGGCGCGATCTACGAGTCCGAAATCGTCCGGGCCGCTATCGACGCCCGGGCGCGACATATTTCGAAGCTAAAGGTCGAGACGATCGGAACGGCTAACCCGTCGCTACAATCGAAATTGACACAAGGCCCGAATCAGTGGCAAACATGGAGCCAATTTTTATATCGGGTTTCGACAATCCTCGACGTTAACAATACGGCGTTTATAGTCCCGGTATTTGATGAGCGCATGATTATAACGGGGGTTTATCCGGCCCTTCCGCAACAGTGCAGCCTTGTTGAATACGACGGCGAGGTTTGGCTCAGGTATCAATTCACGAGCGGACAGGTCGCAGCGGTCGAGGCGAAAAAATGCGCGATATTGACTAAACACCAATACGCGAGCGACTTTTTCGGGGACTCAAATATTCCGCTCCGGGAAACAATGCAGCTAATCCATATACAGAACCAGGGAATCGAGGAAGGGGTTAAAAACGCCGCGACGTTCCGGTTCATGGCGACGCTAAACAATTTCTCGAGCGCGACGGATCTCGCAAAAGAGCGCGAGCGTTTCCGGGAGGCCAATCTCTCGACCGAATCAAAATCGGGCGGGTTCCTGTTATTCCCGAATACATACAAAGACATTAAGCAGGTCGACGTAAAGCCCTACGCGGTCGACGCGGCCCAAATGGAGCAGATCCGCGAGAACGTGTTTAATTATTTCGGGGTTTCGGAAACCGTATTACAGAACGCCGCGAGGGCCGAGGATCTCGAGGCGTTTTTCGACGGGGCAATCGAGCCGTTCGCGATCCAATTCTCCGAGGCGTTAACGAAAATGCTCTTTTCAGAACGTGAACGGGCTCAGGGCTCGTATATTATCGCAAACGCTAACCGGCTCCAATACATGAGCACCGCGCAAAAAGTACAAATGGCTAAAGAGCTCGGCGACCGGGGAGCAATATTGATAGACGAAATTCGAGAGTTATTTAATTACGGTCCGCTGCCGGACGGCGCGGGACAGGTCGCCCCGATCCGAGGGGAATACAAGGCGACCGACGAGTTAACAGAGGACGAGGAGGTAACAGACAGTGCCGAAGAATGAAACGAGAGAATATAGAAATATGATTCTCGAGGTCCTGGAGAGGGCCGACGAGGACCAGGACGAGCGGAAAGTCGTCGCCGGATATGCGAGCACGTTCAACGAGCCGTATATCCTTTACGAGGACGACGACCTTATTTACGAGGAACAAGTCGCGGACTATGCGTTTAACGACGCGGATATGGCGGACGTTATCATGCAGTACGACCACCAGGGCCGCGTATTTGCGCGAATTAGTAATAATACCCTGACCGTCGCACCCGACGAAAAGGGTTTATTTATTGAGGCGGATCTCGGCGGTACAGAATTGGGACGCCAATTATTCGACGAGATCGCCGGAGGCTATACCGATAAAATGAGTTTCGGCTTTACGGTCGAAAAGGACGAAGAACTCCGTACCGAATCAGAGGACGGAAGGGTCCGTTTTTTGCGTACAATTACCGGTATTGCCAAACTTTACGACGTTTCGGCCGTTTCCATTCCGGCCAATAACGGGACGAGTATTTCAGTATCGACCCGGAGCCGAATCGACGGAGCGATCGAGGATATTCGAGCGGAGAGACTCGAAGCCGAAAAAATGGAGCTTGAGAGACGTCGGGCAGAAGTTAGAGCTAAGGCGTTAGGAGGTAAATAACCAATGACACGCGAAGAAATTATGATGCTCGATTTTGAGGCACTCGAGGAAAGAGCTCAGGCGATCGCCGTCGAAACGGCGGAGGCCGACGCGGAAACGCTCGAGACACTTAACGCGGAACTCGACGCGATCGAGGAAAGAAAAACCGCGCTTAACATCGAAGTCGAGGAAAGAAAGAACGCCGCCGCGGCCGTAGCTGCCGGGGCCGGTAAAGAAATCGAAAAAAGAGAGGATAATAAAACCATGACTAACAAAGAAATCAGAAATAGCCAGGAGTATATCGCAGCATACGCGAAATACGTTAGAACCGGCAAAGACGCAGAATGTAGAGCACTCTTGACCGAAAACGTCGAGGACGGCGTCGTTCCGGTTCCGGAATTCGTAGAGAATACAATCATGGCAGCCTGGGAAAACGACGAGATTTTCAGCAGAGTATCTAAGACATTCGTCCCGGGTAACGACAAGGTCGGATTCGAAGCGTCCGCTACGGGTGCAGTAATTCACACCGAGGGAGACGACGCACCGGACGAGGAGACTCTCGTTCTCGGAATCGTGGACCTGAAAGCGGACTATCTGAAGAAATGGATCTCCGTATCCGATACCGCTCTCGCTTGTGGCCCTCAGGCCCTGCTTCAGTATCTGTATGACGAAATTGAATATAAAATTATTCAGCTCGCAGCGGATACCGCAGTCGCTAAGATCCTGGCAGCTCCGACAACCTCTACGGCGTCCGCCGTTGGCGTTCCGCAGGTTGCGGGCGAGGTTGACCCGGGGACAATTCTCCAGGCTATTGGGCTGCTTAAGGGCGTGGCCCGTGACCGTGTATTTATCGCGTCCGGCTCGACTATCGCAGCAGTCAGAACGGCAGCTCTCAGCGCGAATTACGCGCTCGATCCGTTCTTCGGCCTGACAGTAATTCAGAACGACACGATCACCGACGGCGCTATCGTCGGCGACCTGGCGGGCGTTCGTGCTAACCTGCCGGAGGGCGAGGCCGTAAGATTTATCTTTGACGAGTATAGCCTCGCCGAGGCGGATCTCATTAAGATCGTCGGCAAGATGCTCGCAGCGATCGAGGTAGTCGGTCCTGGAATGTTCGCCGTAATTACCGGCGAGGAATCATAAACAGACGATTCTATTCGGGGCGGCTCGGGATCCATGCTTTACTCTTTCCGGGCCGTCCCATTTTGTGAGGTATTACAATGCTCGATAAAGTTAAAACCGCATTAAGAATTAAAACGAACGCGTTCGATACGGAGCTAACCGACCTAATTAACGCAGCTAAAACCGACCTCGGGATCGCGGGGGTTATCGTCCCGGCCGAGGTCGACGCTATCGTTACGAGGGCTATTATTACGTTCTGTAAAATGAGTTTCGGACTGCCGGAGGATTACGACCGGCTTAAAAAGTCCTACGATGAGCAGAAAGCTCAACTTTCGAACGCGACAAATTATACCGATTGGAGCGTTAACAATGTATGACGGGACCGCTAAGTTAATCCGGACAAATGCGACGACGTTCGACAAGTACGGCAACGCTATAAAAACGACTGAGGCCCGGGAGGTTTACGTTCAACCTCGCGGGGTTTATTCGTCGGAGTTTTATAACGCGGCTCAGCTCGGGCTAAAACCCTCTATAACGCTTATTTTGGCGAATAGAGAGGATTATCAGGGCGAGAAGGTCCTCGAATATGAGGGCGTTCTTTATAACGTTATACGGGTCGATTGGAGCGCTCAGCGCGACGCCTTGTCGCTTGTATGCGAGGAACGGGCCGGAGATACGACCCCGGGCGGCGAATCCGAATCGGGGGCGTCGGTATGAGTAAAACCGGGAGCGTTGCAATTCAAATGGCGGAAATCCTCGATTCATATTCGACGGAAGTCCGGCGGGCGGCCTCAAACGCCCAGGACAAAATAGCAAAAGAGGCCGTTCAAAAGCTCCGGAATACATCGCCGAAAAAAACGGGGGATTATGCTAAAGGTTGGGCCGTGAAACGCGAAAAGGGTCGGAACGGGATCCCGGTCGTCACGGTCCACAATAAAACGGACTATCAGTTAACGCATTTGCTCGAAAACGGCCACGTCGTCCGGAACGCTAAAGGCGAATACGGACGTTACAACGGCGTTAAACATATCGCCCCGGTCGAGGAATGGGCTCAAAGCGAATTACCGGCCGAGATCGAGAGGGAGTTAGATTAATGGCTAAAACACTATTCGAAATATTAGAAACGAGCGGTTTACCGTGTGCTTACTCTCATTTTAAGGGCGACGCCTGGGAGGTTCCGTTCGAGCCGCCGTATATCGTTTATATTGGATCCGGACAGGACAATTTTAACGCGGACAATAATTACTATTGGGGTTATAACCGCTATCAAATCGAGTATTATTTCACGGAAAAAGACGAGAGCAAAGAGGCCGAAATCGAGGCCCTTTTACTTTCGAATAATTATCACTACACAAAGAGCGAGGACGTTTTCATCGAGAGCGAGGGCGTTTTCGTGATTTACTATAACGTTTAGAAGGGAGTTTATTCAATGGCTAACAAGGTCGAATTTGGAATTTCTGAGCTCCACGTTGGAACTTATGAAGTCAGCGATCAGGACGTCGTTACACTCGGGGCCCCGTACCATCAGAAGGGGGCCGTTTCGTTCTCGCCTGAGGAACAGAGCGAATTGCAACAGTTTTTCGCGGACAATATCGCCTATTGGTCGAGCTACACCGGCGGATCATTCGAGGGCGATCTCGAGGTCGCGATGTTTGACGACGCATTTAAAAAGCAGTTCCTCGGCTATAAGGAACTGACGGACGGCGGGCTCGCGGTCGTAAAGAACACGAAGAAGCCGGCCGTTTATATTGCGTTCCAGGTCGAGGGCGACGCCGAGAGCCGTCGCGTTATTATGTTTAACGCTCAGCTCGGCGGTATTACGAGAGAATTCGCAACGGTCGAGGAAAATATCGAACCGACGACGGAAACCTGCCCGGTTACAATTAACGGCGATACGGTTTCCGGGGTATCAATGGCAAGCTATAAGCCAGGCGACGCGGGTTATGAAGATTTGTTTTCAAATCCGCAGCCGCCGGTCCTCGAATCAGAATCATAATTCACGGGGCGGGCCGATCCGGTCCGCCTTATTTTTTTAGGAGGCTCAAAACATGGAAAAGATTATTAATATTGGCGGTAAAGACGTCAAGTTAAACAATAACGGGGGTTGGGCCCTCGAGTATCAGGCCCAATTTAATAAGGACGTGCTCCCGGTTATATTGCCGCTCGTGGCAGCTATAACGGAAAGTTTAGCGGCGATCCTGGCGGAAAACGAGGGGAATATCACGACGAGGGGACTCGCCGAGGCGGTCCAGGGCCGGACGCTTGAGATATTAGCGCCGATCTATCAGACGGAAATCGTAGACCTTGTTTATAACGTAACCTGGGCGCTCAATAAAAACGCGGATCCGGAGAT
>JAZMZV010000172.1:0-23167 GCA_045586185.1 Thermoguttaceae bacterium | reverse complement strand
TATTCTAATGGGTGGGATAAAAAATCAACGTTTATATCTTTAGAATACCAGAGTGGAAAGTCAAAGTCAAGACGGGGCAATTATTTTATGGCTGCGAAAAAAGATGTCTGGTTAAAATGCCTTTTTTATTTTGAACGCAGAGTGCGCAGACTCCTCGCAGACAACGCAGAAGCAATCGAACATGTGTCATCTACGCCCGATTCTCGGGCTATGACACGATGTTCGCTTGCGATTTTAATATTTTGTAATTAAATATATATTAATTAAATCGGGCGGGAATCGTGGCGTAGCTAACGTAGTTAGCGTCGTCGCCACATTCCCAGCCCGTCTGCGAACTTTGCGAGTAGTCTGCGATCTCTGCGTTCACTATTCTTTTTTCGTTCAACCAAGATTTGAACGCGCCAATTACGCATTCCGCATTCCGAATTACGCATTATTTTCCCTTCTTGACAAATTTCACGAACAGGATACAATACTCATACGTATTTAACGATACAACACACATCTGAATTGGGAACGAATTGGATTCGACCGGGCAGATGAAACGTGCGTCGCGTATCGAGGTTGGTCTGAAGGCCTCGTAAAAATCAGACTAACACATAATTGCCAACAATAACATGGCTTTGGCTGCCTAGTAAAGGCTGCCCTTGCTGAGGAGGCTCGCCGAAGGCGTCCGACTGCAAGCTGTAATTTCGGATCGTTTTCCGTCGCTGGCAGGCACGCGGATTACTAAATTTTGCTCCCGCCTGGTTCCAAAAGAAGGCTGTCGTTGGTCGTCCGAGGAACAAGACTCAAATTAACGACTACATACGTAGAAGCGCCCGCGGACTCGTCGCGGGACGGGGGTTCAATTCCCCCCGTTTCCATTCATCGCCTTCTTGCCCCTGTCCGCAAGAGGGCTTTTTTATTTACCATTTTAGCCAGCCCCTCAATACAGGACGATAAATCGGTTTCTGACGTCTTTTTCCCAAAAAAATCGGGAAAAACGGCTATGCCGGTCTGGTATTATTGCGTCGATGGTATATAATAAAGAAGTGAGTTACAAGTTGCAAGACAGTGGAGAGGTTAGTCAGATTCGTTTGGCGCGGTTCTGACTTACTACTGACCACTTACCACTAATCACTTACCACTTAACTACAAATGAACATTTTCGAAAAGATTATTACGCGAGAGATCCCGTCAGACATCGTCTACGAAGACGAAATGTGTCTGGCGTTTCGCGATGTGAATCCGCAGGCGCCGGTTCACGTTTTGATTATTCCCAAAATGTGCGTTCCGTCTACCAACGACATCACCACAGACAACGCCTTTTTGGTGTCGCACATTTTTGCCGTCATTCCGAAACTGGCGGCTCAGCTGGGGCTGACCAACGGCTATCGCGTCGTCAACAACTGCGGCGCGGACGGCGGTCAGACGGTAGAGCATTTGCATTTCCACCTTCTGGGCGGTCGCGCAATGGACTGGCCGCCGGGCTAATGTTAGTTGCGAGTTGCGAGTAGCGAGTTGCGAGAAGTTAGTCAACGCGTAGCGTCAAACTACGGACTTATGTCTAATCTCTCCTCACTACTGCCTACTGCCTATTGCCTACTGCCTAAATCCTATTCCCTACTCCCTATTCCCTTTCCCCTCAGACAACACTGTCAGAATGAAACCACGCATACTCCTTGTAGACGACAACCCGACCAACGTTGAACTGCTCGAAGCGTACCTGTTAAAGGTCGACTGCGATACAGAAATCGCCGTTGACGGTCAAGACGCGCTGGCAAAGACGGCGGAATTCCACCCAGACCTGATTCTGCTGGACGTCATGATGCCCAAGCTCAACGGGTTTGAAGTCTGCCAAAAGCTCAAGTCCAATCCTGAAACGGCTGGCATCATGATTTTGATGGTAACGGCTTTGGGCGAGCTGGGCGACATCGAACGCGCCGTCAAGGCGGGCTGTGACGATTTCCTCAGCAAACCGGTCAATCAGCTGGAACTGCTCAAGCGAATTGACAACCTGCTCAAGCTTCGCAACGTTACAGACGAACTGGAACGACTTAAACAATACATTGATTCCATGGAGGAACGCAAATGAGCGCTCAGGACAAATTAAACGAATATTTAACCGCTAACAAGATTTCTTTCCCCGCTCCGGCGGCTCCCAAAGGCGCGTATCAGACAATTGTCATCGCGGACGGCTGGGCTTATTTGGCTGGGCATCTTCCGGTAGAAGACGGCAAGCTCATTACCGGCCGGCTGGGAGAAGGCGCTTTGGAAGACGACATCAAAGCCGGATACAACGCGGCGAAATGGGCGGCGTTGAACATTCTCTCTACGCTTAACAACGCGCTGGGATCTCTCGACAAGGTCGAAAGCATCGTCAAGATCGTCGGATTCGTTCAATGTACAGACTCGTTCCATTCGCAGGCAAACGTCCTTAACGGCGCCAGCGAACTGTTCATGGCGATTTTCGGCGACGGAGCAGGGCAGGCGGCGCGTTCCGCTTTGGGAACGAACGCTCTTCCGCTCGATTCCATGGTCGAAGTTGAAGCCGTCGTTAAACTGAAGGATTAAACGTTTACTGTTCATTCCCGCCATAGAGGAGATCGATAATGTCGCAGCCGGAACAGACGCCATCGTATTTCAACCGACGTTGGGAAACGTCCGGAGGTACGGACGAGGTCGCGGACTACAAAAAAGTATGTCCGTCGGCGGTGGTCGCCTGCGTTTTGGCGGGGCTTAGTCCGCTGGCGTTTTTCCATCCCCTGATGTGGGTGATTCCGATTCTGGCGGTCTGCGTTGGCGTTTGGGCAACGATTGCGTTTATCCGTCAGCCGGACGAACTGCTTGGGCGCCGCGCTCTGCGCTGGGCGATGGCAATTGCGATTTTCTGCGGCATAACCGCCTTTACAGACTGGGCGGTGTATCGATATTATCTCCGGCAGGAAGCGATGTCGTTTGCCGATATCTGGTTCGACAAACTCTTCTCCGACAAACCTCTCGAGGCGTACGAACTGTTCTCTCACCCGCTCAATCGGCATTTGCCCGGTCGCGGGCTGGAAGCTCAGTATTCTGCCGGGAGCAAAAACCGCGAGAATTTCAACTCCTACATGCAAGCAGACCACATGAAGATTCTCACCGACCACGATCTTCATCCGTCATACAAATATTTACAGGCGGAATTCGACGAAACGCCGTTTTCGGAGATTGTATCGCTGAAGTACGAGATTTCGTGGGACGAGATGGACGGTCGGAAAACGCGTCCATTGGTTATAATCGTTGCCAGAACGAAGCTCATCGACGTCCCGTACGCCGGCTGGCAGCTGCAAAGCGCGTCGTTCAAGTAGCCCCGCTGTTTAACAATTTGAATTCCCCGTTGTAACAATTATTCCCTTCCCTCCCCCTTTGTTCTAAAACATATGGATCTTTCTTTATTTGAATACGACCCCAAAGAAACTTTGGCAAAGTTGACCAACGCGATGATTGACACGTATCGTCAAGAGGACTCAATTCATCATCTTGGGTACTGCGCTCTGCCTAATTACCGCGTTATCGTTGAAACGCTGGAAGATTTGAAAGACGTTCTCTTTCCGGGATACCGACGAAAAGAAAAGCTGCATTTTGGCAACGTCGAGTATCTTATCGGTCAGCTTATCGACAGTATCAACGAACGCCTGACCAACCAGATTTCCCGGGCGTTGTGTCACGACAGAGGGCTTTCGATTTCCTGCACTGCGCAGCAACGTCAGGACTTTGAACGAATCGGGCTGGAGAAATCGATAGAATTTTTGCGGCGTCTTCCGGAGATTCGGCGCAAGCTTATGCTGGACGTTCAGGCGGCGTACAAGGGCGACCCGGCGTGCAAGTCGTACGACGAGGCGGTGTTCTGCTATCCCGGCATTGAGGCGATTACCGTTTATCGAATCGCTCACGAGCTTTACGTTTTGGGCGTCCCGCTGATTCCGCGTATGATGTCGGAATGGGCGCACAGCAAAACGGGAATCGACATTCACCCCGGCGCGACGATTGGCGAGTCGTTCTTTATCGACCACGGCACCGGCGTCGTTATCGGACAGACGTGCAACATCGGGAACTGGGTCAAGCTGTATCAGGGCGTTACGCTCGGCGCGCTGAGCTTCCCGACGGACGAAGAAGGCAACCTCGTCCGGGGCGTCAAACGACATCCAACTATCGAAGACAACGTCGTCATCTACGCCAACGCAACGATTCTTGGCGGTCAGACGATCATTGGCAGAGGCTGCGTTATCGGTTCCAGCGTCTGGCTGACGCAGTCCGTCGCCCCCGGCACGACTGTTACAATCGAACGCCCCAAGCTGAGAATTAAAGATTAATTAACCCTCGCAACAGCGAGGCGTTATTATTCTATTTCTCGCACTTGACGTCCATCTTCATCGTCATGACCCATTTGCCGAATCGGTCGGGGACGACGCGCCAGTTCGGGACGACGCAGACGGATTGATGCACCGCTTCAAAGCCGCCTTCGGAGTTGCTGACCGTCTGAATGGGCATCGTCCAGAAGGAGGTCGGCTGATTGATCTGAATTCCAACGCTCAAGCCCAGCCATTCGTCTTTCAGACCAAGGAACGTTCTGCCGTCGAGTTCCTGAACCGTTCCCAAATCGTTGATCTTCTTTCCCTTCTTGTCGAAGAAATAGCGGTCGTCACAACCGGCGGGCATGCCGGCGAAGTTGAATTCAACGCCAAAGTGGAGCGGGGCGTCTTTCGGAAGATTTTCCAGCATGTACGCCGCTTCGACGGTTGAGGAACCCTCGTTGAGCGAAATCCCTTTTGTGATTTTAATCGTGTGGCCGCAGGCGATTCCCTGACGCGTCATTTTGACCTGAATCCGCCCGGGATTGCGGCGAATGACCGTATCCCACGACCCGTTATAGAAGTCGCCCTGAAGGACGTCGCGCATGTCGACGAACTTCTGCAAGTCCGTTTCCGGCGCGAAAAAGAGGTCAATAAAACTCTTGCGCTGGTAGACGTCGTACTGCAGCCGCTTTTCCAGCCCTTCCTGTTTGAAGACAACGCGATCGTGGATGCTGGCGCAGTCGTCCTCGTTGGAATGAACGCCGGCGGCAACCTTTTTGTGATACGCTTCCGGACGCCGGGTCAGCGTCGCCAGCAGGTTGTGACAGATTTCCCGAATATCGAGTTCGTAAACGCGCCCGCCGTTGTCCGGTTCGATAAACAGCGCGAGTTTGTCGTTGGTCAGGCAGACTTCCGACTGACCATCGAGATTGTAGTCTGCGCAAATCGCTTCTACGGACGGCATGGACGTTTCCAGCTCGTTGAGCAGGTTCTCCGCCTTGATAAGCGCGCCGTAGACAGCGTTACGCAGATGGGGCAGATAGCAGCCGCCAAACGCGCCGTGCCAGTAACTGCAGTTGCACTGACCTCGGTAGAGTTCCTTTTCCGCCTGAGAGAACAGATCTTGCGCCCGGGGCGACTTCTGAATCAAATCGCTGTAACGATAACGAATGTGATCCAGATGAGCGCTGACCTGCATCATGCGGGAATACATCTCGTTCGTTTCCGGGTACTTGATTTTATAGTTTCGCCAGAACCCGCCCTTGATGAACTCGTTGAGCTTGTCTTGCTGCTCTTGCGTGAGAGCTTTCGCCGCGGTTTTGACTTCCTCCAAGTCCCACTGACGTTCCGGCGGCAGAACCCATTCCGTCATTTCCCGGTACGAGCAGTCCGGCAGATAAATCTTCCCGACGGGGCGAACTTCGTCAACGCAGGCGGACAGCGTCGTTAAGTCGAGCCAGTCGGCGTTGGCGAGAATCGTCTGGAAGAAGCTGTCCAGCCAGCCTTCGTCGTAGACGTGTTTTTTCGTGTCGGGCCATGTGCCGAACTTCTCCCCGTCGTCGCCGAAAACGACGATGCCGTTGGGATTGCTCTGGAAAATGCGGCGGCAGTATTCGATTGTGTCCTGCGGCTTGTGGAACGGGATGAAGTAACGCAGCGGTTCCGAGCCGGGGAAGATGGTCATCAGATTTCCGTCGTCCTCGGACAAGTACCGACCGTAAAGCTGGGATTCCAACAACCCCGCCTTTTTGAAATGGAAATCGTCGACAATCGTGTACTCAATTCCCGCCTCGGTTAAATCTCTGATATAGGACTGTTCCCAGACGCGTTCGGGCGTCCACATGCCGCGAACCCGGGTGTTGAGCCGGGATTCCAGATGGCGCGTGTAACGGCGAATCTGCCCGATGCGGTCCCGGCTGGGAAGCATCGCCAGAATCGGCTCGTAGTACGGACCGCCGAGAATCTCGATTCGACCGCTTGACGCCAGTTCCGCCAGCGAGTCGACGTATTCCGGATGATGTTCTTCCAGCCAATCCATGAGCGACCCGCTGGTATGGAGCGCGATTTTCAAAGAATCGTATTTCTTAAACAGATCCAGAAACGGCAAGTAGCTGTCCTGATACGCCTGCTCTATCGAGCCGTCGAAGTTGCCAATAGGTTGATGGTTATGAAGAGCAAGTACAAGTCTGAGACGGTTTGACATAGGGATATAGCGCGAGCGTCCAGCCCGCTGAATAAAGTGTGGTTCAATGCCTTAACGATTCCATTTGTTAAAGCGGTCGTCTCTGCGTGTAAAGACGATTTTATTATTATATAGTTATTATCTTTTTTGTCCAGCCCTTGCAGGGATATTAGCCTGAAAAAACGAGTCCAAATCACAGATATGACGATTAGAAAAAATAAGCAGGATAGAAAAATTGGAGTGTAATACATCGCGATTGCGATAGCGAATTTGAACGCAGAGTGCGCAGACTCCTCGCAGAGAGCGCAGAAGCAAGCAGACATGTGTCATCTACGCCTGATTCTCAGGCTATGACACGATGTCCGCTTGCGATTTTAAAAATTAAAAAAATCGGACGGGAATCGTGGCGTAGCTAACGTAGTTAGCGTCGTCGCCACATTCCCAGTCCGTCTGCGTATTCTGCGAGTAGTCTGCGGTCTCTGCGTTCTCTTTCCTTACTATATGATTTCATGCCCCCCAATTTTGAGATTCCCTCTACGGAAAACTTTTTCATAAATCCCCCTTGAATTTTTTAGGTTCTGTAATTATAATAGGTTACAGAATAACGGTTATAAGAAAGCGTTTGAGCGGGATTCGTTTTCTCCGCTCGTCGCGTTTACATCAAATTATCCATTCCAACAAAAGGAGCTTAACATGCGTACATTGACTTGTTTGTTATCGTTAGCCGCTCTGGTTTTGAGCGGAACGTGCTTCGCGGATGAAAAATGCTGCGAAAAAGAGCAATTCCCGATTGCCGCGTTCGTCAGCGTCGACGCCGGGCTGGGCGTTCAGATTGACTTTGCCAAGGAAATTGGTCTGAAGTACATCCAGATGCATACGCCGTCCAAAGAGGCGCGCACGCCCGAAAAGGCTGCTGCGTTCAAAGCCCGTCTGAAGGAACTCGGCTTGACCCCGCTGGTTGTCTTCTGCGGTTTTGAAGGCGAATCCTATGCGGACATCCCGACAACCAAAAAGACCATCGGTCTGGTTCCCCCGGAGACGCGCGCCGCTCGCTTTGAGGAAATCAAAGAAATCGCCAACTTCGCCAAGGCGATTGGCTGCGACGTCGTCGGCATTCACATTGGATTCATTCCGCTGAAATCGGAAGACCCGAAGGCGCACGACGACCTCGTTAAAGTCGCTCAGGAACTGTGCGATTACCTCGCCTCTCAGGGACAGCGTCTGCATCTGGAAACCGGACAGGAAACCGCCGACGGCTTGCTGGCGTTCCTGGAAGACGTCAACCGTCCGAACCTGTTCGTTAACTTCGACCCCGCCAACATGATTCTCTACGGATCCGGCGAGCCGATTGAAGCTCTCAAAAAGATTGGCAAGTACGTCCGTTCCGTCCACGCCAAAGACGCTCTGTGGGCGAAGAACCCCGGCAAAGAATGGGGTCAGGAAGTTCCGTTCGGACAGGGACAGGTCAACGCTCGCAAGTTTATTGAAACCCTGAAAGAAGTCGGATACACCGGCCCGATTACCATCGAACGCGAAATTCCCGATCAGCCGGAACGCCAGAAGAAGGAAATCATCGAAGCGAAGAACCTGATCGAATCGATCGCTAAAGAACTGAAATAACGTCAATCTGCAACAAAACGGCGATTGCAGCCGGGAACGCTCAAACTCCCGGCTGCGCCGATATTATCTTACTCTTGCTGAACGTCTGGTTTTTCTGCGTAAAAAGATAAAAAATTTTACGCAATAGTACATTGACTTCTTTTCGACGTTGGTTTATATTTGACTTTATTGAAGGGTAGTCCCCCGTTGTCAATACCGATATAGAATCAAAATCCAAAAAGGAGAAGTCAATGAATCGAGCGTTTACGTTCTTCCTGTTTGCTGCTGTAACAGTTTTATCAGTTAATCTATGGGCGCAAGAGCCGTCCTCGCCGAAAGTCGAGTCCGGCTACGCTGTTGAACCGGTGTCGTTTCGCGACGTCGTCCTAACGGACTCGTTCTGGGCGCCGCGGCAGAAAATCAACCGGACGAAATCCATCTCGTATGCCTTCGATCAATGCGAGAAGACCGGGCGGGTGAGCAATTTCTGGCTGGGCGCGAACACGGCTCCGCTGGGAACGAAGTACGTTACGCCGCAGTTCAACGATACCGATATTTACAAGGGAATCGAAGCGGCGTCGTTCTCGCTGGCGACTCATCCCGACCCGGAAATGAGCCGCTATCTGGACAGATTAATCTGCATCGTCGGCGCGGCTCAGGAACCCGACGGCTATCTGTATACGCTCATTTCTCAAAAGCGGGATTTCTCTCAGACGAATCCCACTTCCGAAGGAAAACGCTGGCATGAACTGCAATGGTCGCACGAATTGTACAACGCCGGGCACATGTACGAAGCCGCTGCAGCGCATTACTGGGCAACCGGACAGACGAACTTTCTGGAAATCGCCCGAAAGAACGCCGACCTGGTTTGCAAGACCTTCGGACCGAACGAAGGACAGGTGGTTGACGTGCCCGGTCACGAGGTCATTGAGATGGGGCTGGTCAAACTGTATCGCGCCACCGGCGACGTAAAGTACCTCAATCAGGCGAAATTCTTTGTCGAAATGCGCGGACGCAAGGACTTGCGAAAATCGCTGGCGAGCAATCCGAAAGCCATGTACGGAGCATACGCTCAGGACGCAACGCCGCTGACGGAAGAGAACGAAGCGGTCGGGCACGCCGTTCGTGCGACGTATCTGTACGAGGGCGCAGCTGACGTGGCGGCGATGACAAAAGACAAGGCGATTTCAGACGCAATTACCCGAATCTGGAACAACGTCGTCAGTAAAAAGATTTACATCACCGGCGGGCTGGGCGGGACGCCTCACGGGGAAGCGTTTGCCGAGAACTACGTTCTGTCCAACTTCAACGGCTATTCCGAAACGTGCGCTCAGATCGGCGGCTGCGGCTGGCATCAGAGAATGTTCCTTCTCGATCAGGACGCCAGGTATTACGACGTCATGGAGCAGACGCTTTACAACTCGCTCATTTCCGGCGTTTCCCTGTCCGGCGACAAGTTTTTCTATCCGAATCAGCTCGCCTCCCGCGGCGGGATTAACCGTTCTGCATGGTTCGGGTGCGCCTGCTGTCCGCAGAATTTAATGCGCTTTATCGCCTCGCTGGGCGGATACGTCTACGCGACAGACGAAAGCAATCTCTATGTTGGACTGTACATCGCCAACAAGGCAACGGCGACTGTCGGCGGGAAAAGCGTCACTCTGGAAATGACGGGGAATTACCCGTGGTCTGGAAACGTCGAACTGGCTGTGAACCCAACGGACGCCGAGGCGAAGTTCTGCCTCAACCTTCGCGTTCCCGGCTGGCTGAGCAAGACGCCCTTTGCCAGCGACCTGTACGAGTACGTCGACGGTAAAACGCTTCAGCCGACCATTGCCGTCAACGGTCAGCCGGTCGACGTTGCGCCGGTAAAGGGATTTGTGAAAATCGACCGCGTCTGGAAACCGGGCGACAAAGTCTCAATTCATTTCCCCGTTCAGCCCCGCTGGGTCAAGGCGAATGAGAATGTCAAGTCCTGTACGGGTCGCGCCGCGCTGACGTACGGTCCGATTGTCTATGCGTTTGAATCTTGTGACAACGACGGGCGCGTTTTCGACGTCTTTGTCAATCCTGAAAATCCTGTTACAGTCGGCGAATACAATCCGGAATTCCTCGGCGGCGTGATTACTCTCAAAATAAAGGGTTATTTGCCGCAGTTCAAAAACGACGCTGTAAACGACTGCAAGGAAATCGAACTGACGGCGGTTCCGTACTGCGTCTGGAACAACCGGGGAGATGGTCAGATGCAGATTTGGGCGCCTACGTCCGCCAGCCAAACGGAACGTCCCGCCGCGCCGACGATTGCCAACACGTCCAAAATTTCCGTCTCGTTTAATCGCGGCGCCAACAATCTGATGGTTTTGGAATCCGTCGCAGACGGCGCGTATCCCGGCGACGTCCAAAACGAAACCCCGGAATCGTACCGCAACTTCGACTTCTGGTCGCACTTGAACACAAAAGAATGGATTCAGTACGACTTCGCCAAGACGGAGCAGATACACAAAATCGGCGTCTGCTGGTTTGACGACTCCAAACGCGGTCGTGACTGCGCCGTTCCCGCCAGTTGGAAGATTCTCGTTCAGACCGAAGACGGTCAATGGGTGGAACCGACAAACGTTTCCGGCTACCCGACCGATTCCGAAAAGATGGTCTATGTTACATTCGACCCCGTTCGCGCTAAAGCGATTCGGCTGGAAATCCAGTCTAAAGAGAAGTTCTCCGCCGGTCTGTTTGAATGGACGGTGGAATAAAGCATCTTTTGCGCTTCATTGGATTTTTAAACACGAAAAACACGAAATAATCGAAAATCACGAAAGGTTTTAGATCTTAAAAATAATACTTTTCGTTTGTTTCGTTCTTTTCGTATATTTCGTGTTAAAAAATACTCTTGGACGTTCCGTCCGTTTTTGGGTGCCGGATAAGCCTCACAGATACAGGTATTCCATTCTAACGCCGACGTCTAAAAAGCCGAAGAAGGCGACGAACATGTCTGGCGCGGGATAAACCTTTTGACCTATCTGGAATGCGTACGGCATGGGATCGATTCCCTCGTCAATCAAGGGCTGAGCAAGTCTTTTAATCTTGCCAAAGCGTCTGTTATGAGAGGATTCTATTGTGTCGAGCCGACGAATCGGATCTGTAATTGCGTCCTCGTGCGAAGGCAGAAGCGTCTTGACCGTTCCCGCCTCTGCCAGATTGCGAACGCGAATGAGACTCTTGTAATAATTGGCGTATCCGAGCGTTTCTCCAAACAGCAACGGCCAAACCGGAGCTAACGTATGCGATAAAATATGGTCGCCGGTAAACAGAACGTCGTCGAGCAGGAAGCAGGAATGACCTCTGGTGTGTCCGGGAGTTGGGATAGCGGTAAAGTCCCCGATCTTGTCTCCGCTGTCGAAAACGCAGTTGACGTCGTAATCGACCGTTCGCGGACCCAGTCCCCAAAAGGCTTTTGTCAAATCCGGTCGTTCTTCTTCCGGAACGCCGCAGCGATTAAACAGAGTTTTCAACGCCTCCAACGCAAAAGCAAAGTAGTCTTTTGGGTGAGCTATCATCTGATAGTCGTTCCGATGTATGCAGCGTTCTACAGAGGGGTTGTCAAACAACGGCAGCCCGCCAATGTGATCCAGATGAGAATGAGTCAGAAAAACGCGGCGAACGTCCGACGGGCGAAAATGTACGCCGTATTGTGACGCCATCGCGTCGAAGCCGTCGAGAATATCCTGGCGTGAAGAATCGTCTTCGCTGCCGGTATCGACAACGGCAGCCAAAGACGGGATTACATGAACGCGACCGATCATGGATCGATACAATCGACAGCGAATGACGTAAATATCGATCCCGGAACCGGTAACAAATTTTTCAATCGGAAAGCCCATTCTGACCTGGTTTGACGTAACAACCGTCCAACCTCGAGCCGGGAATTACTCCGGCTCGTCTTTTGTTTTTGAATCTCTAAATAACCGTGCCGTCTGGAATGATTGACGTCTTCGGGACGACGACAATGCCGTCCTGAATGACGCAGTACTCGTTTTCTTTCTGATTTTTAATCTTGTTAGGATTGATGATCTTTACGCCATCGCCCAGACAGCAGTTTTTGTCGATAATGGCGTTTTCAATCGTGCAGTCTTTTCCGATTCCCAACGGAACGTTTGACCAAGCCATGTTGGATTCCTGCGGATAATAATCATTACCCATGATGATGGAGTTGCGAATAACCGATCGGGCGCCGATGATGGTTCTAACCCCGATAACGCAGTTTTCGATAACCGCGCCTGCTTCGATTCGAGTGCCTTCCGCGATGAGGCTGTTGGCAACGTTGGCGCCGTAAATCTGAGCCGGCGGCAGGAATCGGGCTTTTGTATAAATCGGAGCGTTGACGTCGTTGAAGTTAAACGGCGGGTTCGGACGCGCCAGCGCCAGGTTGGCTTCGTAAAACGATTTAATCGTTCCGATGTCTTCCCAGTAGCCGTCAAAAAGATGAACGCCGACTCGGCGAGAGTGCATCATGGCGGGAAAGACTTCTTTGCCGAAGTCCTGATAATCCGTCTTTTCCAGGCAATCGATCAAGCTCTGACGATTGAACAGATAAATGCCCATGCTGGCGATGCACGTTCTGCCTTTGGCTTCGATGCCGCGATTGGTAATCCAATCAGGGTCGGTTTCAACGATTTTGAGATCCTCAGGCGTTTTCGGCTTTTCCAGAAAACCTTCAACCAGCCCTTCGTCTGAAACGCGCATCACGCCCAGCCCGGATGCGTCTTTGGCGTAAACGGGAATGGCGGCGATGGTAGCGTCGGCTTCGAGTTCCAAATGCGTTTTCATCATCAGTCGGAAATCCATGCGGTAGAGCTGATCGCCCGACAGAATGAGAATGTACTCGCAATCGCTGTCTTTGAGGTATCGCAGGCATTGACGCGCAGCGTCGGCGGTGCCCTGATACCAGTCGTTATTTTCGAACGTCTGTTCAGCCGCCATGATTTCGACAAAGCCGCGGCGGAAGACGTCAAACTGATACGAGCTTCGAATGTGCTGATGCAGCGATTTGGAATTGAACTGCGTCAAAACGTAGATCTGACGCAAACCGCTGTTAATGCAGTTAGACAGGGGAACGTCGATAAGACGATAACGACCTCCAACCGGAACAGCGGGCTTGGAACGGATTTTGGTTAATGGATACAGACGAGTTCCGCGTCCTCCGCCCAGAACGAGGGTCAGCGTTTTTTTCATGATTGAATTCCATTCAAGCGAGTTTGTGAGAGCATTCATTGCCTTGTACTCCTTTTAAAACAGATTCTAAAAAACGATTCTGCTGATTTGTATAACGAAGCTATTGATTATCTACTTTTAACAATATTGTAACCCAAATCCGAACTCTTTGCAACCCCCCCACAGACCCAATTTTTAAAAAAAGATTAATCTCATATAAAAATCCGGGAAGAATCCCTTGCCTCTTGTTTTTTATTTGAAATCAAGTATAATCAGAATATAAATGGAGGAAAATCGTTTGTAGATTTTTCTTCCAGTTCATTCCAATTACCAGAACTTATATATTATGACAGTGAAAATTGCAATCGTTGGAGCGGGCGGCAGAATGGGTCAGCGGCTTATTGCCATTGGGGCTCAGGACGAACGCGTTGAGCTTGTTGGGGCGATAGAAGTCACCCAGTTCCCTAAACTCGGTGAAGACGCCGGCGTCGTCGCAGGCGTTGGAGCTATTGGCGTTCCGTTCACGTCTTATTTTACAGATGATAAGGAAATTGACGCGGTTATCGACTTTTCCCAGCCTGCAGGCGCGGACACAACAATCAACGATTGCGTTGTCAGAGGCGTTCCGCTCGTCATGGCGACGACGGGGTTGTCAGACGATACCAAAGCCCATATCGCCGAGGCGAGCGAATTGATTCCCATCGTTTTCGCCCCCAGCATGTCCCCGGCGGTCAACCTTGCCATGAAACTGACAAAAATCGCCGCGGCTGCGTTAAAAGACATGGACGCCGACGTCGAAATTATCGAGAAGCATCATCGATTCAAGGTCGACGCGCCCTCCGGCACCGCGCTGAAATTCGGTCAGATTGTCGCCCAGGAAATGGGACAGACGAAGTCAGTCTGCGGGCGAGAAGGCGCTGTCGGCAAACGCGACCACGCCGAAATCGGTTATCACGCTGTCCGAATTGGCGACAACGTTGGCGAACACAATATAATTTTTGGAATGTTGGGCGAAACTCTCGAACTGACGGTTAAAGCGTCCAATCGCGACTGTTACGCCAAAGGCGCGTACGCCGCCGCGATCTGGCTTCAGGGAAAAAAGCCCGGCTTGTATTCCATGGACGACGTGCTGGGGCTGAATTAAACGCTATTCCCTACTCCCCATTCCCTATTCCCTAAAAACAGGAGTGTTACACATGAAACAATTACTTTCTCTTACTGCGGTTTTGGCGGTTGTATCGTTGTTGATTGGCTGCGGCGGAAATCCTTACGGCACGGTTAAAGTGTCGGGAAAAGTCGTTTACGAAGACGGCTCTCCCTGGACGACTCCAGACACGACGGTTTACTTTCAATCTCAGGTTCCCAACAAGGATCCCAAAACGTTCCCGCGCATCGGTTCCGCTTTGCTCAATTCAGACGGAACGTTTAGCGGCGTTTCAACTTACGATTACAACGACGGCGTTATCAAGGGTCCGTGCAAGATTTATCTCAGCGTCAGAAAGGCTCCGTCAGACGACCCCAAAGCCTCTCCCGATTACACTGATGAAGATCTGGCAAAGATCGCCAAGATTGAATATTTCAAGCCGGACCTCACGCCCATCTCGATGGACATCAAAGGCGGCAAGATTGAGATCAAGGTAGCGAAATAACGCGATGAAGCTGCTAGCTGTTAGCTAGAAGCTAGTGGCTAGCAGCTAATAGCTTACTTCGCGTTTCCCAGTCTTTCGCGTCGGTATTTCCCAGACGTTACGTTTTCGCACCAGTCTGAATTTTCCAGATACCACTTGACGGTTTTCTCGATTCCGGTTTTGAAGTCGACGGTGGGCGACCAACCAAGCTCTTTTTGGATTTTGGACGAGTCGATAGCGTATCGTCTGTCGTGTCCGGGGCGATCTGTTACATACGTTATGAGCGATTCGCACGGGGCGTGGGGCAGGTCAGGGCGAAGCCGGTCAACCGTTCGGCAGATTTCTCGAACGATCTCGATGTTCTTTCGTTCGTTGTTGCCGCCGATGTTGTACGTTTCTCCCGGTTTCCCTTTTGCCAGAACCGTTCGCAGCGCGCTGCAGTGGTCGCCGACGTAAAGCCAGTCTCGAACGTTCTGTCCGTCGCCGTAAACCGGCAGCGGCTTCCCTTCCAGGCAGTTGAGAATCATCAGCGGCAGGAGCTTTTCCGGGAACTGATACGGTCCGTAGTTGTTAGAACAGTTCGTTACCATCGTTGGCAGACCGTAGGTGTCGAAATAGGCGCGGACGAAATGGTCGCTTGACGCCTTCGAGGCAGAGTAGGGCGAATGAGGGTCGTAAGACGTCAATTCCGTAAACTTCGCCGTCAGGTCGTCTTCCGGAAGCGAGCCGTAAACCTCGTCTGTCGACACGTGGAGGAACCGGAATGCGCTCTTTTCCCTGCCGGTTAAAGACGACCAGTACCCTCGGGCGGCTTCCAGCATCCGGAACGTGCCCACAACGTTTGTCATGACGAATTCTTCCGGACCGTCGATAGATCGGTCAACGTGACTTTCCGCCGCAAAATGAACCACGCAGCGAGGGCGGTATTCCGCATAGATTTTTTTCAAAATGGACGAATCGGTAATGTCGCCGTGAATAAACGTAAAACGACCGTCGTTCGCGTCGATTAAATCCTGAAGCGAATCGAGGTTGCCGGCGTAAGTCAGAGAGTCCAAAACCACGACAGGCGTCCTTTTGACCTTAAACCAGTCGTGAACGAAATTGGAACCGATAAATCCGGCAGCGCCGGTAACGAAAATAGGCTGCATGGCTTATAGTTGACAAAAGTTTTCTAACAGACGCAAACCGTTCTTTTGGCTCTTTTCCGGGTGAAACTGACAGGCAAAGAGATTGTCGCGATGAATCATGGCGCAGAACTCGCCGCCGTAATCGCACGTCAGAGCGACGACAGACGGGTCAGTCGGTTTAACGTAATACGAATGGACGAAATAAAAGCAGGTATCGGGTTCGATTCCCTTTAACAGCGGGCATTTTTCCTGAGCGTCGTTGGCGAAATGAACCTGATTCCAGCCCATGTGCGGAACCGTGTACTGCTCCGGCAGGTCAAATTTGACAACCTCGCCCGGAACGACGCTCAAGCCGGCGTACTCGCCGTTTTCGTAACTGACGTCAAAGAGCATCTGCAATCCGAGGCAGATTCCCAAAAACGGCTTTCCGGACGCAATCGCCTGACGAATCGGCTCGACCAGTTCCAGCCGCCGCAGTTCTGCAATCGCGTCTCTAAACGCGCCCACGCCAGGCAGAACAATCCGATCAGCGCTGGCGATTTCTTCAGCGGAACAAATAAACTCCGCCTTCGCCCCGACTCGTTCAAACGCCTTCTGGACGCTCCGGAGGTTGCCCATGCCGTAATCGATAATTCCTGTTTCCATAATATATTTATTATACCAATCGTAAATCCATGAACAAGGGGGGCTTTATAGTTAGGAGTGAGGAGTGAGGAGTGAGGAGTTGACGCAAACGGGCAGCGAGGTCCCGCTATCATTTGTCTGACTATATATATTTCAACCACTTGACGTTTATTCAAAAAAAAATATACTATGTAGATATATAAAGTTTACTAATAATGTAAACCGTTCATTTTTATAAAAAAATACCATGCAAGACAATCTCGACTATCATTATTTCGCGTTCATCAGCTACAGCAGCAAAGACAAAAAGGCTGCTAAAAGAATCCACCATAAAATTGAAGGCTACAAACTTCCGACCGTGCTTCGGAATGAACTCGAAGCAAACAGCGAGACAAAATATCCCCAACGCGTTACTCCCTTGTTCTGGGATATGACAGACTTGCCTCCGGCGCTGCTGAAAAAATCAATTCTCAGAGAGTTGGAAGATTCTCGTTATCTGCTGCTGATCTGCACTCCGAACAGCGCCAAGTCAGAGTGGGTGAATCGTGAAGTTGAGAACTTTATTCTCATGGGGCGATATGAAAGGGTCATTCCGTACATCATTGAAGGAACGCCAAACAGCGGCGACCCGAACACAGAGTGCTTTCCGCCCATTCTTCGCAAGAACCGCGAGTTCATCTCCTATTCAGACTGGTCAGAAGAGAAAAATGCTGAACATCACGCCAAACTTCACGCCATACTCGATGGCATTGACGATGAACTGAAGGGAGTTGCAATCTCTGGCGAGGGAGCAAGAATCTCCCGGCTGAAAGTGATCGCGAGGATGCTGGAAGTCAGTCCAGATACGCTCATTCAACGAGATAAAGAGCGGCAAAAGAAGAGAATCTTTTGGTCGTCTGTTACGGCGCTGTTCTTCGCGGCTCTGTTTACCTGTCTGGGACTCTGGACTTGGGACCGCTATTTTCGGGTCCATACAGGTTATTTCGCAAGCTATGTAGAACACATGGGCGTTCCAAAGGGCATTTTCCCGCTGACTAAAAAGCAATGGGAACATCGACGAGAACATTACCGGATTTACACTCAGAACCAGAAAGTCATACGGCTCGAGCATGTCAATTCCGCAGGGGTTCCATACCTTGAAGAGGATACTGAATTGCAGGAATCTCCGATGATTGCAACTTATTACTACAAACGCGGTCAGCTGAATCAAAAAGACATTCTGGACAAGAATGGAAAAATCATTGCCTCGCACCTTTATTCAGGCAACAATCTGGAGAAGATGGAATTCAGATATTTTACTGAAAATAACGAATCATTCTTTAAGGGGGTGTCCAATGTTACCAGAGAGAAAATTTTTAACCCCCTTGAACCTACATTGGCAAATAAAAATAATGTAATTGGAAACAAGCGTCTGGAATGGAATTCTGACGGTCTTTTAACAAAAGAATTATTCCGGAAAGGAATCTACGACATTCCCGCAATCGACGAACAGGGAATTGCCGGTTTCCAATACAAACGGGATGAATTCGGCCGCATTATCGAAAAGACCTATCTTGGCTTGGACGAAGAGCCGCATCCAGACAATTATGGCATAGTCCGTCGAACAAATCGCTATGACGACGCCGGAAATCTGATTGAAATTAAATATTGGGATAAAAACGGCAATCCAAGGTCAAATGAACAGGGTTGGGCCAGCAGCAAACTAACGTACAAGAATGGGAATCTCATAACGGAAGAATTTTTTGACGCTTCCGGCGCTCCTTGTCTAACAAACGAACTAATTGCAAAGTTTGTTTACAACTACAATGATCAGGGAAATCAAACCGAAGATATTTGCTTCGGCGTCGACGGCAAACCATGTTTGCACAAGCTTGGCTTTGCTAAACTTTCAGCAAAATATGATGAACGAGGAAATGTTACCGAATTTGCAAATTTCGGCATTGACGGCAAACCGTGTCAAAGCAGTTTGGGGTATTCTAAAAATGTACGGGTTTATGACGCTCATGACAACTTGATTGAAGAATCCTTTTTCGGCGCTGATGGCAAACCATGTCTCTGTCCAGTAGGCTTTGCTAAAATCACTTCAATATATGATGAAAAAGGAAATCTTATTGAGCAAAACAATTTTGGCGTTGACGGTAAACCATGTTTGGATCTGCATGGCGGCGCTAAAATTACGTTAACATATGACAAACGGGGAAATGTCATTGAATATACCAATTTCGGTATTGATGGCAAACCGTGCCTGTGTCTTGAGGGATATGCTACAGCCAAATCTAAATATTATGATTACGACCGCGGAAACATTGCGGAATCGGCTTATTTCGACACCAACGGCAATCCCTGTCTGTACAGGGATCTTTACGCCAAAATCACGTTTGAGTATGATGAATGGGGGAATATTAAAGAAACCGCATTTTTCGGCATTGACAACAAGCTGCGCGAAATCGAGAACGGCATTGCCAAAATTACAACGCGATATGATGAACTAGGGAATATGGTTTACTTTAAAGCGTATAACGCCAATAATCAACTCCTTCTGTCCTTGGACGGAGATGAGATAGCCTCCACAGAATCTGACGGACACGGATTATCAATCCAGACGACCTTTTATAATGCTGACGGCTTTTTGTGCAAACCAAATGACGCCTGCTCTAAAACCATACGAAAATACAAAGAGTTTAAACTGATCGAAGAAGCTTTTTTCAGCATTGACACCGCGCCGAGCTTGTGTGAAAACGGCTATGCCAAGAGCGTCTCAAAATATGACGATCGCGGGAACGAAACAGAAAAGGCCTATTTCGGCGCTGACGGCAAGCCGTGTCTGTTCCAGAACTCATACTCCAGGATTACAAAGAAATACAACATTCGCGGGCAAGAAACTGAAATCGCCTATTTCGGCATTGACGGCAAACCGTGTCTGTACAATAACGGCTATGCTAAAATCACGATGAAATACGACGAAAGCGGAAATGTTACAGAATTTGCACATTACGGCGCTGACGGTAAACTGTGCGTGCCCAAAGACGGTTATGCTATAACCACGTTCAAATATGACGATCGTGGGCATGTAATCGAATACGGTTATATCGGCCCTGACAACAAGCCTTGCCTCCATAAGGATGGTTATGCAAAAGCTTTGCATAAATTTGACGAAGATGGGAATATACTTGAAATAACGTATCTCGACCTTAACGGTCAGCCATTCCAGCCCAAAGAGGATGAGGCTGTTGAAGCGGAGATAAAGGAAAAGCTGAAAGGTTTTAGTCTTGAGGTGTATTTAGACAAAAACGAAAAGCGATGCTTAAAAAAGAACGCTGTCGTTAAAGCCAGGTATTCCAATGACAATAATGGAAGACCTAGCGAAGTTGCTTATTTCGACCTTGACGGTAAGCCGTGCTTGTTTAAAATGGGCGCCGCTAAAATCACATATAAACATGACGCACAAGGAAATTTAATTGAATTAGCCTTTTTCGGCGTCGACGATCATCTATGCTTATGCGAAAAAGGGTTTGCTAAAACCACGTCGCAGTATGACGAACAAGGGAATGAAATCGAAAAGGCTTATTTTGGCGTTGACGGTCAGCCGTGTCTTTCCACGGAAGGAGCCTCTAAAGTCACATGGAAATTTGACAAACGAGGAAAAGCGCTCGAACAGGCGTTTTTCGGAATCGACGGTCAACCGTGCCTGCTCAAGGATGGCTATGCTAAAATCACGTGGGAATATGACAAACAGGGTAATGAAACAAAGATAACTTTCTATGACGAACATGGAAATGAAATACCCTATTATGTTTCTGCCATGGAGGTTTTACCTGGATCTAACGGTGAGAAGTTTGGAATTAAAGATGGCGACTTCTTCATTCTTTATGACGGTCAGCCGGTTGATAATGTGCAATCCTTTATCGATAAGCGTTCAAAAGAAACCGGCGACGGCCCGCATGAACTGGTCGTTTTGCGGGATAAAGAATTTATTGAGATTCAAATTCATCCTGGAAAATTAGGCTGTTCTTTAGGACCGCGCGCTCTTTCAGAAGACCAGCACAAGCTTGTTCTTGAAAAACGCAACGAAGTGAAAAAGACTGAATAAATCAGGAAACAGCCAGAAACCGCTCCAACTCTTCCCAAAGAGTTGGAGTCTCTGAAAAAGAACTGACCCGAGGTTGGATTAAAATTCAGTACAATTCAACCGAAAACCTTATATCAAATCATTTGACCTGTCCCTGTACATTATTTCGTAATTGAATAAACATGCAAGACAATCACGCCTATCGGTACTTCGCTTTTATCAGCTACAGCAGCAAAGACAAAAGGGTTGCGGAGAATCTTCAGAAGAAAATTGAAGGATACTGGCTGCCAACCGTGCTTCGGAATGAACTTGAAGCTGCCACTGGCAAAAAATACCCGCAACGCGTCAAGCCGCTCTTTCGGGACATGACAGACTTGTCAGCCGGTTTGTTGGGGAAGTCCATTCTCCGAGAGCTGGAAGATTCCCGATATCTGCTTGTCATTTGCAGCCCTGACAGCGCGAAGTCCGAGTGGGTCAACCAGGAAGTTGAGAATTTCATTCTCATGGGTCGGTATGAAAAAGTCATACCGTATATCATTGAAGGAACGCCAAACAGCGGCGACCCGGCGACAGAGTGCTTTCCCCCAATTCTTCGAAAGAATCGGGAGTTCATTACTTATTCTCACATGAAGCCCGAGGAAAACGCGGAGCGTCAAGCCAAGCTTCACGCGCTGCTTGATCCCATTTCCGATGAACTGAAGGGGATTTCGCTCTCTGGCGAGGGACCAAGAATCTCCCGGCTGAAAATTATCGCGAGAATGTTGGAAGTCGCTCCGGATATGATTATTCAGCGGGATAAACAGCGTCAGAAACAGAACCTTATTCTGTCGTCCTGCATTGCGGCGTTCTTTATGGTTCTCTTTACCTGTATTGGACTCTGGACGTGGGATCGCTATTATCGGGTTCATGTTGGCTATTTTGCTGATTACGTAGAATATTGGGGCGTTCCACGCGGTATTTTCCCGTTGACTTCTGACCAATGTGTGCGCCGGCGTGAACATTACCGCATTTATACACAAAATCAGAAGGTCATCCGGCTGGAACACGTAAACTCTGCGGGGACTCCGATTCCTATTAACAATACCGAATTTCAAGATCGTCCTATGATCGCGGCATATCCTCTCTACGAAAACGGACGACTGGTACGAAGAGACACGTTGGACAGGAACGGCAAAGTCGTCATATCGTACCATTATTCCGGCGATAAGATGCAGAAGGTGGAATTCAAATCAATGGCAAGCGACAATACTGCGTCTTCCACAGTCTTGACCAATGTAACTTCGTTGACCAATTCGCGTCTCGATCCATCCAAGAAAGAAATTCGCGGCGCAATTGGCAATATGCGTCTTTTTCGAGACGAGGAAGGACGTGTAATAGAAGAACGTTTCCAAAAAGGAACCTACGACGTTCCCGCTACTGACGAACAGGGTATTGCGGGTTTTAAGTACACGCTTGACGAGTATGGTCGCGTTATTGAAAAAATCTACCTTGACCAGGACGGAAACCCGCGTCCAGACAAACTGGGCGTTGCGCGTAGGACCAATCGTTATAACGATAAAGGAAATCTGATTGAGGCAAAATACTACGATGCAAATGGGAATTTGACGTTTAATGAACTTGGTTGGATGCATAGCGCTGATACGTTTGATGAATTTGGAAATAGTGTTGAAACAAAATATGTTGACGCTTCTGGCGCTTTATGCCTGGACAATAATGGGATTGCTGTTGACAAAAAGAAATATGATGAACGGGGAAATATGACCGAAGTTGCTTTTTTCGGCATAGACGACAAGCCGTGTCTGAGCAAAGAAGGTTTAGCTAAATTTACGGAGAAATATGACGAAAAAGGGAATATAATCGAACAAGCATATTTTGACATTGATGACAAGCCGTGTCTGAGTGTTTATGGCTACGCTAAATGCACCGCAAAATATGACGAACGGGGGAATATAACTGAAATTACATTTTTCGGAGTTGACGACAAGCCATGCCTGAGCAAAGAAGGTTTTGCAAAATTTACGAATAAATATGATGAACGTGGAAATGTAACCGAAACAGCTTATTTCGGCATTGACAACAAGCCTTGCCTGAGCAACGAAGGTATTGCAAGATTCTCAACGAAATATGACGAACGGGGAAATGCAATCGAAGTTGCTTGTTTCGGCATTGACGACAAGCCGTGCCTGAGCAACGAAGGTATTGCAAGAGTCTCAAGGAAATATGACGAACGGGGAAATACAATCGAAGTTGCTTATTTTGGCATTGACGACAAGCCGTGCCTACACAAGGATGGTTACGCCAAAATTTCGTGGAAATATGACGAACGGGGAAATGTAACCGAAACAGCTTATTTCGGCATTGACGACAAGCCGTGCCTGAGCAAAGAAGGTATTGCAAGATTCTCAACGAAATATGAC
>JAZMZV010000171.1:0-9386 GCA_045586185.1 Thermoguttaceae bacterium | reverse complement strand
AATTCTTGTTATTTTTTCTGAATTATTCTCATCTGCTCTCTTGCATTAGTATTACATCTGTCGTATAATAACCAAAAACAATAGCGTATTGCTTTGTTTCCTGTTATAACCTGTTTCCGACTGTTCGTCTACCCTTAATCTGTCATGAAAGCCCAAACAATTCACGCTGTCGTCGTTTTCCTGTTGGTTATCATAACTCCAGCGCTTTGCGTTTACGGGCTGGACGACATTATTCTTGAACCGCCGCTGACGTGGTCAGTTAAATCCGTACTCATCGGCTGGTCTGCCTCTCAGGGCGAAAATACAACAACGGAATCCGTGTTCCTCTATGAAGCCGATGAAAGCTGGCTATCTAATCCAATGACAGAATTTGGACTCTATGGAACGGACGTTACAGCTTCAGTATATGAAGAAGGCGGGATGAATTACAATCAAATCGATCCCCAAACCAATCCCGCTCAATGGTCGGAATTGCAAAAAGAAAAAGTCAGCCATGCGTTAACGGCGGCGTTTGAATCAAACGGTCAGAAAACCGCATCCAACCAACAGCTTATTTTTACGGTCAAATTTGTCAATCATACGAAGTCGCAATTAAAATTTGACTATCGCTATACAAACTACATTCCTGTTTGTATCGGTCAAACCGAAATTGGAAAAGCCGCGCCTGTCGGTATAGACAAAGTTGTTATTTCCATTCCTCCAACGGGCGAACCGGTTTCCGTCAAATTTGCAATGCCAATAGACGAAAAATGCAAATCGGCGCTGCTGAATTACAAGCCGCTTTTGAAATTCAGCGAAGGTCAGCTGTTCCTTAAAGTTCCTTTTGGCGAACCTGAAATTGAAGGAAACGTTTACAGGAAATCCGCGGTGGATAAAGGTCATTTCAACGTTGCAATTCTGGCTGGCGACGAATTTAAAGAATGGAGAATTAACTGGATTGACAGGAATCCGGTTACGTTACAGGAGGCGCTAGAGGCGATCAACGACAAAATTCGTCTCGAAAACGGGAAGGATAAAACCGTTTTTGAGATTAAAGACAATCGTTTTGCTAGCGTCTGCGGAACTCCGTTTGACGCTAAACTCGCTCCTGACTGGATGACAGAACTAATTTACTTCAGAGTTCTCAAAGACAAACATTATTTTTTTCGAAACAGACCCTGTTGGGTTGTTGAACTAAAAGCGTTCAAAGACGGCGCGTTTCAAACGGTTACGGATCTTGACTCCCGTCTGTCAGAAACGCCTCATAGCGGGGAACGATATGTATTTCAGATAGTTGATTTGAATGATTTGAAACTCAAAAAGCTGATTGAAAAAGCAAACGCTGGAGATCCGGAAGCTCTCAATAATTTGGGAGACAGATATTATTATGGTAGCGACCACGTGTCTGAAGATAAGGTCAAAGCTGCAGAGCTTTATCGTAAATCGGCGGATCAAGGCTATGCAGAAGGGCAATATAATCTTGGCAAGTGTTATTATTTTGGCAAAGGCGTTCCTTTAGATAGAGCCGAAGCGGCTAAATGGTTTCAAAAAGCGGCTTTACGAGGTCATGAAGACGCTGCAGAAATGTTAGAGTTTCTAAACGAATCGGATAAATAAGACAGACGCGCCCGCCGAAGAAAATTTAACCACAAAGAACACAAAGAACTCATAGTTTTTAAAACTTCGCGAACATCCTCCGCGCCTCCGCGGCTCCGCGTGAGGTTTTAACGGGCGCTTACGCAACCCGGTTTGTTCGTCGTTACGTTCGCTTCGCTCACGCCCACGGGTTTACACCCGTGGCTCGCCTTGTTTTTTAAACTTCGTGAACAACCTCCGCATCTCCGCGGCTCCGCGTGAGGTTTTAATGGGCGCTTACGCAACCCGGTTTGTTTGTCGTTACGTTCGCTTCGCTCACGCCCACGGGTTTACACCCGTGGCTCGCCTAAGCGTAATTCCGCTCCCGATGGTCGCTCCATTACCGCCTTCCATTTCTTTGCGTCTCCGCGTGAGGATGTTCCGGGCGCCTCGCAACCCGCCTACTGCCTACTCCCCATATTTTTCCTGATTTTTTCTTTCCCCCCCTTGCATGTTCTTATATTCTAATTAAAATGAATGTTAGTATAGATAATCTGTATATATAATGGATTCATAGAGAAGACGTCGGCGGGCGGCGGAACTGCGTTTCGCGATAACGTCTGGCGGTCGACTTCTCATAAATTGCATCCCGCCCTCAAATATTATTGAAAAGGAGGCCCACCCTGAAACGCAAATTTTATTCTATCGGCTTGCTGACCGTGATTGCGTTGGTCGCGCTGCGATTGACTATCGGCTGGCATTTTTTCTATGAAGGCGTGTGGAAGGTCGCGAATTCAGATGAATTCTCCGCTCTCCCGTTTTTGAACCTCGCCAAGGGTCCGTTCGCTCCCATCTTTTATTCCATGACGCCGGATTTGGAAGGCCGAATCCGGATGCAGCTGGACGAAAAGACCGGAAAGATTCCCTGCGAAGCTTATAAAACGCCGTGGCTGGAACAGCGTCAGTACGTCGAAAAGAAGTTCGATCTGACGGACAAACAGAAAGAGGAAATCGAGGTAATTTACAATCAGTATATTGATTCTCTGGACACGTTCCTGGCGGCTAAATACAACGACGTCAAAGGTTATTTTGATTCTCTTGACCGGCTTAACAAAGACAAACGCGACGGCAACGACGGTCCTGAACAGCGCAAGCGCCAGTGGGACGAAATGATGAAGCTCCGCGGCGAAATGAACGGCTGGATTGGAGCTATCGAAGGGCTGGGCGATGAAATGACCGCGGCATTCGAAGGCGTTCTGACTGAGGAACAGCTCCAGGGAAAACATCTTCCCAAAATCATTCCGACTACCGACCGCATGCCGTGGGGAATTACGTTCCCGTTTGCGTCTTATACGGACTTCCTTAACTTTACAATTACGTGGGCTTTGACAGCCATCGGGTTCTGTCTGCTGGTCGGTTTCTGTACGCGGCTTGCCTGCCTGGGCGGCGCGGCGTTCCTGTGCATGGTCTGCGCGACTCAGCCTGCCTGGCCAACCATTTACCCGTTCGATCACCCGATTCTGGGTCACGCTTTGATTGTCGACAAAAACTTCGTCGAAATGATCGCGATGATTGCCTTGGCAACGCTGCCGGTTGGACGCTGGGGCGGTTTGGACTGGTTCGTCTGGAACTGGTTCGGCAAACCGATTCTCAAGGCGTTTGGATTTACTCAATGGACGGAAGAAGAATAGGCAGTAGGCAAGAGGCAGTAGGCAGTAGGCAAGAGACAGTAGAAGCGTTTCTCGCAACTCGCTACTCGCAACTCGCAACTTAAACAATTACCAACAACCAACAGACATTTATAATATAACCATGAATTTAACACCGGAACAAATAGCGGCGGGTCAGAAAGCGTTTTGCGACTGCTCTCGTCGAGACTTCTTAAAAGCGGCTGGGGCGGCTGGCATTGTATGCGGCGGCGCTCTGGGCGGTTTTTATTTCGGATACAGCGCCATTCACGGGGCGCCCGTTCGAGTTGGCGTGTTAGGAACAGGCGACGAAGGCAACGTCCTTTTGGGAGCTATCAATCCTGAATACGTTCAGGTTGTCGCCATTGCTGACATTCGTCCGTACAACCAGTGGCGCGCATTCCACGGCGACCACGATTCCGACGCCGCCTTGGCGGCTCGTAAAGGACTTATGTCCGTTTACGGCTGGAAGACCGAAGACGAGGCTCGTCAGCACGTCAAGGTTTACGAAGATTACAAAGACCTGCTCAAAGACGCCAAGTCGCTGGGCATCGAAGCGGTGATTATCGCTCTGCCGCTGCATCTTCACGCGCCGGCGGCGATTGCTGCCATGGAACAGGGTTTGCACGTTTTGACGGAAAAGCTCATGGCGCACTCTGTTTTTGAATGCAAAGAAATGGCGCAGGCGGCGAAGCTGGCGAAAGTCCATCTGGCGACCGGACATCAGCGTCACTACAACATTCTTTACGAAGAAGCGATGGACACGATTCAGCGCGGACTGCTGGGCGACCTGCACTACATTCGCGCTCAATGGCATCGAGGCAACATGCCCGGCGGAGACTCCTGGCAGCAGCCCATGCCGGAAAACTTCAAGCCGAACGACCCGCAGGCAAAAAAGCTCGCCGCGATTTACAACAACGCCAAAAACGCGCTGGAATCGGCTCGCGGTCCGGCGATTGAAAAAGCCCGCATTAAAATGGAACAGGCGAGAATGCGTCTTCAGGACAAAATCGTCGACGCCGCCAAGTACGGCTATCAGACTCACGATCTCGTTCTGCGCGACGGAACGCCGTATCACTGCCCGGTGGGCGAAGAACTCATTCGCTGGCGTCTGTGGAAGCGCACCGGCGGCGGTTTGATGGTTGAACTCGGCTCGCATCAGCTCGACGCAGCCAGCATCTTCATTTCCGCCATGCACGGCGGCGTCAAACAGCATCCGCTGTGCGTTGTCGCCTCCGGCTATCGTTCTATTTTTGACAACGACCGCGAAGCGGAAGACCACGTTATTTGTCAGTTTGAATACCCGACCCCGGGCTACGATCCCAAAGACGACATCAAGTCCCGAAACCGCATCTCCGTTCAGTACTCCACCATTAACGGCAACGGATTCGGCGGATACGGCGAAATCGTCTACGGCACGAAAGGCACGCTCATTCTCGAACGCGAACAGGAAGTTACGCTTCTGCGCGACGAGTCCGCAACGGCTGTCGGTTCCGGCGGCGGTTCCGGTCCGACGATGGACACGCAGGCGTCCGGCGCCAGCCAGAAGGCGGCAACAGCAGCCGGCCCCACCCGCAAAGTCAGCCGCGGATATACCGAAGAAATCGAGCATTTCGCCTGGTGCATTCGCAACAATCCCGACGCTTCCAACCCGGACATTCACCCGCGCTGCACGCCGAAAGTCGCAATGGGCGACGCCTGTATCGCTCTGGTTACCAACATGGCAGCCGCGCAGAGCAGCCGCATCGAGTTCAAGGAATCCTGGTTCGACCCGGAATCCGACGAAACCCCCGAAGGCGTCAAGCCGGACCTGAATCGGTATAAGGCATAGGGGAGTGATGAGCGTTGAAAGGCGGTAACGGAGTGAGTGAAACGAACGAAGTTACGCTTTTAAAACATGTTCATTCACTCACAATTTCAGAAGCGTAACTACGCTCCCGCTGGTCGCTTCGTTACCGCCTTCCATTAACTCGCAACTTTTTAACAAACAGTCAACAATTCACTATATCATACCAACCATGAACTTAACTCCTGAACAAACTGATATTGGGAAGAAAAACTTCCTCGCCGCCATGGGGTCGACTGTCATGGCGTCTCCGACTGACGCGAACGCCTCACATCGCGATTTCCTCCGCGGCGCGATTGAAAAGAATCTGGCTTCCAAAGCCGGGCTGGGCGGGTACTATTACGGATACTCCGAACCCGACCGACCGGTTCGCGTTGCCGTTTTGGGAACCGGCGACGAAGGCAACGTCCTTCTCGGCGCTATCAACCCCAAGTTTATCGAAGTCGTCGCTATTGCCGACATTCGTCCGTACAGCGTTTCCCGCGCGTTCAACGGCGACGTTTTGGGCGGAGAACTCGCTCAGAAATCCCGCCTTGGCTTGTGCCGCGTTTACGGCTGGAAAGATGAAACGGAAGCGCGTCAGCACGTTAAAGTCTTCGGCGACTACCGCGACCTGCTCAACGAAGCGACCGTAAAAGATCTCGGTATTGAAGCTGTGATTATCGGCTTGCCGCTGCACCTTCACGCGCCGGCGTCCGTTGCCGCCATGCGATTGGGTCTTCACGTTTTGACCGAAAAGCTCATGGCGAAAACCGTTGGTCTGTGCAAGCTCATGGGTCGCGTTTCGGAAGAAACCAACAAACTCATGGCGACTGGGCATCAGCGTCATTACAACATCCTGTACGAAAACGCGTTCCACGCCATTCAACAGGGGTTGCTGGGCGACTTGCACTACATTCGCGCTCAGTGGCACCGCGCCAACCTCCCGAAAAAGGACTCCTGGCAGCCGCCGATTCCGAAATGGATTATCGATTCCAAAGACAAGAAGTTTACCGACACCGACCGCAACCTGTACTCCGGGTTGGAAAAGCAGCTCAAGAGTTTTGAAGCCAAACGCGACGCTCTTCTCAAGGCGAATTCCGCCGAAGCCGATGTTTGGATTAAGAAAGTCGAACAGCTCAAAGCCAAAATGAACGACGTTGTCGCTCCGGAAATCATCGAAAAAGCCGGGTTCAAGCCGCAAAAAGTCGTCGGCGCCGACGGTACGGTTTACTATTCCGCCCCGGCGGCAGAAGCAATGATTCGCTGGCGTTTGTGGAACGATTTCGGCGGCGGCTTGATGGTTGAACTCGGTTCCCATCAGCTCGACGCAGCAGGGATTTTCATTTCCGCCATGCACGGCGGCGTCAAACAGATGCCCATTTCCGTCAGCGCGACAAGCAACCGTCCGATTTTCCCGCCAGATCGTGACATCGACGACCATATCGAATGTATTTTCGAGTTCCCGGCGCCGGGTTACGATCCCAATACGGAAGAAGGACGCCGCCGCAAGATTGCCGTCAGCTATTCCGCGATTAACGGTAACGACTTCGGCGGATACGGCGAAACCGTATTCGGCACCGGCGGCACGATGCAAATCAACCGCGAGTCCGACGTCCTGCTTTGGCAGACGCACAACGTCAACGATTACTGCGACGTCGTCAAAGTTGACCAGGCAAAGGAAAAGAACGCGTTCAAAAAGAAGTATCCGTGCGCGCTCAACGTTGCCGACAAACTGGACGAGCTGAGCTATTCCTACGGCATTCAGGCGTTCCAGAACGTCAGCCGCGGCTACACGGAAGAACTGGAACACTGGGCTTGGCTGATTCGCAACATCGAAACGGCGGAAGACAAGAAAGCCGCGTATCAGGACAACCAGCCGCACTGCAAACCCGCAGTTGCCATGTCCGACGCGATTCTGTCTCTGGTTACCAACATTGCCGCGAAGAAACACGAGCAGGTCAAGTTCCAGAAAGAGTGGTTTGACATTCATTCCGACGCCACGCCGGACGGAAGCAAAGTCGAACTGCCGCAGTAACAATCCATTTCGTTTCAGGGGTCGTTTTTCTCATAACTGAGAAAAACGATAAGGAACGAGGAATCCTCGCGATTCTTCGTTCCTTTTTTGTTGTCTCGTGGTTTTGTGCGGGACAGTCCGCACACAGATTTTACGGATTAAACGGATTTTCGCCGATTGGTTTACATCGTTCTTACTTTATATTCTCCCCTTGCTAAAAAACTTTAGTAAGGAAAATATAAGCGACCAACGGGAGCGATTTATGGCAGGCGCGCGGTAGCGCGGATTGGGAGCGGCGCCTCGCCGCCTCTTTACAAATTGAATAAAAGCCGTATAATAGGGGTGTCGTTATTGGAAAGCAGAATAATTGGCTTGCGGTAAAGCGTCCAAGACGCTTTAGATTACTACCATGTACAACGAAACAGAAAAACATATCGTATCGGCTTTGGTTCAGAACGTACCCGGCGTCCTGTCGCATATTTCCGGCATGTTGGCGTCGCGGGGATACAACATCAACTCGCTGGCTGTCGGCGAAACCGAGAACCCGGACTTGTCCCGCATGACGTTCGTCGTCGTCGGAGACGAGGCGGTTTTGGATCAGGTCAGCGCCCAGCTTCGGAAAGTCGTTACCGTCGTTGGCGTCGACGACATCAGCCAGACGGACTATCTTGAACGCGACCTGATGCTGGTCAAAGTTCAGGCGGCGCCCGAAAAGCGCTCGGAAATCATCGAGCTGGTCAATATCTTCCGCGGCAAAATCGTCGACCTGAGCATCGATTCCATGATTATTGAAATCTCCGGTCAGGAAAAGAAAATCGAGTCGTTCATTGACGTCCTCCGCCCGTTCGGAATTATCGAACTGGTTCGAACCGGACGCATCGCCATGACCCGTGGACATCACGCGCTGAAAAGCGACATCGAATAATACTCTAAATGCCCCTTGTAAGTTGACGCCTAGCAACGTTTGCGTAGGTCAGTCAGCACACGGATTTAACAGATTAAACGGATTTTCGCCGATTAGTTAACATTAATACAAGTTCACTTTTTCTTATATTATTTAAGTATTTAATAAGCCTTTGATTATAATAATGACTTCGGGGCAAAAGTTAACCAATCGGTGCGAATCCGTCTCATCCGTGTTTTCCGTGTGGGACCATATATAGACCCTAAATAAACCATATTTTAGCTCACAGGCGCCACGTTGTCAGATAAAACGTAGGAATCTGGGAATTCTACCATGCTTAATTACCGAATGCTCACGCCGGGACCGACGCCGGTTCCGGAATCGTCGTTACAGAAACTGGGTCGACAGGTGCGGCACCATCGCACAGCCGACTTCACTGCTGTTTTGGAACGCGTTACACAGAACCTGAAACAGGTTTTTAAGACAGAGCGTTCTTCTATTGCCGTGTTACAGGGCAGCGGGACGTCCGCCATGGACGCCTGCGTTTCCAACGTCATCGTTCCCGGCGACGTCGCTCTGGTTCTGTACAGCGGTAAGTTCGCGGAACGCTGGGCAGACCTGGTCGAACGTTACGGCGGGACGGCGATTCGGTACGAAGTCCCGTGGGGCGAACGGTTCAAGCCGGAAAAGGTCAAAGAGTATCTGGACGCGAACCCGCAAATCAAAGCGGTTTACGGAACGCTCGTTGAGACGTCAACCGGGGTGCAGCACGACATCGCCGGCATCGGTCAGGTCGTCGCCCAGACGGACGCGCTGTGGGTTGTCGACGGCATCAGCGGGGCGGGCGCGGTCGAACTCTGGACGGACGACTGGCACGTTGACCTGCTGGCGGTCGGGTCGCAAAAAGCGCTCATGACCCCGCCGGGTCTGTCGGTTGTCGCGGTCAGTCCGAAAGCGAAGGCGGTTATGGAATCGACGCCCAACCGGCGCGTCTTTTATCTTGACCTGCTCAAGTACCTCAACTGGGAAAAGACGCAGGGCGCGCCGTTTACCCCGGCGCGGTCGCTGATCGAAGCGATGGACGAAAGCGTCCGAATCCTGCTGGACGAGTCCATGGAAACCGTCTGGGCGGAAAACGTTACAAAATCGCAGATGGTTCGCGCCGCCGTCGCCGCCTGGGGAGAACAGATTCCCGGAATGCGTATCGTCGCGGAACGTTCCGCCGACGCGCTGACGGTAATTCACGTCCCAGACGCCGTCAACGTCAAAGAACTGCTCAAGGAACTGGAACTGAGCTACGGCTTGAAACTTGCCGGCGCGCAAGGCGACTGGAAGGGCAGAGCGTTTAGAATTTCCAACATGGGCATGGTCGATGTAACAGACATCCTCGCCGTCGTT
>JAZMZV010000170.1:0-18324 GCA_045586185.1 Thermoguttaceae bacterium | reverse complement strand
ACTTGGGCGGCGTGTCAAACCCTTTGATGAGCAAACCGATCGGGTAGTTGCAGGAATAGTCCATCGGCCCGATAATCGTTTGACGCCCCCAGTTTTCCCGACTCCATTTTTCCGCCGTTTGAAACAGAGCGTTGGCAACCGCTTGATCGTTGACGCACTCGAACATCCCCCATGCGCCGACAGAACTGTTTTTTTCTTCGTTCAGATGCGGGTCGTCTGAAACGAGAATGCGTCCAACGGGTTTGCCGTCTTGATACGCTACGAATTTTTCAGCGCGCCCGTAAGCGTAGAAGGGGTGTCTTTGGGGGTCGAGAAATTCTTTGACGTCTATAATCAATGGGGGAACCCAGTTGGGGTCAGAAGCGTTTATCGTCCATGCCACACGAATGAAATCGTTTAGCATGCGTTTTCCGCGCACTGGAAGCGTTTGGATTGAATTGGATTTCATTTCGGCGTTGGGACAGGGCGATAAATAGAGAGTATATTAAAACAGTATCCCCCTTGATATTCAATCTGAGGAAACTACATAATATATAATTCGGAATATCTGTATAAAATTATAAGAGAAAAAAGATTTTAGTTAACAGAAGCAAATGGGTAAGATACGCAAGCGGTCAGGAGAAAGAAGCGAGTTTTGAATTCGGAATGCAAAATTCGGAATTGCGAAAATCGCTTTTTCAACTAACCGCTTATTCTATAACGACATATCGTTAACGGTCACGGGATTTAAGATAATCCTTTTTATATTATCTTATTCCGACCAATTCTTTGAGCTGACGAACTTCTGACGTCGTCAAACGACGGTACGAGCCTTTTGGAAGTCTTCCCAGTTTAACAGGACCAACGGCAATTCGCGTCAGGTCAAGGACGTTGTGTCCAAGTCGGGCGAGAATGCGGCGGATTTCCCGGTTTTTGCCCTCGGACAGAACCATTTCTATGATTGACGTGCCGTTTTTGTAAACCTGCTTGATTTTGGCGGAGTCTGCATGGACTTTGCCCTCGGCGATGTAGATGCCGTCGCACATTTTTTTGATGATTTCAGTCGTTGGAACTCCAGAAACGTGAACGCGATAAATCTTTTGAACTTCGTACGACGGGTGCGTGAGCCGGTTTGCCAGTTCGCCGTCGTTGGTAATGAGCAAAAGACCTGTGCTGTTCATGTCGAGACGTCCAACAGGGTACAGCCCTGGAATGTTTTCCTGAATGAGGTCGATGGCGCGCAGTCTTCCGTCCGGGTCTGCGTTGGTGCAGATAAACTTCTCCGGTTTGTTGAGCATGAAATAATGCCGTTTTCCCTGGTTGATGGTTTGTCCGTCCACGCGGACTTTTTGCCCTGGCAAGACGCAGAACCCCAGTTCGGTAACGGTTTTACCGTTCACATCTACTCTTCCGGTTGAAATCAGTTCTTCGCACGAGCGGCGACTTCCCAGCCCGGCGGCGGCAAGGATCTTTTGAAGGCGTATGCCAGAACCGTCGTCGGCTGGCGAGTCCGTCGATTTAGAGTTTTTTCCGGACTTCGGCGCGCGTTTTTCGGCTTTGGCGCGATGTTTCATTTCCGGCAGCGGGCGGTCCGACTGGAGCTTTAGCCCTCCGTTTGCGGCAAGCTGTTCCCGATGTTTTTGTCTGCCTTGAGCGGTTTTGTCGGTCAGAACGCGTTTGAGCGGTTTGCGAGCGCGTTTGACTTTGTCGTCATTGGGGGAGAACCCGGTAATGAGCCGTTTTCCCCGCGGTTGATCAGCGGATTTTACAGACTCGTAAACGTTCGGTTCCGGAATTCGCTCCGGCTGACGAACGTCGTCGTCATCGTCGTCAAAGCCAGACGGGTTGGCGGGATCGAAGACGTCCTGCTTTGGTTTTTTGATGTTATGAAAGAACTCGTAATTCTCCCGGTCTTTAAGCCATCGCTGCTTTGCTTCCTCCGATTCGAATTCCGGCATTTGGGGACCGCGGGCAGAAGTTTTGCGCGGCTTGCTTGAAGGACGAGCCGGTCGAGAACTGAAAGAACGTCCGGAACTGCTGGAGTAGGAGCGTTTCTGACCGCGAGCGGATGCAGGGCGGCTTGACGCTCTTTTGCTGCCGGGGCGTCCTGAACGGCTGGAACTGGAACCGGGTCGCGAGGACGATTTACCGAAAGCGGCTCTGCTGGCGGCGCGTCCGCCGGTTTTTCCAATCGGTTTTTGGCGATTATTGCGGGAATGGCTGTTTTGACCTGAATTTCTGCGCTGAGGCATGGTAGTATATCTTTCTGAGGATGGTTTAATATACGGTTGAATCGAACTTATTGGCAACAGTTGTTAGGATAACAGTAGGGATAACAGTTGCTGGGATAACCGTTGGAATAACTGCGGGAATAACCGCTGGAATAGTTGTAGGGAACGCGAAGCGAGCTTTTATCGCGCGCAGGGTCTTGATAGTCTGCCGGACGGAAGTCGGGAATCCCTGGCCCGATGTTGGGGTCTGGGAAGGGATCGAATTTGGAATACAACTGACGCTGATATTGAACCGTGCCGTGAGGTTGATCCAGTCTCGGATAGGCGAAATACGGCGATTGACAGCAGCCGGAAATGACGGCGGCTATGAGTAACGCAGCAGAAAGGAATGTAATTTTTTTCATGTTTTATACGCTGGCGGCTTAAAACGGGGGTTCGATGACGTTTTCTGGCGTCAGAAGCGTTCTAGGGCATAAAATAGTCTAAAACGACTGCGGACTCTGAATTGTTGGGCGTCAAATGAACTTCGCCAATGGCGGCGGGCAGGAGAACGGAATGACCGCGGCGAAGGGGAAGCCCAGCCGGGTCGTTTTCGACCTCAATTTCTCCCTGAACGACAAAAATAATGTGCGATCGATTCTGTCCGCCAACGGTAATCGGGCGATTAAATCGATAGCGATTGGTAATAAATTTATCGCAGGAAACGAGCGTTTCGTGGGAATTGTCGCCCAAAGGCAGCTCTTTATGCGGGATGATTTTGCCTTGATCCCACGTCAGAGCGCGAATGCCTTCTTCGATATGCAATTCTCTTGTTTTGCCGGTTTTGTCGAGTCGGTTCCAATCGTACAGACGGAAAGTGTGGTCTGACGACTGCTGAATTTCAGCAATCATCACGCCCGCGCCCAGGGAATGAACCGTCCCGGCGGGCAGGTACAGGCTTTGCCCGACTTCCGGATGGAATCGATACAGCAGTGTTTCCAGCGCGCCTTCTTCAATAGCCTGACGAATAATTTTTTCTGTTACCGGGAAACGAAAACCGGTGAAAATGAAACTGTCCGGTTCCGACTCCAGAACGACCCACGCTTCGTCTTTGCCGCCGTCCGACAAACACAGCGAATTTGCCAGGTCGTCGTCTGGATGAACCTGAACGGACAGCTGGTGGTTGGCGTCCAAAATTTTGAGCAGTAAAGGGTATCGGTCAAAATGTTTGTGGACGCCCATGAGCGTTTCCGGATAATTTTCTACCAAAAAGTGAAGCGATTCCCCGGCAAAACGCCCATAAAGAATTTTACTCACGCCCAAACGATGATCGGTAATTTCCCAGCTTTCTGCGTAGTCGTCTCCCGGGGGCAGTGGTTTGCCTAACAGGGTTTCGATTTTCCGACCGCCCCAAATCGCTCGTTTCAGCGTTGGTTCAAATCGCAATGGATAGAGCGTTTCCGTGGAGGCGGTTGACGTCGTTAGCGTTGGATTTTCTGACATGAAAAATGGGAAATAATCGTGTTGTGGGCGCGTGTGTTTGTCTTTGCAGCTAAAAGCGCCGGAAAATTTGGAGCGGAGCTGAGCAAAGAGACGTTTATCAGTGTATAATATATACGATATAAGTATATTGATTATCCCGTATTATATACAAATATTGATTTCTCGCAAGGGGAAACTTTGCAGGAACTCCTTCCATTAATAAAATAATACGGTATATTTGAATAATAAGCAATCCCAATTTTGACAATCCGAATAAAATTTGCATTTTATAAAAACTGGAAAATAATATGAATCCGCAAGAAGACACTTTGTTCAGAGAATCCTCGATGAGCTTTGGAGATCATCTGGAAGAACTGCGCGCCTGCCTGTTCCGATGCATCCTTGGAATTGTGGTCTGCTTTATAATAGGTCTGTTTTTTGGATCGACGGTGATGAATATCATTCAGCAGCCGCTGACCCGTTCTCTGGTTCGATACCTTGATAAACAGAATCAGGCTAAAGTTGAGAAAATGATAGAGCAGGGGTATCCCAAAGAAATTGCTCAAAAAGCGTTTGACAGCGGATTGCTGGTTGAAACAATTTACATCCACAAAGACGAACTGAAAAAGATTTCCAGCAATGAGTTGGGAATGGTTGAGGCCGAGACGCCGTCCGCGGACGCTAAAACCGAAAAAGCCGCCCCCGCAGGAGAGGAAAACGCCAAATCAGAGCCGACAGAAACAAAGCCGGAAATCAGTTCGGCGTCTGAAACTGTTCAGGTGGAACCCGTGAAAACATCCTGGGAGTACATCGTCGATTTCTGGGATTATTTGAACGGGAATCTTCCAAAAATTCAGTCTCAAAAAGACGTCTCGCAGTATGAAAAAAATCGAAACGAGAATTTTATCAAGGTGTACGTCTGGAAGTCCAAAAACGACAGCGACAGAGCCAAAACTCGCGCCATGAGCGCCCAGGAACCGTTTATGATCTACATTCAGGCGTCGCTGCTGCTGGGCGTTATTTTGTCGTGTCCGTGGGTGTTGTATCAATTGTGGATGTTTGTCGCGTCCGGGCTGTACCCGCATGAACGCAAATACGTGTACATTTATTTCCCGATGAGCCTTACTCTGTTTATCGGCGGCGTTCTGATGGCGTTCTTCTGGGTGTTTGATCCGGTTTTGGGATTCCTCATGCTGTTCAACGACTGGATGAACATCGAGCCGGACCTGCGAATCAACGAATGGCTCGGATTCTTCCTGATGCTGCCAATCGGCTTCGGGTTAAGTTTTCAGCTGCCGCTGATCATGCTGTTTTTGGAACGCATTGGAATCACAACTGTCGAATGGTACAAGAGCAACTGGCGAATTGCCGTTTTGCTTATCGGCGTGCTGTCCGTTATTCTGACTCCAGCTGACCCGACCAGTATGATGCTCATGTTTATCCCGCTGACGTTCCTGTTCCTGTTTGGAATCTGGCTGTGCAAGTTCATGCCGCGCCAAAAGAGTCCGTACGACGAAGAGGACGAAGACGAAGACGAGGACGAGGATGGGGAAGATGAAGAAGATGAGGAAGACGAAGAGAACGACGAAGCAGAGCAGGGCGATTAAATAAAAGGCAGTAGGCAGTAGGCAATAGGCAGTAGGTTGCGTTTCGCGACTACTCGCCTAACGCCTATCGCTATTCTCTGTTTTGTCCCTCTTTTTTTCTTAAATTCTTAAAAAATCTGGAAATCACTCTTGATTCCCACCCCTGTTTTTTGCTATATAAACAGAAGATGGATTAATATTAGCCGCACGCGCGGACAATATCCCTGTTTCCCCTTCCCAAACATCCCATTTCGCATAATGAAATATTTTGCCTTAACTTCAATAACGGCGTTACTTGCAATATTGTTTGTCGGTTGTAAAACGGTAAATCATCGAATGACGGCGGTGTCTTTACCGCAGTCTGGTTCCGCTAGTTATTTGGGCGGTTCCGATAACCTGTCCGATGGCGCCGGCGCTGTTGGTAATAATCGTGCAAACGGTTCCGGCGATTTGGCTTTTAGAGGGTCCAATCAGTCTGCTGGCGTTCCTGACCAGAATCAGAAAGAAGCAACCGGGCTGAAGTACATAGGCAACGGCTTCTATAACTTTTTCTCTCGCCCCTTTCAGAAAAAGCCTGACGATCACTGCAAGCGCAACTGGCTGGGCTTTAAGGTGAGCGATATCGTTGACGGCGTTCCCGCTCCGGCAGAACGAATGCAGCAGATTCGTCAATTGGGCGAGGCGGCAAACGAGGTCGACGCTCAACGAGCGGAGAGTTATATCGCCGCTTTGACTTCGATTATCAAGTCTGACCCGGACGCCAACTGCCGCGCTGTGGCGGTTGAGGCGGTTGGAAAGTACAGGTCGGAATCGGCTGGGTACGCGCTCAATCTGGCGTTGACCGATAAAGTTAAATACGTCCGAATCGCAGCGTGTCACGCCTGGAAATCAAGCCCCAATCCGAAGATGGGCGCAGACGCGTTGAATCGTCTGCTGCTGTCGGAAGACGACAAAGACGTTACTCTTGCCGCTACTCAGGCTCTGCAGTTTTGCGGCGACACGTCCTCCAACGAGGCGTTGAATCGAATGTTGGAAACGGCAGATCCCGCCTTGCAGATAGCTGCGATGAACTCCCTGGGGGCAATTCATCACAGCGCGTGCCGAGACGTAAATCAATGGCGTCAGTTTTGCAAAGGCGAAATCCAGACGCCCGGCGAACCGCAAAAGAAAACGTCTGTTGCCGAGACGATTCAGTTTTGGAAATAGAATAAAAGTGGTAAGCGCTTAGTATTTAGTAATAAGGACGCAAGCGGCGGCTTATTCATTACTTAGCGCTAACAACTAACCACTAACAACCCTCCCCCTTCCCATACCCCCTTCCCATACCCCCTTCCCATTCCCCATGAAAGCGCTTCGATTTACCGAACAGATTAAATATTTTATCAAGTATGCGATTCGATTGACAGGAGAGACGCAGGCTGCTGCAATTTTATTGCTTTTAGAGGGAACGGCGGACTGGAAACGTCTAAAGAATCTGTTTGAAACGGTTAACCGTCAGTATGGAGAAGAGCTTGCCAAATTGCAGGAAATAGACGCTGCAGCCGGTTCAGAATCGGCAAATAAAGAACCGAGCGCTAATCCGCTGCCGCGTTTAATTGCTGTTGCCAATACAAAAGAAGAACTTGCTGGCGCTAATGAGGAAGGGTTCGATTGCATCGAGCTGGAAATGCGTGATTATCCTACCAATGAACGGCTTACTCAGGCGTTGCTGGAAGCGGTTTCCGACGAACTGGTGCCCACCCGGTCGTCAGTTGTAACGCTCTACGGCGGGTTTGGCGCAGACGAAATCGACTCTATTTCTCTAACGCATTTGGACGAGCATTTTGACCGATTGACCATTCACGACCTCCGCAACCTTGAAACGACGGTTTCTTTGGACGTCCTGAAAACCGTAGTTGATTTGGCTATCGAAATTGGTCGCGACGGTCGGGAAGGCAAACCGGTTGGAACGTTGTTTGTTATTGGCGATTCCCGGAAAGTTCTGGAGCAGAGCTCTCCCGCCGGTTTTGACCCCGTTCGCGGATACGGTCGGGAAGAACGCGATATCATGGACTCCAAAGTCCGCGAAGGCATCAAGGAAATCGCCCAGCTGGACGGCGCGTTTATTATTTCCTCAAAGGGCATTGTTGAAGCGTCCTGCCGAACGCTGACGTCAACGGCGAAAAACATCACGCTTTCCAAGGGGTTGGGAACGCGTCACTGGGTGGCGGCGGCAATCAGCAAATCCTGCAAAGCCGTTTCCGTTTCCGTCAGTCAGACCAGCGGCACGGTCCGTATTTTCCAGAACGGGGAAGTTGTTTTGAGAATCGAACAGACCAAACGACGCCCGATTATCTTGCGCGAATTTGACGAGAACTAACTTGGAGTGCGACGGCTTGACGTCGCTTTTTTAAGATAAACGTTGAGAATCTCCCAAAACGTCTTTCGTGCCAATAACGTAAGAACCTTATATATTATCTTTGCCGAAAATCTGGATAGATTACTTTTGGGGCACGAAATATTTTTTTCGTTGTTCTCGGCGGTTCTGGTAATGAAAGCGACGTCTAGCCGTCGCACTCCATGAGCGCCTAAGCGTAATCTCAAAATCTTCTCCCCGGGGGGTTGTATTCTTATTTTAAATTTTGTAAAATAAAAGAAAATTGATAAATATCAGAGTGCGGGTTCCCGCACCTGGCGGCATTCCATTTTCTAACAGTAAGGAGATTTTTATGAAACGATTTATCTTCGCGTTGACGTTGATTGCGGCAACGCTGTCCTCATGGACGCTTCGCGCTCAGGACGCTCCCGCGCCGGAGCCGACTGCTATTGACGTGTTGTTCGTCGGCGATTCCATTACCGACTTCTGGGACAACGACGGCTGGGGAGCAACCAAGCTGGGATTGAAGGTTTTCAAGGAATACTACGACGGACCGCGTAAAGTTATTAATATTGGCGTTTCCGGCGACACGTGGGAACAAACCATGGGACGGCTCGATCAGGAACGCGTCGCCAACATCAAGCCGACGCTCATTCAGCTGATGATTGGAACCAACAACCTCGACCGCGGCGGCGACACGCAAAATCCCGCCTATACCGCAGACGGAATCGGTAAAATCATCGAAAAGCTCAAGACGAAATGGCCCGAAGCGAAGATTCTCCTTTTGGGCGTCTTCCCCCGCGGATTTGAAAAAGGCAACCATTATCAAACCAGAATCGACGAAATTAATAAGCTTATCCAGAAATACGCCGACGACAAGACCGTCTTTTACAAGGATATCGGTGAAATCTTTTTGACCGCTGAAGGAAAGCTCGACCCGGCTCTGTTCCCCGATCAGCTTCACCCCAACGAAGCGGGATACTACAAGTGGGCGGCGGCGGTTGAACCGTTCTTCAAGGAAGTCCTCGGCGGACCCACGGTCAAACCGGTTCCCCGCATGCCGGAACGTCACGCTCAGAAGCTGGAAGAAATCAAAAAGGCCGAAGGCAAAATTGACCTCGTCTATCTGGGCGACTCTATTACTCACAACTGGGAACGACAGGGCAAAGAAGCCTGGGCGAAATACTACGGAAACCGCCGCGCGATTAACCTCGGATTTGGCGGCGACCGGACGGAAAACGTTCTCTGGCGTCTGGAAAACGGCGAAGCGGACGGCTATACGCCCAAAGCCGTTATCCTCATGATCGGCACGAACAACACTCGCGCCTGCACGCCGACTCAGATCGTTGAAGGCATTCGCGCCTGCATCGAAAAGATCGGCGAAAAATGGCCGGAAGCGAAAGTTCTCCTGTTAGCCATCTTCCCGCGCGGAGCGGACGACAACGACGTTTTGCGTCAGAAGATTAACAAGATTAACGAAATCCTGCCGAAACTGTGCGACGGCGATCGCGTTACATTCCAGAGCATCAACGACCTGTTCCTCTCCGAGGGCGGCGTTCTGTCCCGCGACGTCATGCCTGACCTCCTTCATCCAGCTGCGCCTGAATACTTCAAGTGGGCGGAAGCGGTTGAACCGTTTGTCAACAAAGTTCTCGGCGGCGTTGCCGTCAATCCGGTACCCCGCGACAAATGGTGGCCGGAACGTCACAATCAAAAGCTGGACGAAATCAAAAAGGCGGAAGGCAAAATTGACGTCGTCTATCTGGGCGACTCCATTACCCACAACTGGGAAAGCAAAGGCAAAGAAGTTTGGGAAAAGAACTACGCCGACAAAAACATCATCAACCTCGGCTTCAGCGGCGACCGGACGGAACACGTTCTGTGGCGCTTGGACAACGGCGAAGCGGACGGCTATACGCCCAAACTGGTGATTCTGATGATCGGCACGAACAACATCGGGCATCGTTCTACCACGCCCGCCGAAACGGTTGAAGGCGTCCGCGCCATTCTCAAAAAGCTGGGCGATAAATGGCCGGAAACGAAGGTCCTCCTTCTGGCGGTCTTCCCCCGCGGGGCGGATGAAAACGACGGGTTCCGCAAACAGGTCAACGAGATCAACGCTGGTCTTCCCGCTCTGTGCGACGGCAAGCGCGTTGTATTCCTCAACTTCAACGACAAGTTCCTCACCGAGGACGGCGTTCTGTCACGTGACGTCATGCCAGACCTGCTTCACCCGGCTCCGGCTCAGTACAACATCTGGGCGGAAGCGGTTGAACCGTTTATTAAAGAAGCCTTGGGCGAATAGCGGCGGCGAGGCGCCGCTTCCAGTCCGCGCTACCGCGCGCCTGCCAATAATCGCTCCCGTTGTTCGCTTTGATTATTGGTAATATTATGTTTTTCTCCCCTTTCTAAAGCTTTTTTGAAAGGGGAGTTTGAGGTGAAGAACTTTTTTCAAAAAAGGACGGAGAGGCGCCGCCTTGTCCAATGCGTTGCGAAAAACGCAGTATCAAGAGAATAACGTAATTATCAGAATGCACCCTTTTTCATAGTATCTTCTTATGAGTTCGGTTAAAATCACGCTGTCGTTTGCATTTTCCTATTATTCAAACGGTTTAGTAAAGTATCAATGTCCTTCATGGCCAGAATTGGGCGGTATTACTCGATTCGATAGTATTTCCTATGGCGAAGACAAAATCAAGTATTTTCTTCAAGAGAATATCAAAGCAACGCTTGGTTTTACGGACTCTCCGTTTTTTATGTCTCCTGAAACGTTATGGCGCCGCCAGATGAATTGTACGCGCTATGACGAAACCAAACTTGAAGTTCCTGTAAACGCAAACCTGCGCAAGAATTTTAATCAGGATCAAACTCCGTTTTGTATTACTGTTTACTATTTGATTTGCAGCGAAAATGACGACTGTTACGTTCTTTGGATTCCTCTGATTGAACAGTACGTTCAGGTTAAACGCTCAGGCAGACCCATCCATCAACGGGAATTGATTAAGGACGAAATCAAAAAGGCAATTTTCGGATATACAAAAGGAGATTGGCAAAGCGTCCTTTTTGAGGCGAATCGCGCTACAAATTTTGACGTTAAAGCATTCACGTTTACCATTGACCTCCCAACTGTTGCCGATCAGCTGCAATTCGATACAACAAAGGACGCTGTCTCGTATTCAGATATCGGTCTGACAAAATATATAAGATCTGTCAGATCTTATGTAAGGCCCATCAGGATTATTGGTCTGGATTACCAGGCAGACCGCATGGAAGACGATCTGTTCCAGGAACAGCCGATAAGCGTTTTGATTGTTGGCGACCCTGGAGTTGGAAAGACGTCTTTGTGGAATTTGTTTGCCAGAGATCATGCAAATGAAGCTGGTTATGCCTGTTATTCAACCACCCCAGCAGTATTGGGTGCAAATTTTATTGGAGTTGGTTTTCTGCCAGACTACAATTTGGAACAGATCGTTCAGTTTTCAAAGACGAATAAAGGCGTGTTTTATTTTGGCAACTTGTGGGAATTGGATCAAGTCGGAATGTATCACAAGCATCCAGTCAGCGTTGCAGATTACCTTATCCCGCATTTGGAAAAAAAGGAGTTGGGCGTCGTTGTAGAGTGCAATAATGAGCAGCTTGCCGATTTGGAAAAAAGAAAACCGGAACTGGTTCAACTGTTTGACATTATCAAAATTGAACCTGCCAACGCCGAAACGACTGCCGAAATTTTAAGAGAATACGCTGATGATTATTCGAGTATCAGCGTTTCCTCAACAGCGATATCTGCAATTACGGAATTATACAAAAGATATTCCGCTTACGAAAGCCTTCCCGGGGCGGCTGTGAAATTTCAGGATTTGCTCTTGTCAAAGAATTTAATCGCCGCCAATAAAAAAGTTAATAAAAGCGACGTCATTGATTTCTTCACCCTTCAAACCGGATTGCCCAAATTCCTTTTGGATCCGTCGATTCCGTTTGATAAATCGGAAGCAAAGAAGTTTTTTGCTTCTCGCGTCATCGGTCAGGACGGAACGTCTGATGAAGACGCCAAAGACGGTAACGATATCAACGCCGTCGATACGGTTGTTGAGCTGCTGGAAACGGTCAAATCGGGGCTGGCGCGTCAAACGGGACCTATCGCAACGCTGTTGTTTATCGGTCCAACCGGAGTTGGCAAGACGGAAATGGCAAAGGCGTTGGCGGAGTATCTGTACAGCGATCCCAAGCGCATGATTCGTTTGGATATGAGCGAATTTGCAGATATAACGTCAGCTGACCGCTTGATCAACGGTCTCAGCGGCGGCGGGGGCATACTGACGTCGCAGGTTCGCGCGCAGCCCTTTGGCGTTGTGCTGCTGGACGAATTCGAAAAAGCCCATCCTTCTGTTTTTGACATGTTTTTACAGGTGATGGGCGAAGGACGTCTGACGGACGCTCAGGGTCGTTTGGCGGTCTTTACCAACTGCGTTATTATTTTGACTTCCAACCTGGGGGTGGATACGTTTGGGAAAACGTCTTTGGCGATGCATCAATCGCAGAAGGGGTCGTCTCAAGAGCATTTTACCGACTCCGTTGCGAAGCTGGTTCGTCCGGAACTGCTTAACAGAATAGACCGCATCGTTCCGTTCCGTCCGTTGTCCAAACCAGTTTTGCGTCAAATTCTCGATCTGGAATTCCAGAACGTCAATCGCCGGCTGGGGGTTCGATGGCGTCAATTGGATATTTCATACGACGATTCGGTACTTGATAAACTGGTTGAACTGGGATACTCGCCGCGATTTGGCGCCCGACCGCTGCGAAGAACTGTGGAAATGTACATCTTGCATCCCTTGGCGGAAGCGTTGGCTAAACGGAATTCCAATCTTGCGTATGACGTGCATTTCTCTCTTTCTGAAGATCAGATTCATGCGTCGGCGGATTCCGTTAAGCCGGAACAGATGTTCAGGATTTCCATAAAAACCCGTTCGCTGGATTCCGATATCCCGGCGGTTTCTTCCAGGCAGACGGCAGAATTTCTGCAAAGATACCGCTCTTTTGTTCAGCGCGTCAATTCCGTTTACAATTGTAACTTTATAGAGAGCCTTCAATCGGAAGTTCTTTATATTGAGCAGCTTTTGCAGGCAGACAATCAAAGCGTTCAGCAATCGGATTCTCAGCAAACTGTGCGTAAACAAAATATCTGTAAAGATCTTTTAGATCGTTTGTATCAGATACGTAAAAATGCGTTGTCTTTGGAAAACGATGTGGTTTATGATTTTCTGACGTCGAAAGAAATGTTTGCTCTGCGCGTTGCAGAAACGGCTTCAGCTGACAAATCGCTCGTCAGCGCGGAGAAAGAATGGAACAGTCTGTTGAAAGACCTGTTCTCTTTCAAACACGATCTTAAAAAGAATTTCAAATACACCGCCTATATTTTTGGAGACAACCCTTCTGTTCTTTTGTTTTATGATTTGTTGTTTAAGGCTCTCATTCCGGGCGATTCCCTTAAAGAATCGTGTCTGATTAACAGGAACGCTTCTAAAATACAGAAGTATTTGGACGAGTATTGTGCTGGCGTTTCCGCATACCGCTGGATCGACTCGGACGGCGCATTTCATTTTGAAAACAACCAAAAAGCTTTTCAAAGAATTTTTCAGACGTCCCTTTCTTCCGAACATTCCAAACAGGAAAGCGGCGCTCGCAAACGCGAGAACAAAAAGCGTCCTTCAACTCCTTCGTTTGAGTATTTAATAGCGGAATACGCTCCTGAAATTATGGAAGATATTTTCATGGAAGACCCGCCCGCTAAGGGATATAACGCGCTTGTTCTTGAGACCTCTGACCTCGATTCCATCATGCTGTTAAAATCTCTGGAAGGCTTCCATTCTTTGAAAGTAGCCGAGACAACGGCTGAAAAGAGCGGCAAAAACAGCGGTAAAAAGAATAACAGGGAAACAAAACACGGCGCATACATTAAGGTATTTCCCAGCGAACAATGTCAAGACGAACTTCCAGCTCCTGTTCGCAGGATTAAATCAGACGGGGGCGACAGCGATTTCCAAATCCGATTTTCGTCCTCAAGCCTTCCAAAGGAGTATTCTCCAGAAAAGCGTTTAACGTTTTCCTGGCAGCCGGAACGGTCTGACAGAATTTCGTTTGAAATTGACAGCCTTCAACGCTGCTTCAATGATTACGTCATTGAATACATTTGCAATAATTTACTGGAAAGGAATAAATAAATGGACAAATTAATTCCCGTTTTGGTCAGTAAACGAAACTCGTCCTATACGGCGCATGTCATATCTTCTCCCCAGATACAAAGCAGCAACTATTCTGAATGGAAGGCTCTGCACGCGATTCAGGAGAGCTTTGATAAAATCGTTGTTGATTTGATTTGTATGGATGAAAATACAACGGACGAGTTAAATCAAATGTTTTATGCGCCGGTGTGTCACGTCGACTGCATCCGCGTCCAAACCGCGATTCACAGCCGCAGCTGCGACATTTGGCTGCCAATTGTGTATTGGTCTGAAGGAGACAACCGTTATTTGTCCTGTCCTTTCCTGGAACATTTCCTCTACATGTACAAAGACGAAGACCTTTCTGCTGAAACGGTGGAATATTATTTTCAGTGTTGGCTGCGGAAGGAAAGCGCTTCCGTTCCAAAAGAAGAATTCTCTCAAAAACTGGAATTCCTGACAAAACAGTTCTCTGAAAAACATAATTATTATATTCGTTTGGTTGACGTTCCTTTTCACGATAAACTGTATTACAGATGGAGCAGAAGCCGTTTGCCGAGAAGGAAGGTGTCCGCAACCGAAGAGCTTGAATCGATAGCGGAATCGATTGTGTATCACCCCAGTTCCTATGACGAGCTGGTTCATTCCTCAGATTATAAATTTGTCCGCATTCCGGCAAACGACAAATTGAATGATTTTTATAATCGAATTTACCGGGCATTAATGGATGAGCGTCATCGGAAAGGCGTTTTGATTGTAGGTCCGGAATTGACGGGGCGTTCCTTTGCCATTGAAACCGTTCTTCGCACCATCCAGCGCGATATCAACTATAAAAAGAACGCCAACAATATTTGGGTTCGCCGCAGTGACAATAACTATGTTTCCAAAGTCTGGAAATTAAGCGGCTCAGGCATTATTTCAGGCATGGCTTCGGTCGGTCAGTGGGAAGCGCGCGCAGAAGCGATTTTCTCATACGCGGCAAATAACGACTTGATTCTTTATTTTGAATCCCTGCTGGATTTAACGGAAGAAGGCACGACGGACCTGGGTTCGTTTAGCGTAGCGGACGCGTTAATGAACTATCTGAAAGAAAAGAATATCCGCATTGTTTCTCGAATCACTCCAACTCAGCTGGTGAAACTTCGAGATCGCAACCGCTCTTTTGTCAATCAGTTTGAAATCCTGACAATGCCCGCTTTTAGTTCCGAGGAGCTGCTGCGCCTTTATATCAGCAAGATTCAAAACTGGAAAAACGCAGCAGACAGCAGCGAGCGCTCTCCTTTTGAACATATTTCATACATGAATCAGCTGGTTGAATGGACGAATCCCAACGGCGGCGCTCCTGGAAGCGTTTGTAAATGGCTGGACAAGATTTCAAACCGCCCTTCATGCAGCGTTCAAGACGATCTTTTGTCGCAGATTGGCGCCAATTTCCCGCTGCTGAAAAATGAACTCAGCCCCAACTGTGAGGAAATCAAAAAAGAGCTTTCTGATCAGGTGATTGGTCAGGAAGAAGCCGTTGACGCGCTGACAAACTGGACGCTTAAATTTCAGGCGCTTTTGTCAGACCCGGGACGGCCGGCTGCCACGATGCTCTTTTTGGGGCCGACCGGCGTTGGAAAAACGGAATCCGCCAAGGCGGTTGCGCGATTCCTGTATAATGACGACAGCCACTTTCTCCGTTTTGACTGCAACGAATTGAATTCCCCGTATGCGGTTTTACATCTGGTCGGTTCCGCTCGTTTCGATGGAACGTTGACCAATGCGGTGCGGATGGAGCCGTTTAGCGTTGTCCTTTTTGATGAAATCGAAAAAGCTCATCCCGCTTTTCACGACCTGCTGTTACAAATTCTCGGCGAAGGACGCTTGACTGACGGCAAAGGCCGAACGGTTTCGTTCAAGAATTGCTTTATTATTCTAACTTCCAATTTGGGCGCGGGGCAGACGGGACGCTTTGCCGGTTTTGGAGACGTCAGTCAAAACGACAGAGACGTTTATTTCAAGGCTCTGGAACGTTTTTTCAGACCTGAATTTATTAACCGTCTGGACAAAGTGGTTCCGTTTAATCGTTTAGGAAATTCCGAGCTGGAACTGATTGCCCGAAAATTTATTGATCAAATCAGCTCCAGAGAGGGATTCCAAAAGCGGAAGGCGCTTCTGTCGATTTCTCCAACCGCCCTGGACTGGCTGGTTCAGCAGGGACACGATCCTAAATACGGCGCCAGACAAACTCAGCGCAGTTTGGAACGAATCCTGGTCGAACCGCTGTCCGCCTTTTTTTCTCAATCGACGTGGAATACCATTTCCGTTATTGAAATCGACTGCGAGAACGACAAACTGACGTACTCTGTCTCTCCGATTTATGAATCCAGCAGACGTAAAGGCATGCATTTAACGTCAGAAATGTTCGATAAAACGACTGCTAAAGAATACAATGTATTTTATAGCGCGTTATTGGACTGGATGAATAAAATCAAAGGTCTGTTTTTGTCGCCGGATTCCTCGGACAAAAACCTCCTTGACTGGGAACATTTGGACGAGCAAACCCGTTTGCGGTTTCAAATTCAGGAAGAATTGGACAGCTTGAAAAACGATTTGGAACTGGTTGCAACGATTTCCCGCAGCTCTCAGCGTGGAATAGACAAAAAATTGAACCGCCACATATCGGACTGGGATAACAGAGTTCAGAAAATTTCCGTTCCCAAGCCTCTTTCTCTGGAAGAATGGAATCTTTTGCTGCAAAGCGAAAGCGGCGTGTATCCTCAAAACATTAAGCTGAATCAGGTGGAACCCGATAAAGACGACGCTCTTCTTGAAGCCCTGGCGAGATGTTCAAAGATACATCAGCTCATGGAGTCAGGAATTCCACAGCCGGAAGAAGCTTTGATCCTGCTCTTTTCGACAGGAGAATTCACGGATAAAGCGCGTCTTGACGCTCCCATTAACAAGCTGATTCAACAGTATGCAGACGACAACTGCTCTCCCATCCGTTTACAGCAGCATGCGTATAATCCATCACAGCGCCGGGAAACGCTGTATTATCACGCTCAGGGTTTGGAAGTGTACAAACGATTATCGCAAGGCTTGTCGGGCGTGTACGTCATGTTCGACAGCGTTGGACGTTTGTCCAGAGCCGATTCGCTGATAGTTTTGCCGTACGATTCCAAACAGCAAACAGCTGACGAATGCATTAAGACGTTCCTGGAATCCAAGCCGAAAATTTGGAACGAACTGCGGTACATGTATATAAACGATTCGTTTTATGAATCGCTCGACGCTCGAAAGTATTTCGTTCTCCCGTTGGAACTGGCTCAAGCGCTTTCACAAATTATTCATTGAGATTAACCTGTATTCAAACAGAAGTCCCGATTACCTTGTAAACTTTTATCGTCATGGCAACAATAAAATTACCGATTATCATTTGGGAAGATGGAGAGAATTACTATTGCAAGCTGCTTTTTCAGCCGGCTTCGTATCCAAAAGAGTATGCCTGCTGTGTCGCTAAACGCGTAAATGACGCCAAAAGCGTTATGCTTAAAGTTGCAGAAAAGGTTTACGAACAAAACGCCTGGAATGAGTTTGAGGATTTAGCCGTTCATTTGGAAACTTCTTGCGTCAAGGTCAAGCCGACTGTTAAGCTTCCGAACAAGAGTTTCCCGTCTCCTTTTCCTGTTGAGGTCAGCGTTCCCTACGTTTGGCGTCAGGATGTAATGGGTACGGTTGACGTTGAATTCCCCATTTTGAACCTTTCGTCGTCATTTTCCAGTTCAGAAAATTTCCGTCTGGAAGCGGACCGGTTTCTCAGACAGGAACTCAGAGAACTTGACGACCGCAGCGTTTACAATCTCAAAGACGCGCAGAACGTTCAATTGGACGAATTTTATATCAATGTCAAATCGTCGTCTGAAAAGAAGAAAAACTCTGACGACGATGACGAGGATGAGCTCTCCCTTCTGAAACGGAATTCCATCGAATTGACGTCTGTGTATATTAAAAAGAACTATAGTTCCGCGTGGGAAATGAAAGCGTACGTCGACCGGCTGGCGTCAGAGCTTTCCAACTCGCAGTCGTCGATTGTTTTGGTTGGTTCTTCCGGATGCGGAAAAAGCACAGTTATGGTCAACGCGATCCGTCAGTATTATCAGGACAAAAACAAGGATTCGGATTACCATTTCTGGCTTTCCAACGACCGCCGGCTGGTGCAGGGAACAAAATGGCTGGGCGAATGGCAGCAGCAGGTCAATGACATTATTGAACAGCTGGCGAAAGAGCAGGGCGTTTTGTGCATCGAAAACCTGGCTCAGCTGATTGAAAACCCGGACGAAGCGGACTCGAGTCTGGCGTCGTTCTTTGCGCCTTTTATAAGAGCAAAGCATGTTCGAATTATCGGGGAAATGACTCCCGAAGAATACCAGACCATGAAGCATGTTTTGCCGGAATTTATCGATCTGTTCGAACCGATATTCATCGATTCGCTAACTTTTGAACAGGGA
>JAZMZV010000169.1:0-9225 GCA_045586185.1 Thermoguttaceae bacterium | reverse complement strand
ATTTACTCGATCAAACACAAAAACGGGGCGATTCGACGCGTCAACGTCAACATTGCCGCCACCACGGTCGAGAACTACCGCAAGCTCAAGGAAGCGGGAATCGGAACGTATATTCTGTTCCAGGAAACGTACAACAAAGAGGCGTACGAAACCCTTCACCCCACCGGACCGAAACACGACTACGCCTGGCATACCGAGGCGATGGACAGAGCCATGGAAGGCGGCATTGACGACGTCGGCTGCGGCGTTTTGTTTGGCTTGAACCTGTATCGATACGATTTCGTCGGCATGCTCATGCACGCGGAACATCTGGAAGCGGTTCACGGCGTCGGTCCTCACACGATCAGCGTCCCGCGAATTCGCCCGGCGGACGACATCGACCCGCTCAACTTTTCCAACGCCATTCCCGACGACATCTTTGTGAAAATCGTGTCGGTCTTCCGCATCGCCGTCCCGTACACCGGCATGATTATTTCGACGAGAGAATCGGCAGCCGTCCGCGAGAAGGTTCTGGAAGTCGGAATCTCCCAGATCAGCGGCGGCTCCCGAACGTCCGTCGGCGGCTACGTTGAGGAAGAGTCCGAAGAAGACAACTCCGCCCAGTTCGACGTCGAAGACCGCCGCACGCTCGACCAGGTTATTAACTGGCTGCTCAAACTGGGATACATTCCCAGCTTCTGCACAGCGTGTTACAGAGAAGGACGCACCGGCGACCGATTTATGCAACTCGTCAAGTCGGCGAAAATCGGCAACTGCTGCCAGCCCAACGCCCTGATGACGCTCAAAGAGTACCTGGAAGACTACGCCTCGCCCGACACCAAAGCCGCGGGCGAAAAGGTCATCGAAGAAGAACTCAAGTACATCCCGTCCGAGAACATTCAGCGCATCTGCAAAGAGCGTCTGGAAAAGATTCACAACGGCGAACGAGATTTCCGCTTCTAATGGCGCTTTGCGTTAATTTATAATTCCGCATTCCGCATTCCGCATTCCGAATTACTTCAGCCCCCCGTACTTTCGGGTGCGGCGGTTGAAGTCGTCGATCGCCTGCTGGAAGGTTGACTTGTCGAAGTCCGGCCAGAGAACGGGCGTCACCCAGATTTCAGCGTAGCTGATCTGCCAAAGAAGGTAGTTGCTTATTCGCATTTCGTTTGCAGTGCGAATAAGCAAGTCCGGGTCCGGCGCGCCGGCGGTGTAGAGGTTATCGGCGATTAGATCTTCGTCGATTTCTTCCGGCTGAAGCGTTCCGTCTTTGACCTGCTGTGCCAAGGCGCGGCAGGCGTCGACGATTTCCGCCCGGGAACCGTAGTTTATCGCCAGCTGAAGCGTCAAGCCAGTGCAATGCGCCGTCGCTTCAATCGTCTTATCCATTTCTTTCAAGGCGGATTCCGGAATCCCGTCACGGCGCCCCAGCACTCGCAAGCGAATATTGTTCTCAATGAGCGTCTCGCGTTTGACGATCATAAACTGCTCTAAAAGAAACATCAACGCGGAGAGTTCCTCTTGAGGGCGCTTCCAGTTCTCGCTGGAAAAGCAGTACAGAGTCAGATATTCAATCCCTTTATCAACGCAGAATTCCACCGCCTTTTGAACGGAATCGGCTCCGCGTTTGTGCCCTTCGCTTCGAGCCAGACCGCGTTCGACAGCCCAGCGACCGTTCCCGTCCATGATAATGGCGACGTGCCGCGGCGGCGCAATTGGAACGTTATTATCAGCAGGGGCATTGTCAGCGGTGGAATTCATAATCGTTTATCTTGTTTAGGAACGCGACGCAAAACGGTCAGTCCTCTTGACGTCAAAATAAATAAAATGTATAATTATATTATATACATTTTTGAAGAATATGGAATGGGGGCGGAGTCAATTAGCAATTGTCAATTAGCAATTAGCTATTTACGCAAGCGGCGGCGAGGCGCCGCTCCCAGTCCGCGCTGCCGCGCGAGACGTATTATAGCCGCTCCCTATTCCCTAATTCCTAATTTCCAGCTATGGAACTACTATACGAATCCTTTGTTCCGATGTTAATTGTCGGATCCATACTGCTGTTTTTCTTAATAGCGTTTTGGGTCGTGTCCCGGCAGACGTGGGCGCTGTATGCGTCGGCGGTTCCGATTTTGATAATTGCAGGCGGATTCGTTATCGACGAAATGGTCGAAACGAATCGGGAAGCGGTTTGGAAAACGATCAACGCCATTCAAGACGCCCTGGTTGCCGGCGACGTCGAGGAAATTGAGAAGTATCTCACCTCAGACGCCAAATCTACGTTCAATCGGGTTAAATGGGCGTTTGACAATTTTGACATCCGACGCGTTGGCATATACGACATGGAAATGGAGTTTAACGATTTCACATCCCCGCCAACGGCGACAATATCCTTTCAGGGCGTCGTGAAATACAGCGCCATAAAAGCAGAAAACAATTTCGGCGAAACGTACGTTGCCCGGTTCAACGTTGAACTGGAAAAAGACGGCGACGTCTGGCTGGTTACCCATCACGTCGAAACCGAAGGACTCAATCCGTTTAAGTAATGCAATCCCTACTCCCTATTCCCTACTCCCTGGACTCCCATGCGTACTCCAATATTTGCCTTGTCGTTCCTCGTTCTGACGGCGCTCAACGTTTCGATTTCCTTTGCTCAGGTGGACGCTCGACCGCCGTATTCAGGCGCGGACAGACGGGTCAAGCTCTATTCGACCCGTCAGCTTAACAGCCCGGAGTACACGATTTGCGTTATGAAGTCTACGCATACGGAGTTTATCGCTAACACAAAGTTTCCTCGAGCAAAAAAGGTTTACTTTGACGGCGGCGCCGCGATCGGCGTGATGAAAGTTCTCAATCGGGAAGCGGACGCGTTTCTCTTTGACAGCCCCACGCTGGACTACGTTGCGTCGTACAATAAAGACATGGTTGTCCTGCCGCAAACCGTTGGAGACGGACACGTCAGCATCGCCGCGCCCAAGCGGAACGAAGCGCTCATCCAGCAAGTCAATCAGTTTATCGAACAGTACAAATCCAACGGAACGTATCAGGCTATGTACTACCGCTGGTTTATTAAAAGCGGGTCGGTTTTGCCGGAGATTCCCAAGCCCGCTGCCCCAACCAGAAAGGTCATCGTCGGGACGGAGGGAACGCAGGTTCCGTTCAACTTTATGAGCGCGCAGGGCGTTCCCATGCAGCGCGGCTGTTTAACCGGGTTCGACATCGAGCTTATTCAACGCATGGCTCTGGCGTACAACTGGGACGTCGAATGGCGCATGTATACGTGGGACGATTTAATTACCGTTACAAAAAACGGACAGATCGACCTGATGATTTCGGAACTGGAAAACTCGCCGGAACGACAGGCTGTCATGGCGCTGTCGATTCCCTACGTGGATTCCCAGTTCGCGTTCCTGGTTCGAAAAGAAAAAGTCAGCCCCGACCTGCTCAAAGAAGTCGAATTAAGACGTCAGCGAATGAGTTTTGGCGCGGAACAACAAGACGCGACGAAATAATCAATCCGCACGGATTGTTATATAGAATTGCAGGGCACTAACAAAGCGGAAGTTTCGTTTTGCTCTCGCAGTTTTGATTTTGCCTATCAGATTTTTGCTCGTCGTTGGGCTTCAGCCCGGGGGCTTACGCACCCCGGCTCGTCTTTTAAATCAACATCTATCTTTCCTAACCTAAAATGATAACCCTCAAACGACTCGTAAGCGCTTTCGTTTTGTTCTTAATCGTCCCTCTTTGCTTCTGTTACGGATTAACAACAGAGCTTTCTGGCGATTTGACCGAGGTTAACGATCCAGAACGTTATTATACAAAGAACGAAATTGACCGCATTGAAGACATGTTCAAAACCGGAAGGATTAATTTGAACTTTCGTTCTTTGGATCATGGCAAAGTTCTTCATTACGCCGCTTTGAAAGGCAATCTCGATTGGGTTAAACGAATTGTGGAAATGGGCGCGGACGTCAACGAAGCAGACATTAACGCCAGGACGCCGCTTCTGTTCGCTGCGATTAGCGGAAATCTGGATGTGGTTGAGTATCTCGCCGAACAAGGCGCAGACGTCAACGTTAAAGACAATGACGAAAAGAACGCGCTCCATTTTGCTGCCGAAGTTGGTTCTTTGGATGTGGTCAGATGGCTGGTGGAAAAGGGGCTGGACGTCAACCAAAAATGCAAAGACATTCTTGAGGAAACGCCGTTGCTTTACGCCGCAGATAGCGGTTCTCGAGAACTGGTTCAATGGCTTATAGAACATGGCGCTGACGCTGAAATTAAAGATGATTGCGACCAGACGATTTTATGTCATGCCGTTACAAGCAATTCTTTAGAGTTAGTTCAGTATTTGTTTGAACAAGGAATTGGCGTTACGCCTGAATCGACATCGGCAATGTTGTATTACGCCGCTGGAGAAGACTCTCTGGAAATGCTTAAATTTCTGGTTGAACAAGGCGGCGATCTCAACGCAGAATCAGAGTTCCTTCATGGAATGTCGCCTTTGCATTTATCGTCATATCACGGCAATTTGGAACTGGTTCAATGGATGCTTGAACAGGGAGCCAACGTCAACGCAAAAGACATTAATGAATGGACGCCTTTATTTTATGCGTGTACGAAAGGTTCCCTGGAAACTGTTCAAAAGCTGGTTGAATGCGGAGCGGACGTCAATGCAAAGGATGTGGGCGGTTTAACGCCAATCTTTTTCGCATCCCAAAAAGGTAATTTGGAAATCGTTAAATGGCTGGTTGAGCATGGAGCAGACGTCCGCGCAAAAAGCGATGACGGAGTAACAGTAATGTTTTCCGCCGTTCTTAGCGGTTCGTTTGATCTGGTTCAATGGCTCATTGATCAAGGCGTTGACGTCAACGCCGAAGCGGATAACGGTTCTACTGCTCTAACGTTTCTCTGCGACAGAGACGCACCTTTAGACGCAGATAATCTGAAAATGGCTCAGTTTCTGGTTGAACATGGAGCAAACGCCAATCCGAATCTGGGTAAAAAACTGTGTCCCTATTGGTACGAACTGTGGAAAGAACAAAGCGTTTACCTGGCGTCTGTGAATTACCCGCTGATTTGTTACCTGATGTTTCACGACAAGGGATTTATTCTTGCCGTTTCAGCAACGGTATTGTTTATTATAGGAACTCTATTGACCTTCTTTTTCATTAAAAGAAAACGGAAGAAAAAACAAATCGAGACGGAGTAACCAAAGTTGGGAGTAGACGAAGCGTAGAAAATATCTTTATCCTTTTCGTAGCCCCCAGATTTATCTGGGGGGCTAAACAAAGACGCCACTTCCCAAACGCTTCTCCTCCACTCCCTTCCCCGCTCCTGAAGGAGCGGGGAAGGGAGTGGAATTCGAGAGTTTTAATACTGTTTATTTCTTTTTTGATCCCACGCCTAAAGGCGTGGGCTACGTTTTAGCTGGTTCTTCTTATCTTTTTTCGCAACCAAAATTTTAACATACCCAAACGGCATGATGTTCGAAGAATTTGATAAATAAAAAAGCGAGAGTTTCGCTTACGCGACGCTCTCGCAATTAATCTTTGAGTTACGCTTGAGTAATTCCGAATTCCGAATTACGCATTCCGAATTACAGCGGCGCGACGGTTCCGCCGGAGTTGTCCATGTACTCTCGGGCGCCGCCGGGGAGCTGGTCGGGGGCGATGTCGATCGCCTTCATTTCTTCTTCCAGTTCCGCCTTGAGCTGTTTGACGACATCAGCGTACTTCGGGTCTTTGGCAACGTTGACGTTCTGTTTCGGGTCGGTCAGATTGTCGTACAGTTCCACCTCGTCCGTTCCGGGGAAACACGCCAGCGTATAGCGGACTGTTCTCAACCCCCAGTGCGGCGGCTGCGCTGTGTAACAGTAGAACAGACGGGAACGCCATTGCGCCGGTTCTTTGCCTTCCAGCAGCGGCAGAATGGAAACGCCCTGCATGTTGGGCATGTCCTCTTTCGCCGTTTTGGACTGAGCGATGTCAAGCAGCGTCGGGGCGAAGTCCGTATTGGAAACGAGCTGTTTGCAAACGGATCCCGGCTTGATGTGTCCGGGCCAACGAACGACAAACGGCATGCGAATCGACTCGTCGAGAATGATTCGCTTGTCGTACAAGCCGTGCTGACCGAGCCAGTAGCCCTGGTCGGCGCAGTAGATAACAATCGTGTTGTTCGCCTGTCCCGTTTCGTCCAGATATTTCAGAATTCTGCCGACGTTGTCGTCGATGCCGCGAACGCAGCGGAGATAATTCTTCATCATGAACTGATAGGCGTCGCGCGTCTTCTGTTCGTAAGAATCTTTCGGGGACGTTTTGAACTGGTGTTTGTGCAGCGGATAGTACAGGCTGACAATCGTCGGGGTCGGCGTTTTGAGCAGCGGAGAAATGCTGCGGTCTTCAAAAATGTTGTCCGGCTCCGGGATTGTAACGCCATCGAACATGTGTTCGTACCTCGGCGCGTAGTCAAACGGATAATGCGGCGCTTTGAAGTGCAGCATCAGGCAGTACGGCTTCCCCGTCTTTTCCTGAGACTTGAGCCATTCCAGCGCGCGGTCTGTGTAGACGTCCGTTGCGTATCCCTGATACTGTTTGACGTCCGTTTCCGACTTGAATTTGGGGTTGAAGTAAACGCCCTGATCGTGAACGATTTCGTAATGGTCAAACCCTTCCGGCGTGTTTTGCAGATGCCATTTCCCAATCAGCGCGGTGGAGTATCCCGCCTTTTGCAGAGCGCTGGAAACCCACTGACATTCCGGAGAAATTGCGGCGAAAAGACGTCTGACGCCGGTGCGGTGCGAGTACTGACCGGTAATAATGCTCGCCCGGCTGGGGGAACAGAGCGAAAAGTTACAAAACACGTTGTCAAACCGAATGCCTTGGTTGGCTAACGTGTCGATATTGGGGGTCGAGACAACGCCCTTCAAATGCGGAGCCAGATGGCTGTAAGCGGAAATCGCCTCCGACGCGTGGTCGTCCGACATAATATAGATTATATTCGGTCGCTGTGACGCAGAGGAATCGGCTGCCTCGTCCGCCAGGGCGTAAACGGGAACCAGAGCCAGCAGAGCAATAATGTATCGTAGCATGGGAGAGTAGTGGTAAGTTTTGAGTGGTTAGTGGTTAGGACGCAAGCGCTGTTCCCTAACCACAACAGAACAAGAATATAAAACAGCGGTAAGTTTTTAGAGGTTTTGGTTCGGGATACAATTGTAATATCCTTACCACTTACCACTAACAACTTACCACTGCGCGCTATGCGCGGATCACGCTCCGACTTTAACAAAGCCTTCCAGATCAAGCTTGACGGCTTCCATGCGATTCATCGGACCTTCGTATTCGATGGTGTAGGTTTCGGTTCCGCCGACGGTCTGGCACAGATCAAGGGCTCTCTTCCAGTCAACGCGGCCTTCGCCGATGATCTTGTTGTCGGATTCCTTGATGTGAATCGTCTTGGTGCGTCCCGGATACTTGGCGATGAGCTTGTAGGGATCAGCGCCGCGATTGACGCAGTGTCCGAGGTCGATTTGAAGCTGAACGCTGTCGCAGGAGTTGTCCGCGAAAACTTCCCAGCTGGACAGACCTTTTTCCTTGTCGACGATGTCGAAGTCGTGCTGATGAGCGTGATAGCCAACATACAGACCGGCTTTTGCCGCTTCTTCCGCCGCCTTGGAGAAGTTCTCTGCGGCTCTCTTCCAGCCGTCTACGCCGCTGTTGCCCATGCCGGGGCAAATGATGAACTTGGCGCCCAGTTCGACGTGGAATTCAATCGTCTTTTTGAGTTCTTCCAGATTCTCAATCTGACCGCGGCCGGTGTGAGAGCCGGTGCAGAACAGACCAGCGTCGTCCTGGAATTTGCGAAGATCTTTAGCGGAAGCGCCAAAGCCGGCGTATTCAACGCCTTTGTATCCCATTGCCGCCAGTTCAGCAAACCGTTTGGCGGGATCGTTGGAAATGCCGCCAATCGAATACAGCTGCAAGCAAATCGGAATATTCTTTTTCTCTTCAGCGAACGAAAACGCCGGAGCAAACAGAGATCCCAGCGCGAACGCGCCGGTTCCAAGCAATAAATCTCTTCGTGTAATCATTTTTGTAGTCCTTTTTGGGTTAGGGGGGGAAAGGGAAGTTAGTGACTAGTAAGAAGTGGTAAGTGGTTAGTTGTTAGTGGTTAGTCAGATGAACGCATTGCGTCCTTACCACTTACCACTAAATACTTACCACTCACATAATACTCACCACATAATACTATGTACTATCGCGCTCTGCCGGAGTTTGCCCAGTCAGAGCCGAGTTTCGGCCAGCCGCCGGTTCCGTTGTCGGTTGCCATGGCGGCGGACTCGCACTTTACTCCAACGAGAACTTCGTCGTCTAAAGTAAAGCACAGAAGGTTTGGTTTGACAATAACGGCAGCGGAACGAATCGCCGATTCGAACTTGCCCGTCCAGCGGACGTCGCCGCGGCGGGTAGAAAGCCCGTACATCATGCCGGTGTTGTCGCCGAAGTAAAGCATGTGATCTTCGCCCAAAACGGGAGTCGATTCAATCATGCCGCCGGCTTCGTACTGCCAGCGCATTTGTAACGTTTGACCGTCTACGCAGCACATGTACGCGCCGGGTTCTCCCAAACGGCGGGAGAACGTGCAGCCGATATAAATGTCGCCTTCGCGGTCAACAACCGGAGAGCCGAGCATCTGTCCCGGCATCTTGCACTGCCACAAAACCGAGCCGTCCGGACCGAAGCCCTGAAGGATGTTGTCACGGCTGGCGACGACGAGCGTTCCGTCCTGCAAAACCGCAGGAGACGTGTTGAGGAACCCGCCGGTGTACCCGACTTCGTGAACCTGATCCCAAAGGGAGACGGCTTTTGTTTCCTGCATGTCGAGGGCGAACAAGAATCCGTTTTCAGACCCAACGTAAAGCGTGTGACCGCAAATCACGCCGGGCGCGTCCAACTTGGTACGGGAACGGAAATACGGCTTTTGCTGTTTCTTCCCGTCGAGGTCAACCAGCGTCAAACCGCCCTCGTAAGAGCAGATGAGCGTGTCGCCGGTCGGCGCGACAATCGGAGCGGCAAAGCCCAGCGGCTCGCCGACGTCGCACGGCTTGTAAACCATGCGCCCCTGACTGTCAATGCAGTGCAGGAACCCGTCGAGCGAATGGAATCGGTAACAGCCTTCTTTATCCAAAACGATTGCGCCGGGAACGTGACATCCCGTTGAGTATTCCCACGCAATTTGCGGCTGATC
>JAZMZV010000168.1:0-14517 GCA_045586185.1 Thermoguttaceae bacterium | reverse complement strand
GCTGAAGAAGCCGCTCCCGCTGAAGAAGCCGCTCCCGCTGAAGAAGCCGCTCCCGCTGAAGAAGCCGCTCCCGCTGAAGAAGCCGCTCCCGCTGAAGAAGCCGCTCCCGCTGAAGAAGTTGTCGCTGAAGAAATCGCTCCTGCTGACGAAGCCGCTCCCGTTACTGACGAAGCCGCTCCTGCTGAAGAAGAAACCACCGAAGAAGAAGCTGCTGCTCCTTCCGTTCGTGAAGCGTTCAACGGAACCTACGGCCATTACTGGCTCATCGCTCTTGCTGGCGCTATTGCCGCTCTGTGCTTTGCCCGCGCGTTCTACGTCAAGATGAAAGCTGCTGACGAAGGAAACGAAGAAATGGTTTCCATCGCCGCCGCCGTTCGTGAAGGCGCTGACGCCTATCTGTGGCAGCAGTACCGCGTTGTCGGAATTACATTCGTATTCATTTTCGCCTTCCTCGCCTATCTGGCTTGGGGTCTTGGCGTTCAAAATAAGATCGTCCCGTTTGCCTTCCTTACCGGCGGTTTCTTCTCCGGCTTGGCTGGCTGGTGCGGTATGAAAACCGCGACCTGGGCGTCCTCCCGTACCGCCGCTGGCGCTATGAAGTCCTTGAATCAGGGTCTTCAGGTTGCCTTCCGTTCCGGCGCTGTTATGGGTCTGACCGTTGTCGGTTTGGGTCTGCTTGACATTGTTCTTTGGTTTGGCGCTCTGTACTGGATTTTCCCGCAGTACGGCTGGACCATGTCCTTGACCGAAATCACGGTTGTTATGCTGTGCTTCGGAATGGGCGCTTCCACCCAGGCGTTGTTCGCTCGTGTTGGCGGCGGTATCTACACCAAAGCCGCTGACGTCGGAGCTGACCTCGTTGGTAAAGTTGAAGCCGGCATTCCGGAAGACGACAAGCGCAACCCCGCCACCATTGCTGACAACGTTGGCGACAACGTTGGCGACGTCGCTGGCATGGGCGCTGACCTTTACGAATCCTACTGCGGTTCTATTCTGTCCTCCGCTGCGTTGGGCGTTGCCGCCTTCGCCGCTATGGGCGGATCCATGGAACTTCAGATGAACGCTCTGTTCCTCCCGATTCTTCTGGCTGCCGTTGGTATCGCTCTGTCAATTTTCGGCATCTTCCTGGTTCGCACCGAAGAAAATGCCGATCAGGGTACGCTGCTCAAGGCTTTGGGCAAGGGCGTTAATGTTCCGTCAATCTTCATTGCCATTCTGTCAGTCGTTATCGGCTACTACATGATGAAGGGCACTCAGGCTGAATTCATTGGCTGGTCCGTCGTCGTTGGTCTGTTCGCCGGCATCTTCATTGGCAAGTGGACTGAATACTGCACATCTTACGAATTCAAACCGACCAAGGACATTGCTGAACAAGGCAAGACTGGTCCGGCTACCGTTATTATTGCTGGTATTGCCGAAGGTATGTACAGCACCTGGATGCCGGTCGTTATCGTTGGCGTTGCCACGATTCTGGCGTTCGCCTGCGCGACGAAGGGCGTTTTCAACGACGTCAAATTGTTCGCTTTGGGTCTGTACGGCGTTGGTATCGCCGCTGTCGGTATGCTTTCTACGCTGGGCGTTACACTGGCGACGGACGCTTACGGTCCGATTGCTGACAACGCTGGCGGAAACGCTGAAATGTCCGAACTTCCGCCGGAAGTTCGTCAGCGCACCGACGCTCTGGACTCCCTCGGAAACACCACTGCCGCTACTGGCAAGGGATTCGCCATTGGTTCTGCCGCTCTGACCGCTCTGGCTCTTCTGGCTGCTTACGTCGAAGAAGTCCGCGTTGGTTTTGAACGCTGGGGCGACACCGCTGTCAAACAGCTCGAAAACAACGAAGCCACTGCTGAACAGGCTGGTTTCTACAAGGTTTCTGACAAGTTCGTCGTTTACTACGCTGGTAAAGCCGAAACCGAAAAAGCTCGCAAAGAAGCTACTTCCGAATGGTTCCCGGAAACCTACCTCGTCATGCCGGATCAGGCTTCCAATCCGCGCGACGACGCCCCGATTTACAAGGGCGCCAAGTTCGCCGCTGACGCTGAACTGCCGTATCTGACCGACGAAGAAGGCAAACCGGTTGCCGTCAAGGCTGGCGACGAAATCACTTGGAAATACTCCAACGCCGCCTGGAAGGCTCTGGACACGAAGAAGGGTCCCGCTCTGATTGACGAAGCTTCAGCTGAAGTCATTCCGTTCGTTCCGTTCACCGTTGAAGACAAAGCCGACATGGTTTCCGTCAAGTCCGCCAACATGATGGACTGGATGAACTTCTACTCCTGCAACCTGCTCAACCCGAAAGTACTCGTCGGCGCGTTCATGGGCGCTATGGCGGTCTTCGTATTCGGCGCTTTGACGATGCTCGCCGTCGGTCGCGCCGCTAACGGCATGGTTCTGGAAGTTCGCCGTCAGTTCCGCGAAATCCCGGGCATTATGGAATACAAGGCCAAGCCGGACTACAAACGCCCGGTTGCCATTTCAACTCAGGCTGCTCAGAAGGAAATGATCATGCCGGCTATGCTCGGTTTGGCTCTGCCTCTGGTTGTCGGATTCTTCCTTGGCGTTACCGGCGTTATCGGCTTGCTGGTCGGCGCTCTGACCTCTGGCTTCTGCGTTGCCGTTTACATGGCCAACGCTGGCGGCGCGTGGGACAACGCGAAGAAATTCGTTGAAACCGGCGCTCTGGGAGAAGGCATGGGCAAGAAGTCTGACGTTCACAAAGCAACCGTTGTCGGCGACACCGTTGGCGACCCCTTCAAAGACACCACTGGTCCGTCTTTGAACATCATCATCAAGTTGATGTCTATGGTCTCCGTTGTTGCCGCTGGTTTGATCGTCAAATACAGCCTCGAAGCGATGGGCATTTTCTAATGACCTGAAAACGCTTTACAAGCAATAGCAAAAGCGGACGGGAGAGCGTTCTTCCGCCCGCTTTTTTATGCGTTATTCGTAACGCTAAATTTTGCGCGCTGATTGTAAATTCTTTCCCTCTCCCCCCTTGAATAATTTTTTGAATCGTGTATATTATAGCGAAAATTATTTTCGAGGCGCAAGCGTCGAGAATCTTTTTGGGGATATAGCTCAGTTGGGAGAGCATTGCCTTTGCAAGGCAGGGGTCGTCGGTTCGAGTCCGTCTATCTCCATTTTAACGTTGTGTAGACGTTAAATTTACTTTGGCTTTAGCTTGAATGAGGTAAATTCAATGCCCAAAATGAAAACGCACAAGGGAACGAAGAAACGCTTCCGCCTGTCCGCTAACGGCAAGGCGATGCATCGTTTCGCTGGTACGAGCCACCTGGCAAGCCGCATGTCGAAAAAACGCCGTCGTCAGCTGCGCGGCACGACTCCGGTTGCCGAAAACACCGCGAAGAAGATTCGCGCTCTGTTGGGCGACTACTCTGCCTAGTTTAGTTTCCGTCTGGTTGTCCCCATCGCAGTCGGCGAATTATTGCGAGCGGACAAATTGTAAAGAACATTTTTTAACGGGTCGGGCAGGATAAACGTTTTATTCCTTCGCCGGGAGTAAAAGGCCTCGATTCGTAACCCTGTAACGCAACAGGAGATTTTAACCATGAGAACTACCAAAGGTTCAGCTCGCAACCATGCAAAGCGCCGTTTGTTCCGTAAGGCAAAGGGTTTTGTAGGAGGTCGCAGAAAACTGCTCCGAACTGTCAAAGAGACCTTGATTCGCGCTGGCGTTTACGCCTTCCGCGATCGTAAAGTTCGGAAACGTACAATGCGCGCTCTGTGGATTGCCCGTATCAACGCCGCCGTTCGTGAAAACGGCATGACCTACAGCCGCTTTATCGAAGCCCTGAAGAAAGCCAACATTACTCTTAACCGCAAGAGCCTGGCTGAAATGGCTGTCAACGACCCCGCCGGGTTCACCGCCGTCGTCGAAGCCGTTAAATGAGATTAACTCTCTGATCAACAAAACACTACGCAAAGCCCTCAAAAAAGAGGGCTTTGTTTTTTTCGGAGTATAATGATGAGCCGAAGGTCGGGGGGTGGGGCGCCCCCAGGCGCCGCCTTGTCCAATGCCCCGCTAAAAGACATCGATGAAACCGAAAACCGCTCGAGATTTTTTGTAACACACTGGTTAAGGCGGCGTCAAGCCGCCGCACTCCCCGCGCAAAGCGCTCCCCGATGCGAGACGTTACTTCGCGTCAAACTGCAGGACGCGAACTTCTCGGGGCGCCAGTTTGAAGGTGATTGTGTCGCCCTGTTTGTACGTCTTGTTCAGACCGCTTTGAGAGCCGACGACCGCTTTGACGGCATACGTCTTGCCGTCGTTGGGAATCATGCCAATCGAGCGGTCGAGGGTAACGGTGATTTCCTTCTCTTCGCTGCGGTTGGGGTTGTGAACCGACAGGTATCCTTTCTTGCCGTCCCAGCCGGAATAGCCGTAAGGCGCACCCGACGCTGGCTTGCCCCCAAACATTCGCGCTCTTGCAAAGCAGGGATGAATCTCGTCCGCCCATTTCAAGCCCTCTGCCAGGACGTTCCAGTCGGATTCGTTCAGAATGCTCGGGCGGAGGTACATTTCGACGAATCCCGTTCCGCGGGTCAGGTGCATGAACAGGTATTCCCGAAACGTCTCTTCCGGCTCGCCGCTGGTATTCTTTTTTGGTTCGTGATTGAACAGCGCATTGAGCGGGAACTGGACTTTGTCGGTAAAGACGATTTCGTGATAGATGTTGTCCCGATAGGTCAGTTCGCCCGTCCGGTCAGAGCCGCCAGCGGCGTCGCCGGCGTTGATCATCCAAATCGTATCGACGTATCCCAGCCACCACGGGCTAAGCCACGCGCCGTTGGAAATGACAATATAGACGTCCGGATTGACCTGGCGCATGTGGGAGAAAATCTGCATCAGCCGTTCCGTTCCCGCGACCATGTAATACTCTTTCAGCTCGTTGTACTTCGCGTCGTTCAGACGGCGGTCGTTACAGGAGAACCCTTCCGTTTCCAGCTGGGGCATAGCGGGACAGCCGCGCCCGGCAAGCTCGAATTCCCGGATGTTGAGATGTCCGAAAAGCCCGTCGAGCTTGAAAAAGCAGACGCCCTGCCGGGTCAGCTCGACCATGCGCTTTTCCAAGTCCGCCGTGTATTTAGGACCGCACAGCGACATGTAATTGCTCATCGCTTCGTATCCCGCTTCGCGATAAAGATGAACCATGCCGCCGCAGTTGAACACGCAGCCGGGGCTAAGCCACAGTCCCAAATGCGAGTTGACGTCTTTCATGTCCTGTAACGACGAGGCGAAATCCGGGTCAAATTTCCCGTTGACCGGCCAAGCTTGCTGAAAGATTTTGGGACTGTTGTCCTGCCAGCCGTCGTCGATAACGTAAGCGGACAGCGGCTTGACGCCCCGCTTGACGCACAGTTCCTCGTTGATGGTGTTGACGCTTGTTTTGAACGAGTTCCGGTTGACGCCTCTGCCCAGGTCGAACCAGCAGTTGTACTGCGTCTGAAGCCGGAACGCGTGAGCGCGAATCGTATCGATGTACTGCTGGAAACAGTCTGCGACGAATTTCGGGTCGTCGGCAGCGCCGCAGACAGACCAGTGCGACAGATACGTCTGACCGCCTGCGATTTCCTTTCCCCACAAGTACCCGCACTGCAAGACGCTGTTTTCGACCGTGTTGTGCGCCGCCGGGAACTCGACGCCCCAGAACGTCCCGCTTTGCGTCGTGTACAGCGGCTGACCCAGATTCGGACGCCAGTTGCTGGGTCCGTTAGCCGTCATGGCGTTACACGTGTAAATCTGCAAAGCGTCCGGCGCGGGAACGGAATCGACTTCGATGTATTCCAGCGTAATCGGCTTTTCCGACTGGATTTCCAGCCGCTTGCGGAGAAAGAAATCCGCCTCTTTGAGTTCATAACGAATTGTAACGGTCAAGCCTTTGTCCTTGTTTACCAGCGTGAACGCAGCGCCTGACCCCGCCGCGCCGTCCAGCTTGTACTGCTCCGCTTTCGTACAGAGAAAATCGGACGTCGAGAGAACTTCGTCGCCCTCGACAAACTGCGTCCCTTTCGAGACGCGGAGCCTGAACTCCGCCGCGTTTTCCGGATTCCACGCCGTATGGAGTTGCGAGTTGCGAGTTGCGAGTTGCGAGGAGGAGCAAAGCTCGGACTGTGAGCAGCGCCCCACCGCTCGAAGATTTTCGATTCGCGTCGTTCGCAAAACGCCGTCGGAAACCGTCAGCGTCCGGCTTAAAAACGCGTTGGAGAGCGTAACCGACTGGCTCTCCGCCGCCTGGCTGAAATTCAAAGCAAAAAGGGCTGTTATCGCAGCTGCAAGGAAGGTAAATCGTTTCATGAGTAACACTCCATAGGGCTTTTGTAGCTTAGGGGAATGAGTTGTTTGATCGTTTGGAGTTCTGACTTATTCGCAGAACGATAAATCTATTATACTCTTTGGCAGAAATAATACCAGACCAGATTCTAACGCGGAGATAATGAGACAGTTTCCTGCTTGCGGCAATTCTCAGACATTTTTCTTGACAAAACCTCACGTTTTGAGTATAATACTATTAAAATCAAACGGAATAACGTTTATTTTACCAATTCAGAGTATTCTTTCAGCTTGTTTTGAAAGCGTTCCTTAAAATATTCAAGACGCGGTCAGCTCCAGAGGCGAAAGAGCAAGCGTTGCCGCTGTCAGCAGTTTTGGCGATGTCTTTGGACGTGTTTTACTGATTATCCTATACCGTTTATATCGTGAAAAGTTTCCTCAAACGCATTTATCGACTTTTGTTCGGCAAGATTTACGCCGACATGGAATCCCGATTGCAGTATCTGGAAGACAAGGTTTTGATATTGCAGTCCGGGCTGTGGGACGAGGAGTATTATATTCGACAGTCTGGCTGGGGGCGTCGCGGAGACGATACGCCGCTGGATCATTACATGCGGGAAGGCTGGAAGAAGGGGTTCAACCCGTCTGAACGCTTTGACGGCGTCGCTTATATGGAGCGGCGTCCGGATCTGCCGATCAATCCGCTGTCGCATTATTTGCGATACGGCCGCTATCCGTTGGCGAACGTTTATAAACCGTCTGAAAAGACGATTGCCGACTTCCGCAAGGCGCAAAGCAAACGTCAGGCGAAGAAAGTCGTCTATACGTGCATTACCAACCGGTACGACGACTTGTCAGAGATTGCGTGTTTCCATTACACCGATTTCGATTGGGATTACGTCTGTTTTACGGACGATGAAGAGCTTATCGCTCAGCAGCGCTTTGGAATCTGGGACATTCGTCCGCTGGTTTTTACGGATTTAGACGTCATTCGCAACGCTCGGCGTCACAAAATTCTGGCGCACTGCTTTTTCCCGGAGTATGAAGAAAGCATATATCTGGACGCAAACGTTAACATCTTAACGCCGTGGCTGTTCGAGGAAATCAAGCGGAGGAAGAAGGATTTTCTGATTCCTACGCATTTTGCGCTGGACTGTCTGTATAAAGAGTACGAACACGTATTGCAGTATAGGTTGATTGATCCTGTCTTGGGAGAAGAGCAGATTGAAAAGTACCGTCACGAAGGTTTTCCCGCCAACTACGGCTTGAACGAAACGAATATTCTGTACCGCCGCCATAACGACCCGGCAATCGTTGAGCTCATGGACGACTGGGCAAAAGAGATCATTCATTTTACCCAGCGAGATCAGCTGAGCTTGTCGTACGTTATGTGGAAACATCAACGCAAAATCGCAGACTACTCCCTTCCCAACGCCCGCGTTGACGAAAAAAATTTCTGCGTCTTTGAGCATTGCGGAAAGAAATAATCAAATTCTAAATAATTGTAAAGCTAAAAGAAGACGCAACAAGTTTTACTGTTGAAAGGCAATGTCCCGAATTTCCCTTGCAGATTCAAAGCGCGCGGAATAACTCTACGCCTGTTGTTTTATCGGTATCCTCTTTTCTGAAATCCGAACAGGGCGCAAAACAATCCGAGCAATCCGGCAAAATTCTCGGATAATTGTAAAGAGGCAATAGCAGGATGAAACGGAAAACGAACAAGGGCGCTGAATATTCCCTTGAATTTAAAAGTTAAACGCCGGAGAAAAAAGCGCAAGCTTCCCATACGACCGCAGTGTTGACGTATTGCGCGATAGGTGTTGAGCGTTTCGCGAAAATTTCTCTCGGTAAAAAATCGAAAGCTCGCCCGTTTGAGTGGTTGAAACTCGTATACTTTTGCCAGAGCCGTTTTGTACTGGGTTTTACCGATTCCATCGAGGTAAAGAGAAAGCTCGAAATCGCTTCCACCGGTGGTTCCGTATGCCGGATCAAGCGGATTTTCACGTCCTGCCAGAGCGGACAGACGATATAGAGTCGTATTCGTTGTTACGCCGGGAACGCGAACGCATTCTTCGGAAAACGCCTCATATGAGTAAATGCTTCCATGACGGAACAGTTCTGGAAAGTCGTCTGGAAAAACGGGTTCGCACGTTCCCTGCACCACGTCTGCGTCGGTTCGTTTTTGGATTTCAACCATCTTTTCAATCCAGTCGGGAGCGGCAGTTTCGTCGTCGTCGATGAAGAGAACAAATTCGCCTCTGCATTCCCGAATTCCCCGATTCCTCGCCAGAGCAATGTTCTGTTCCGGTTCGCAGAAATAACGCATTTCCAACCCGATATTACGCGCTTTTTCAATGCAGTCTTCTACAATTCCCCTGCTTTCCTGCTGATCGTCGTTTTCGACGACAACGACGTCAAACGGGATTTCCGTCTTTTGCGCGAGTATGCTTTCCAGACACTTTTTTACGAGTTCCGGTCGCTTGCGGGTGCAAACTACGACAGTAAGCGCCAGTTGGTCCATAAATTTTGGGGGAATATTCAGTAACAACGCACTTGAACGATAATATTATTAATCATGGAATTCTTTCTGCAAATGGTAAGCTTTGGAATTCAAATAGAAAGAAACCCTATAATAAAAAACATTATACATACTACTTAAAGAATCTGCAAGCGCCAGTTGGACAAAGGAATTCAAAAAAGCGGAATTATTTTTCACTTGAGGCATTTTTATTCTCAATTTATTTCTTTTTGTATGGCGTCTTGAAAAAAAGCAAATATAGAGTATACTATAAACCAGGAAACGTTTAGCATACCGCTATTGATCCAGATGGCGACCCTGAATGCATGGACGCGCCTCGACAAAGAGTTTTATATTATGGCTTTGATTTCAGTTGCAATTTGTACCTATAACGGCGAGAAGTATCTTCGCTCGCAGCTCGACAGCATTGCTATGCAGTCGCGGGCGCCGGACGAGGTTATTATTGGCGACGACTGCTCTTCCGACAAGACGATTGAAATTATTCAGGATTGGATGAAAACCGTTCCCTTTTCTGTTCGGCTTATTCAGAACGAGCATAATCTGGGATACGAAAAGAACTTTGCCAATATCATGCTCAACGCGACGGGGGATATTATCTTCCCTTGCGATCAGGACGACGTTTGGCTTCCAGACAAGCTGAAAGTCATGGAGGATTATTTTCTAAGTCATCCGGAGGTTGGCGTTGTGTATTGCCGCCGATCTCTCATTGACCAGAATGGGGATCCCATTTCAGAGCATTTGACAGAACTGTTCAGCAACTATCACCCGCTTGATTCCAGCTATTTTTATGCGGATTTCTGCAAGGATTTCCCCGACTGCGCCGGGTGCATGTCAGCAATACGAAAGAGCCTGATTGACCAGCTGTTTCCGTTTCCGGAATTGTGGGCGCACGACACCTGGATTTTTACGATGGCTCCCATGTACACGCAAATGAAAACCCTGCCGGACGTTTTAATGCTCTTTCGCCGGCATGGGAACAACGCGTCTGCTCTGGGAAAAGAAGCGGATTGGGCGAACGGGCGCGATGTGTACTATCTCACGTCCGTCGGTCAGTACAGAGCCCATACGCCGTATCGGGAAGATTTGATAGCCCGCCTTTCCCAATTGCCGCCGTCGCCGTATCGAGACGGGTATTTGAAGTACCTCGAAGGGCAAAACAAGCATTTCGGAAACCGCTGTAAAATCGAAGACCATTTCTGGACGAATCTCCATACGCTCGTTTGGGAAGTCCTGTCAGGACGATACTTCCAGCACAAGCAGCCGTTGAAGTGCATGCTCTTTGACGTCAAAGAGGGTATTCTGAATTCATTCAAGTAGTTTCTGGGGAGGATGTTTCTGGGGAGCGGACATTGTCCGCAATAAGGCGGGTAATACCCGCCCCCCGGAAGAATACCCGCCCCCGTAAAAATAATCTGTTACATATAAACAACCAACATTAAAACAATACCATGACCAAAAAAGCCATATCGTTAATGTCCGGCGGGTTTGACAGCATTTTAGCGTCGCGAATCATGCAGGAGCAGGGGTTTGAAGTTGAGGGGTTGAATATCCGCACGCCGTTTGTTGACACGTCAAGCAAGGCGCAGCAGGCGGCGGACGACCTCGGAATTCATCTGACTGTGCTCAACGTCAATGAGGATTATATCGATATTATCCGCAACCCGCAGTACGGGTACGGCAAGGCGTGCAATCCGTGTCTGGACTGCCATCTGTACATGTGCCGCATGGCGGGAAAGTACATGCAGGAAATCGGGGCGGACTGCGTTGTAACAGGCGAAGTCGTCGGTCAGCGTCCCAAAAGTCAGCGGCGGCATCATCAGGAGCTTATCGAGTACAAGTCAGGAATCAAAGGACGCTTGCTGCGCCCGATTTCCGCCAAGCTCTTGCCGGAGACGGACGTCGAACGTTCCGGTCTGGTTGACCGCGATAAACTCTATGCGATCGAAGGGCGCGGGCGCGGTCCGTTAATCGACCTGGCTCATCAGTTGGGAATAACCCGCATTCCCAACGCCGGTCCCGGCTGCTGTCTGACGGAGAAGTCGTTTGCCAGTCGCGTTTGGGATTGCAACAAACATTGTCCCAACGCTCAAATGTGGGAATACGAACTGCTGTGCGTCTCCCGACAGGTTCGCGTGGACGACTCGTTCAAGGCGGCGGTCGCCCGAAACGAGGCGGAATGCGATACAATCCTGCGGATGTTCAATGAGCATAAGTCCGACCGCCCGGACGTCATGTATGCAGAGCCGGACAACTTCCTTGGCGCGTCTGCTCTGTCAATCGGCAGAACGGACGAGCTGGCGAAACGTCAGCTGGCAAGCCTGATTGTTCGATTCAGCAAGAACGCCGCGATTCCAGAACCGAAGATTAAACTTTGCCGTCAGGACGAAATGGAAATCGTTTTGGGCGTTCACGACGAAGCGATTGACAATATCAAGGTCTTATAAGACCTGCTTTTGTCAGTAGAATAGACGCAATAAAATTGAATACTCTCAATAAAAAACGGACTGACGCCAAAACGACGTCAATCCGTTCCATTCTTCCGAGAGGAAATTTTCTTTGTCAGACCTTTTTCGCGATCATCGAAACGTCCTGTCCGCCGAATCCGAAGTTGTTGGACAGAATATAATCGCATTTGACTTCTCGGGCAACGTTGGGAACGTAGTCCAAATCCAGCAGCGGGTCCGGTTCGTCGTAGTTGATGGTTGGCGGGACAATGCTGTCGCGCATAGCCAGCAGGCAGTAAATCAGTTCGGTCGCGCCAGCGGCGGCGATAAGGTGCCCAATCATGCTCTTGGTGCTGGACATCGGAACCTTGTACGCGTCTTCGCCAAAGACGGCTTTGATGGCAATCGTTTCGACCTGGTCGTTGATGTGCGTGCTGGTGCCGTGAGCGTTGATGTAGTCAATAATGCTCGGTTCAACGCCTGCGTCTTTGAACGCCATGTTCAAAGCGGCGATAGCTCCGCGTCCGTCAGGATGAATGTCGGTAATTCGGTACGCGTCGCAAGTCGTGCCGTATCCGATAAGTTCGCCGTAGATCTTGGCGCCGCGAGCTTTGGCGCGTTCGTACTCTTCCAAGACCAACATGCCGGAACCTTCGCCCAAGACGAATCCGTCGCGATTATTTTCAAACGGACGGCTGGCTTGCTGGGGATGTTCGTTATTGGTACTTAATGCGGTAAGAAGATTGAATCCGGAAACGCCAAAGGGGTGAATCATGCTGTGAGTTCCACCGGCGAGCATGATGTCTGCCTCGTCGCGGCGAATCATATCGACGGCTTCTCCAACGGCTTGAAGGCTGGCGGCGCAGGCGGTTAAGCAGTTTGCATTTGGTCCTTCCGCTCCGAAATGAGCTGCCAGGTGCGCGCTGGGCATGTTCGGCTCCTGCTCCATTTCTTCAACAGGATCGAGAATTTCCAACCCCGCTTTGACAAAAGTTTCCATATCGACAGTTCCGTCTTCTTTGAGGCATTTTGCCATCATGAGGGTGAACTTGTCGAAATTCTGCTGACCTTCGCCGCTGCCGGTGTAAACGCCAAAACGCAGCGGGTTGATTGGCGTGTCTTGAATTCCGGAATCTTTGACGGCTTTAATTCCAGCGCCCATGGCAAACTGAGTGTGCAAGCCGTGCCCAATCCAGTCTTTGGGATCCAGCCCGACGTCGGATAAATCCCAATTTTTGACTTCAGCCGCAATTTTTGTGGGGAAACGGCTGGCGTCAAACCGGGTGATATAATCTACGCCGGACTTTCCTGCCAAGAGGTTTTTCCATACTGTTTCGACTTCCGTTCCTAACGGAGTTACCAAACCGATGCCGGTTACAACTACGCGTCTTTTCATTTGCAGCTAATTAGTCTAAATTTTTAAATTCTTCCGGTTCCTCCAAAGGAGTAACGCCGTCCGCTTCAACGCCAATGGAGTAGACCTTCCAATTGACCATCAAATTTCGATAATCCTGGGTGCTGAACTGTTTTTTATCTGAATAGGAATCGTCCAGAATCGCGTGCATCATCTCGACTTCTGCGTAGAGGACTTCCTCGCCGTTTGGTTTGCGAATATATGCGTTTGCGGTGGAAACGGTTCCGTTTTCATCAATACGTTCGACCTTGGCTTTGTAAACCAACGTGTCGCCAGGAAACGCTAAACAATGGAAAACAGCTTTGTTGATTTTCGCTAAAACGACTTTCTGCTTGTATTTGTAATACTCGCAGATAAGCAAACCAGACGTTTGAGCTATGCCTTCCAATACCAGCGAGTGCGGCATAACCGGATAAAAAGGAAAATGATCGTGCATGTGGTCTTCTGCCAACGTGATGCACTTAATAGCCTGAGCTTGAACGCCCGACTGAAATACTTCGAATTTATCCAGCCAATACCAACGCATTTTTGAATTAAATTGCTTTTGTTTCTAGTAAAAATAACAAAGGTTAGACGTCAGGGGTTAGGGTATAAAAACCCACGCTGATGAAAAATTGATTTTTCAACAGTTGCTGTTTAACCTCTGACGACTAACGCCGAATAGTTTATTAGTTGACTTTGGAAGCGACAAAGCGAACCATATCGCCAACGGTAAGAATGTTGCCGAATTCCTGAATCTTCGGGTTTTCAGCGAATTTGTCCAGATCAGCAAACGGCATGCGCTTTTTCAGTTCTGCCAAACCAGCTTCATTGAGTTTGCCGTCAACGACAAAATCAGCGTTGGTCAAAATGTCCTGCGGGAAGAGTTCTTCGCGCGGAATCTTGATGTCGAAAGCTTTTTCCAGACGGAAAACAATGTCAAGGAAGTCAATAGACTCCGCTCCGAGGTCAGCAACCAGAGTTGCGTCTTCCGTAACTTCATCTTCGTCTAAGCCAAGAGCTTCGACCAAGGTTTCCTGAATGGTCTTGAAAATTTCTTCTTCAGAGGGCATTGTAAATCTCCAATCTTAACTGTTAAATTATGCCGCCTGCGCTAACTACGATACAATGTCAACGCCGGTCAGCATGATATAAAACGCCGAATATAATGCCGAATATAATATTGTATCTGTATATCGGCAAGATTACTATTTTTTATTTAACGTATTCTGGGTAAGCAGAATATACATTTCCTTATAATCGGCAATAATTTGCTTTTGCTTGAAAGCCCACTGGGGGTTGCTAAGATCCAAATCGGAACTTTCCATGGTCAAACGAGCTGAGATAATTGAATTGCCATTCAGACAGCCCTGAATAGCCAACTTCGTCAGATTTCCTTCGCGTTTGAGGATTTTTCCTTCCAGTTCGAGCGTTTCCCCGGGCTGAATGAAATGACCGTATTTGACGTTGCGAGCTTCCTTCATCGTAATAATTGGATGGGCAAAGTCGTCGGTTACGCGGATAAGCCAGGCGGACAGCTGAATCATCGCTTCGAGCATCAAAACGCCAGGCATAACGGGAAATCCAGGAAAGTGATCATGAAGGTACTCTTCAGAAAACGTCAGGTTTTTGACCGCCTTTATGCTTTCTCCGGGAATAATTTCAGTGATCTGGTCTAATAATACAAATTTCATTATCGGTATATATGGGTAAACAACACAATTAAATAAAACTAGTATAAGTATACCGTTCTTTCTAAATAAATCAATACGGATTGTCTGGATTTTGGAACTATTTTTTTCATTTATTTTTTCTTTTTTGGGGAGATTGGAGTTCCTTTTTTGAA
>JAZMZV010000167.1:0-18821 GCA_045586185.1 Thermoguttaceae bacterium | reverse complement strand
TGCTAGAATCGCAGGGACAGGAAGCCGTTGAGGACTTTGCTAAAGTTTGTAACATTCTCTTATCTGTATACCCTGATTTGAATCAAGATTTTGACGAAATTATGAGTATCAGAAAAGAGATACGTAATGTTCCCCAGGAAGAGAAAAAAACATACTCAGAGCGAATAGACGCTATTTTCAATAACATCGTAGAAAAATATAACTCTGCTATTGAGAAGGAAGAATAAAAGTCTGTTATATTAAGACAAGTTAAACTAGCGCTGGCAAAGGCAGGTTTTTGGCTGCGTCGATTTGAAATGCACGCTTCGCAACATTTTTAAAACTTTGCGGACTTCGCGAACTTCGCGTGAGGTTTTCTACGGTGGCTGAGACAGCCGCGATCCAGCAGGTCGGAGCGGTTGTTCTGCGAATGAGATTTTTCTTGTACCAATAAGGCGGCAGGGGACTGCCGCGTGCCGGCTCACCCGTGTGCGTGCGCGAGACAATCGTTTTGTTCGCCTAACGGCGAATGCGTAATTCCGCTCCCGATGGTCGCTTCATTACCGACTTTCATTTCTTCGCGAACATCCTCCGCTTCTCCGCGGCTCCGCGTGAGATTTTTCCGGGGGCTTACGCGCCCCGGCTCGCCTTACCAGTTCAGCTCAGACGCTTCTTCCCAGTGTTCCATGAGGTATTCCAGACGCTGCTGCGCCTGGGCGATTTCGTTTAATACCTGTTTGACTGCGGCGCCGTCGCGGAGCGTTGCCGGGTCGAGGGATTTCTCCTGCAGATCGGCGATTTCCTGTTCCGTTTTTTCGATGTCCGCTTCGATTTCGGCGACTTTTCTGTACGGGAACTTTCGTCGCTTCCTGGGAGGTTCGACTTTCTTCTCAACTGTTCCGGCGCCGGGGTTCGTCTTGGGCGCGCTGTTTGTAACAGACTTGTTTTGCGTTCCTGCCGGGCGGGATTCTTCTTTTGACGGCGCAGCGTTTTTCACTGCGCCTTTTTTCATTCTCAGATAGTCGTCGTAGTTCCCTTCGATAATTCGGGCGCCGTCCGGCTCGATAACCAGCAGATGATCCGCCGTCTGGTTGATAAAGTAACGGTCGTGGCTGACGAACAGGACGGTTCCGCCGTCGAAGTTTTGGAGCGATTCCTCCAGACCTTCTCTTGCCCACAGGTCGAGGTGGTTTGTCGGTTCGTCGAGAATGAGGAAGTTGGCTTCCAGTGCGCACAGACGCGCCATGGCGGCTCGGCAGCGTTCGCCCCCGGAAAGGCTGCTGACCTTTTGAAAGACCATGTCGCCGGTAATGCCAAACCGGGCGAGCATGGATCGCCGTTTCGGCTCGTCGAAGTCTTTAATCGTAGGCGTGAACCCGCCTTTGCTTTCGCCTGTCCGGACGATTTCCTCTTTGGGCGGAATAATCGAGTCGATGACCTCCGCGTCGTCCGGGACTTCGTGAAGCTGCTGATCGAAGTACCCGATTCTGACCGCGCCGCCGATTTGGGTCTGTCCGGCGTCGGGAGTTTCTTTTCCTAAAATACAGCGTAAAAGCGTTGTCTTGCCTGCGCCGTTGGGGCCGAGAATTCCCCAGCGTTCTCCGCGCTGAATGGTAAATGTAACGTTTTTGAACAGCGGTCTGTCGTAGCTCTTTTTAAGGTTGACGACCTTGAGCGGGACGTCGCCGGAACGGGACGGTTTGGAGAACCCCATCGGCGGGACTTCGATTTTTCGCGGCGGCGGGACGGGCACGATGCGTTCGAGCTTTTTCCGACGGTCTTCCGCCTGACCGGCTTTCATGCCGTAATGGTTTCGGCGAATAAACTCTTTCGCCTTTTCGATTTCTTCCTGCTGTTTTTCGTACGTCTTGGTTTCGACCGCCAGCCGTTCCGCCTTTTGCGTCCAGTAGGCGGAGAAGTTCCCGGTATAGGAATCGACCGTGCCGCGAAACAGCTCGAGGGTTCGGGTTGTGGTTTTATCGAGAAAATAGCGGTCGTGACTGACGACCAGAACAGCCGCCGTCCCGTTGGCGATAAAGTCTTCCAGCCATTCCGTCGCCTCAATGTCGAGGTGGTTAGACGGTTCGTCGAGAAGCATTAAATCCGGTTCCGCCAGCAGGAGTTTCGCCAGCATGAGCCGGTTCTGTTCGCCGCCGGAAAGCTGCTCGACCATCGTATTGAACTGACTTCGGGCGAAGCCCAACCCTTCCAGAACGCGCTCGACTTTATAGTCTATATTGTACGCATCGTGAGCGTGCAGAACCGTTTGGAGATTGTCGTATTTTATCGCCAGACGTTCCAGTTCTTTCGCGTCCTGCTCAACCGCCATCGCCGCTGCCAGTTCTTCCGCCTGTTTGTGCATCGACAGAATCTCGTCAAAAGCGTGACGCGCTTCTTCAATCAGCGTTCGACCGGCGGAATAGTCTGGCGTCTGTTCCAGATACCCCATTCTGACCGACGGGTGAATTTCGATCTTGCCGCCGTCCGCGTCCTCTTTCCCGGCGATAATTTTCATGAGCGTCGTTTTGCCGGTTCCGTTTGGACCGACCAGCCCAACGCGCTCCCCGGGACGAATCTCAAAACTGACGTCCATTAAAACCGGCTCTGCGCTGAAATGTTTTCTGACCGACTGAAGGGATAGGTATATCATTTTAGTTGCGAGTTGCGAGTTGCGAGTGAGTGGGGAGGCAGTAGGCAGTAGGCTGTAGGCAGTAGTAGGAACCGCGGAGCGGTTCTTTATTTGCAACTATGGGTTTTAATCTACTGAAACAGTAAGCAGCAGTTTGAAGCAGCAGTTTTAAATTCGCCGAAGGCGAACCCCTATTGCCTACTGCCTATTGCCTTTTTCTACTGCCTACTGCCTATTGCCTACTGCCTACTCTTCCAGCCAACTCCGATAGGAGTCGCTGATGTGCGTAATGGGTCGGGCGATAATCTCCGGGACTTCGTAGGGATGTTCGCGTTGAATGACATCTGCGATTGCCTGAAAGTCCGTCTGTTTCGCCTTGAGGACAAGGTAATATTCCTGAGCGGTTTCGATCGCCCCTTTCCAGCGATAAACGCTTGTAATCGGCGCGGAAATCTGAGCGCATGCTGCCAGCCCCGCTTCGACCAGCGTTCTGCCAATGCGCTGAGCGACGGATTCGTCAGGACAGGTGGTGATGATTTCGATGTGTTCCATGGTGTTTTAAGTTGCGAGTTGCGAGGCGGCGAGGCGCCGCTGCCAGTCCGCACTCCCGCGCGAGAAGTGTTATTATCGCTCCCGTTGGTCGCTTGCGATAACTACTGCCTACTGCCTTTTTCTACTGCCTACAGCTTCGCCTCCAGCTCCTCCCAGCGAGCATACAGCGCGTCGACTTTGTTTTGGAGGTCTTCCCGCTGACGGGTTGCGGCGGCGATTTCCTCGGACGCGCTCTGGTAAAAGCCGGGCTGGGACATCTGGTCGTCGAGCTGGGCGATTTGAGATTCCAGCTTTTCGACTTCCTCGGGAATCTTTTCCAGTTCCAGCTTTTCTTTGTACGTCAGTTTCGGTTTGCTGTCGGCGGGTTTGGGTTTCTGCGCCGGCTTGGATTTTTTCGGTTCCTCTTTGACAGCCGTTTCCCACGGCGGGGCGACGCGCTGCGATACGTAGTCGTCGTAGCCGCCGGCGTACTGATGGACGAACCCGTTCCCCTCGACGGCGAGAATTCCTGTTACAACGTTGTTGAGGAATTCCCGGTCGTGGCTGACGACGATAAGCGTCCCGGCGAAGTCGCCCAGCTTTTCTTCCAGCAGTTCGAGCGTTTCAGCGTCGAGGTCGTTGGTCGGTTCGTCCATGACCAGCACGTTGCACGGTTTGAGAAACAGCCGCGCCAGCAAAAGCCGGTTTCGCTCTCCGCCGGAAAGGAACTTGACTTTGTCCTTCGCCCGGGCGTTGGTAAAGAGGAAATCTTCCAAATAGCCCAGAACGTGCTTTTTCTGCCCGTTGACGTAGACGTGTTCCGCGCCGTCTGTTACGTTGTCGATAACCGTCTTTTCAAAGTCGAGCGTTTCCTGAAGCTGGTCGAAGTACGCAATTTGAAGCTCCGTTCCCATGCGAATTGAGCCGGAGTCGGGCTGAAGCTCGCCCAGCAGGAGTCGAATGAGCGTCGTTTTGCCTGTCCCGTTGGGTCCGACAACTCCCAGCCGGTCGCCGCGCATAACTCGACACGTCAGATGATCCGCGATGGTCGTGGTCGTACCGTCGTCGTTGTGGAACGAAAACGAGAGGTCTGTCGCCTGTAACACAAGTCGCCCGGAAACGGACGCTTCCTGAATGTTGAGCTTCGCGACCGATTCCAGCTTGCGGATTTTCTGCGCTTCGACCCGCATCGCCTTCAAGGCGCGAACGCGACCCTCGTTTCTCGTTCGCCGCGCCATGATGCCCTGACGAATCCAGACTTCTTCCTGCGCCAGCTTCTTCTCGAACAGCGCAACCTGTTTCGCCTGCGTTTCGAGGTACTCTTTCCGCTTGATAAGGTAGTCGTCGTAGGAACACGGGTACTTTAACAGCGCCCCGCGATCCAGCTCGATTATTCCCGTCGCCAGCCGGCGGAGAAACGCTCTGTCGTGCGTTACAAATATTATCGCCCCGGGGAACCCAGCCAGACGCTCTTCCAGCAGTTCAATGGCGCTTATATCGAGGTGGTTGGTCGGCTCGTCGAGAAGAAGGACGTCCGGCTGAGCCGCCAGCGCCTTTGCCAGCAGCGTTCGGCGTTTGCGTCCGGCGGAAATGACAGACGCATCGTCCATCTGCGAAGAATCGGATTCCGTCAGCCGCATTTGCGTCAAGATCGTATCGACGCGCTGCGACAGGTTCCAGGCGTTTTTTCTGTCCAGTTCCTGCTGAAGCCGGTCGAGTTCCTTTGCCGCGCGTTCGTCGCCTGCCGCAAGAGCCTGCGACGCTTTATGGTACTGGGACAGCAGTTTACCGTCTTCTCCCAGCCCTTCGGTTACGATGTCGTAGACAGAACCGGAAAAATCCCGGGGGACTTCCTGCGACAGCGACGCGATTTTCAGCCCCTGGGACTTGACGATCTCCCCGGAGTCAGGCGTCAGTTCGCCGGCGACGAGGTTGAGAAACGTGGTCTTCCCTGCCCCGTTCCGACCAATCAACGCCAGACGCTGACCGGCTTCGACGTTCAAGTCGGCGTGTTCAATCAGCGGCAGACCGCCCAGGGAATACGTTAAATCGCGAATCAGTAACTGCATGGGGGGAATTTAATGCGGAATTCGGAATTAGGAATTCGGAATTGGGAATTAGGAATTGAGGATATATTATATCCAAACTGACTCTGATTATAACTGATTTTACAAAATTGACAAGAGCAGAGAGGGCGTTTTCGACGTCGCGGCGTTTGCGGTATTGCAAAGGGGAAAAGAATTTGGTATAATGCAATTGTGGTAATTGCTTCAGTTCCTTTTCTCACGCCCTCCGGTGGAGGACGAGAGAAAAGGTTGTTTGGCAATGTTATTTTTGTTTTTGATTCCTGACCGTGGGTTTCACCCACGGCTACTAATATTGAACCGCTACGCGGTTCTGGAGGACGCTTGCGTCAACTCCTCACTCCTCCCTCCTCACTCCTAACTAACTTCACCTGTTATGAGCGGAATAAAGTCCTTTTTTCGCCGCGTTCCCCCGTGGGCGATTTCGCTGTTGATCCATTTGATTATTTTGATTGTCCTGGCGCTGCTGCTGCGGACGACGGTCGTCGTTATTCGCGGGGCGGATTCCGACAGGACGGCGGAAGTCGGCATTGAACTCAAAAGCCGGGTCGACGGCAAGACGTACTATCAGTCGGCCGAGGAATTTGAGGCGTCAGCGGCGGCACAGAGTCAGGGGAATCAAAGCAGTCAGCAGGAGTCTGCGGCGGATATCGCGTCGGAGTTGGCGCTGGACGCTGACCCGACGTCGGCTCTGCCGGGCGCGCTGGGAATAACCGCAGACGATCTCGGCGGCGGGCTGGGATCTGACCTCGACGGAGTTCTGTCCGGTCTGGGCGACGGTTCCGGGGGAGTCGGCTCCGCTTTGGAAAACGCGGGGAAAGGCGAAGCTCGCTGTTTTGGAACGACGGGGACGGGCAAGCGGTTTGTCTACGTTTTCGACCGCTCCGGGAGCATGGGCGGCGGGTCGCGATCCGCTTTGGGGCTGGCGAAACGGGAGCTGATTCGCTCGTTTAATTCCCTGACGCCGCAGCAGGAATTTCTCATCGTCTTTTACAATCAGGATACATCGGTTTTTCCAAATAAAGACTTGGCTTTGGCGGACTCCAGAGGGAAACGCAACGCAGAGAGCTTCGTCAACGCCATTTCAGCTATCGGCGGGACGGATCACATGGAAGCCCTCAAGCGGGCGCTGGCGTGTCGACCGGACGTGATTTTCTTCCTTACCGACGCGGACGAGCCGGTTATGTCGGCGGGAAATCTGGCGGAAATCAAACGACTTGCCCGGGACGCCGGCGGAGTTCAGATCAACTCAATCGAGTTCGGCGTTGGAGCAAAATCGTCTCCCAACGGCAACTTTATCGAAAAGCTCGCTCAGCAGAACGGCGGACAGTACATCTATATTGACGTTTCTCAAAATTGAAAGCGTTGGTTGTTGGAGTTAGGAGTGAGGAGTGAGGAGTGAGGAGTTTTTTAATTTCGCCGAAGGCGAAAAACTACTGCCTACTGCCTATTGCCTACTGCCTCCTTTTCTCAAGAAAAAAAGAAAAATTTTAAGAAATTTGCTCTGTCTGCCTTGTAATGGGAAAAAACTTTTTGTATAATATATATAGCGGTAAGATTTAACGTCAAAATGCAGGGATATTTTTCTTCTGCAAATTCTTGTCGCAAGCTATTTTCCCATTAACCGTCAAGCGATATAAAATGAATCAAAACGAAAAATGGTATTTTGCCAGAAATAAAGATACGATCGGCCCGCTGACCCTTGCGGATATGCGCGCCATGATGCAGCGCGGAGAGATCAAGGCGGGCGATTTGGTGTATCACGAATTGCTGGGACAATGGACGCCAGCGGGTAAAGTGGCTCTGTTGCAAGACGCCCTGACCGCCGCGCCGCCGATTGCCGGACCGCCGCTGACGATTAAAACGTCTCAACCGAGAAACAACGCTCCTAATAAAAACGTTGCGCCGCCGGCTGGTCACATGGTTATGAGAACCGCCAACGCGCCAGACTCCGCCTCGACGCCTGCTGACAACTTTCAGCCGGATAGAGCGGAACCGGTTAAACACGATTCTGCCAAGGCGGAACCGGCGGCGGGAGCGGGAACGCTCTTTGACGTCTCCGGGTCCATTTCCGATCCCGATGACGAAATCGACAACGCCAGTGCAATGTCCGGGGCGGACACACTGATCGAAAAGGGCGCGTTTCTGGACTTCATTCCCAACATGCTGCGATCCGGATTCCCCGGCAAAGTCGCTACGGCGATGGGGAAATTCTTCGCCTCGATTGGCGTTTTGATGCAATTGTTAAGCGTTGTTTTGATTGTCATTTTGGCGTTTGCAATTTGTAAATTTAATATCGCAGCTTCGTTAAAACTTCTGTGCATGTTCGGAACCCCGATCATTATTCTTTTGGCAAACGCCTACGTCAACAAGCGGCTCTTGCCGTCGTTAACTCGTCTGAACAATCTGGGAGAAGGCCGAATCGTTTCTACCGCCCTGCCCGACTCTTTATGCGTTGTCTTTTTGGGATTGGCGATTTGGGGGCTGGTTAGCGCTTTCTTTACCGGATTAAGCAGCGACAATACATCCGTCTTGATTGGCTACGCCATTTACGGCGTTATTCTCTTTGCCGCCTTTGCGTTTTGCTCTGTTACAGCGGCTAACCCCGGTTCGCTCAACATGTCGGTAGACGGCTCCATGTCTCCGGCGTCGGAAGCGGCTGGCGCGATTCAGTATTTGAGCAAGCTGTTTTTGCGATTGTCGCTGGGGCTTTACGGATTTATTATGTCGTTGTACGTCCTGAAGCTGATTGGAATTATTATCCAGTCGTTCACGATAAATGATGAATCTGCCATAGTGGGAATTGGTTTTGCCGCTAAAGCGCTTATAGATGTAACAGCTTTGACCTGCATCAGTTTCCTGCCCCTGGCAACCTATTTATTGTTTTTAGGAGTTCAATTCTTCCTTGATTTTGCAATCAAGGTCGTTCAAAATCGCAGATAACGAATAGCTGTTAGCTACTAGCTATTAGCTATTAGCTTGTGGATTCGAGGTTCTTGCGGATATGCATGAAACTGATTAACCAAGCTAGCGGCTAGAAGCTGGCAGCTAGAAGCTAATAATATCACCTTCCTTTCCTTTTGAGATTAATCATGAAAAGAACGTTACGTTTAAGTTTGATCGCCGTGATGGCGTGTTTCTGCTCGGCAGCCTGGGCTGAGGTTCAAATGACGACTCAGTCCTGGAGAACGAACGAGTACGGCCCGATGTCCGAAAACATTTCGGAACGGTCGATATTGAATTTCCTGCTTTTCGACGGCTCAAAGATTGAAGCGGTCAAGGGCGTCAACCCCAGCGACGTCAATATGCTGCGTGACAACTCCGCCGGCGAATGCGGCGGCATGGGGCGCGTCGGCGTTGAAGGTAAACCCGCCGTCATGGCGTTCTATCTGGGAAAAGTCCGCAACATCAAAGAACTGGCGGTCTACACCGGCAACATCGACAGCCGATCCCATCAGGACTACGAAGTCCGGTTTGCGAACAATTCCGCCAACCCGGGTCAGCGTCCCAACTTTGACGGCGCGCCTGCGTTGACGACCGGCGACAAAATTCTCGGCGCTGGTTCCGGCGGATTCTTAACGGATTTCCTCGAAACGGAAAAGGGCAAGTATCTCGCCACGGCAGATTGGGTGGAAATCCGCATGTGGAGCACGTATCCCAGCAAAGTCGGCGATCCCGCCAAAGATAAAAACCCCGCCAATTCCTGGGCGTCGCTGCTGGAAGTTCAAATCTTGGGCGATCCAGACGACATGAGCGCGACGATGTCTAAAGAAGAACGCGACCGTCTCATGGCGCGTCTGGCGCAAGCTCGTCTGGAACGCATTATGAGAGGCGTTTCTCCCGACTTGTACCGCGCCGTTAAACAGATCGGCTCGCTTCGCATGGCGATTGAAGACCTGTCTGAAAAATACGACGAAGACGAATACGACGGCAAGGCGTATCTGGCTGAACTGGAAAAGTACGAAAAGCTCTTTGCCTCTCTTGACCCGACCAATCAGGCGTCGGTAGACGAAGCTCTCAAAGCCGCGAAGGATTTCCTGGAATTCCGCCGCAAAGCGCTGCTGGCAAACCCGCTTCTCGACTTTGACAAGGTTCTCGTCCGAACGGCGAAAAACGCGGGCTTGATGTCCAACTGGATGTCCAACTGCTCGCGCGGTAAAGGCAATTACGGCAACCAGCTTGCCGTTATTTCCATTCACGATCAAGACGCTCCCATTAAACCGATTATCGACGCCCCCTACGATTCGTTTATCGGCGACATCTGCATGAAATGGGACGCGAAAAAGATTCTCGTTACAGCCAAGTCAGACAAGAACACGTGGGAAGTTTACGAAGTCGATCTGGAAAAAGCTCTCAAGGGCGAAAAGCCGGAATTCAAGCAGATTTCCCCGTTCATGGGCGCGGACGTCGACAACGTCGAAGGCTGCTTCGTTCCAGACGGCTCGTACCTGTTTGTTTCCAGCGCGTCCATGATGGGCGTTCCGTGCATCGGCGGCGCCGGGCACGTCGGCAACATCTTCCGCGTTGAAAAAGACCTCAAAACGTGCCGTCAGCTGACGTACGAGCAGGATCAGGACTGGAACCCGACCCTGATGAACGACGGTCGAATCATGTATCTGCGCTGGGAATACGTCGACATCAACCATTACTTCACCCGAATCATGATGAACATGAATCCGGACGGAACAAACCAGGTTGAACTCTACGGATCCGGCTCATACTGGCCCAACAGCATGTTCTATTCCAAGCCGATTCCGGGTCAGAACGCCAAGATGTTCGCGACGATTGTAACAGGACACCACGGCGTTGCCAGAATGGGCGAACTGCATATTATCGATCCGAAACGCGGCCGCAAAGAGGCGGAAGGCGTCGTTCAGCAGATTCCGTTCCGCGACAAAAAAGTCGAGCCGATTATCAGAGACCAGCTCGTTGACAGCTCGTGGCCGAAGTTCCTCTTCCCCTGCCCGCTGGACGAAAACTATTACCTCGTTTCCGCTCAGCCCACTCCGCAGGACAGATGGGGCTTGTATCTGGTCGACACGTTCGACAACATGGTTTTGATTAAAGAGTCCCCGGAGTTCGGAATCTACGAACCGTTTGCGATTCAGGAACGCCCCTGTCCGCCGGTTATTACAGACCGAACGATTAACAAAGACAAAGAATCCGTCTGTTACATTACAGACGTCTATTTTGGCCCCGGTTTGGAAAACGTCCCTCGCGGGACGGTCAAAAAGCTCCGCGTTTTCGGCTATCAGTATGGGTACCGCGGCATCGGCAACCACAACGCCATGGGCGAAGAAACGTCCTGGGACAGCAAAGTCCTCCTGGGCGAAGTCAACGTCGAGCCGGACGGCAGCGCCAACTTCGTTATTCCGTCCAACGTTCCGCTGGCGTTACAGCCGCTGGACGAACACGGAAATGCGCTTCAAATCATGCGTTCCTGGCTGACAGGCATGCCGGGCGAAAAGGTTACCTGCTCCGGCTGTCACGAAAATCAGAACTCTGTAACGCCGGCGAAGTTCAACATGGCGGCGCGCCGCGCTCCCGACAGAATCGTCGAGTTTAACGGTCCGAAACGTCCGGTTGGATTCAAAAAAGAAGTTCAGCCCGTTCTGGACAAGTACTGCGTCGGCTGCCACGACGGATCCAAGCCGAACCGTCCGAACTTCAAAGACATCGCACCGGGACCTCGCGCTTTGGGGAATTCCTACTGGGCTTTGATGCCGTTCCTGCGCCGTCCGGGACCGGAATCGGATACACACATGTTCTATCCGATGGAATACTACTATAACACGTCCCCGCTGATGCAGATGCTGCGCGACGGCAACCATTACAACGTCAAACTGGACGATACCGCCGCCCGCGAGCTGGCGCTGTGGATCGACATGAACATGCCGTATAACGCGACGTGGTCAGAAGTGGCGACGTCAACCATGGGCGGACGTCTGCAGCAGGTTCAAACGATGGCAAAGAGAACGCAGGAACTCCGATCCCTCTACGCCAACGTAGACGATTATCCCGAAGAGGGCGCGGTTATGGATGCCGTGCCGCGTCCGGACTTCGTCAAGCCCGAAAAGTGGGAAACGCCCAATACGAAGAATCCCACCGGTCTGAAAGCGGTTGTCAACAACTACGAACCGAAGACGCAGTCGATCGACCTCGGCAACGGCGTCAAGATGGATATGGTTTACATCCCGTCCGGAAAATTCGTTATCGGCGACGATTCCGAAAAGCGTCCGGAAGCGAATCGAAACGAAGTCGTGATTGAAAAACCGTTCTATATGGGTACGACTGAAGTTACCAACGAAATGTTCCATCAGTTCGACCCGACTCACGAAAGCAACTTTATCGACCAGCAATGGAAAGACCACGTTCACCGCGGCTATCCCGCCAACCACGACGATCAGCCCGTCATCCGCGTTTCCTGGCAGAAAGCCAACGAGTTCTGCAAGTGGCTTTCCGCCAAGACGGGGAAGAAGTTCCGTCTGCCGACCGAAGCCGAATGGGAATGGGCGGCGAAAGCCGGAACCGACAAACCGTTCTGGTGGTCTGACGGCATGGGCAAAGCCGAAAAGAACGACAACGGACGTCTGTTCGAGTGCGACGTTCAGTTCGGCGACAAGGCGAACATGGCGGACAACTCCATGCGTCTGTTTGTTGTAACAGGCGTCAACCCGCAGCCGGTCAACAACCCGGCGTTCTGGCAGACGTATCTGCCGCGCGTCGTTGACCAGTCCGACAACCAGATGGTTCCCGGCTGGGACGCTGACCTGTACGAAAAGCAGCGCGCCGGCTACCACGGCTCGAAGGGCATCGCCCGATACATGCCCAACCCGTGGGGTCTGTACGACATGAACGGCAACGTTGCGGAATGGACGCAGTCCGACTACAAAGCCTATCCGTACAACGCCAACGACGGCCGCAACGCCGGCAACCTGGATACGGAAAAAGTCGCTCGCGGCGGCAGCTGGAACGATCGCCCGGCTCAATGCCGCAACGGGTATAGAATCGGCTTCCCGACCTACCAGCGCGTCTACAACGTCGGCTTCCGGGTTATCTGCGAAGAATGATAGTTATTAATTGTGTTTTCTCCCCTTTCTAAAGTTTTTTGGAAAGGGGAGTTTGAGGGGAAGAACCTTTTTTTCAAAAAAGGTTTTCCCCTCATGTCGAGGCGCCGCTCCCAATCCGCGCTGCCGCGCGCCTGCCAATAACCGCTCCCGCTGGTCGCTTGCGTTTTCTTATTAATTGCTTTTTCTCTTTTTTCTTTGAAAGTAGTTTTCTTTCATCTTTGAAAAAACTTCTTTAAAAGGGAGCCAGCTTGCTGGCGACCTAAGTTTTTTCAAGGCGGACGAAGTCCGCAAAATTTTTAAGCCGCAAAGAACGCAGAGAACGCAAAGAAATCGCCAGTTTTATTATCTTCTCAATGCGGTATTTTCACAGGGTCTGGAGCTGCCCACGATTCCAAAAGCTGCGCTGCAATCTGTCCAACGGTCTTTGGCTTATAACTGGCGTTGCCAACACGTGGACCTATTCCAAAACCTTCAAAGCGTATAAATAAATCATCTTCAAAATATATGTACAGTATATCTGAAATCATCGAAAGATAGTTATCGGGATACTGTTCTTTTATGCTGTAACAAAGACTCTTGCGCGTTTGAGCATAATTGTATTCATATTCTATACTTTTTAATATTACGTTATTCAGATTAGATATAGTATATGGCAGTCTGATTGGAAACTGATACTGAGTATGATTTAGTTCGTATTTATCGAAAGCAATATTGTCATCTGAAACATATTGCGAAATAATACTTTTATATCGTTGTCGGAATTCCGAATCCGGACGAACGCTATTCTTAAAGTTGAACTGGAAACACATGATATTTTTCCCAAGCCAACTCCAATTGTTGGAATAATCGCACACGTCGAGATTGTATTTTATCAATGCATCTGACCAAGGATAAGAGTGAATGTATATTACTGACAGCAGAAGCGCCTGAACCTTTGGATTCTCGTTAGGCAACGCGTTAATGCAGAATTCAACATCCTCATCTGTTGCGTGCAACGCTAAATAGCAAAAAGAGAAAAAAAGTTTCCATTGAGAATAATTTAAATCTGTACGAAGGTGAATATTCGTCCAGCCTCCGTAAGGATAATAACAAAACTCCCCTCTTCGAGCTATTAAATCAACTGGAAAGACGTCCATTCTATTAGCAAGCGCCCTGATTTTTATCAAAAAAGCTAATGACGGGAAAAGGTCTTGAAGCGTATAATTCAATTCGAGAGAAGAAACGCCGTCTTCTATCTGAAGAGGAACGTTCAATATATCAATATTTTTACCGTAAATCACAGTTTCAACCGATGTAAAAAACGAATAGTCAGAAATATCTGCGCTCTGAACCGCTTCGTTTTTTTGTCCTGATGCGGTAATGCTGTTTGTTTGATAATCAGCGCTGGATTGGTTTATCGCACATTGACAGATAATAACGATAATTGCAAGCGTTGAGGGCAATTTCATAGTAAACGACTCCAAATGATAACGACGCATAAAACGCTTGTATTATAAACGGATGAAAAAGCGTTGTCAATAGTGAACATAGAATTGTATTTTGAGGCTTGTTTGCCTTGTCCTTTGCCCTGCTCGCATACTGCGACGCAGCCGAAAACGCTTCTCGGGTCGCAGACGAAGTCCGCCGAAGAATAATAACGGTCTTGACGGCTTGCCGTCAAGTATGAAAGCGATGGCAAGCCGTCGCACTCCAAAAAAATCCTCTCTTTTCCCCCTTTCCCGGTTGATTTTTTCTCTTTGACGTTTTATAATACATATACGTTCTGACAGATTTCAAAATATTTCAATATCGAAAGGAGATTATAATGTTACGACGTCAGTTTATTCAGACGACTGCAATTTCGGCGGCGATGGCTGCGGCTGCGGTCAAGGCGGAAGAAGCCCAGCAGCCCGCTACGCCGGAAATCGGGTTCAATCCGGTGGAAGAGAAAGACGGCTGGGTTTGGTACGATGCGGCAACGATGCCCATCGAAGGGCGCGCCTGGGAAGGGGAAGAACGCTATAATCCGTTCGACCGGTTTCCGAAACGATGGATGGATAAAGTTCCGTCAGCGGTGCGAAATCTGGCGTGTTCTTCTGCCGGACTGGCTTTGCGATTTGTAACAAACAGCCCGATGAATATTTCCTTTGAACTGCGGGGCAAGGACTTGGCGATGTATCACATGCCGGCAACCGGGAAAAGCGGCGTCGATATTTACGGCCGCGATTCGTCCGGTAAATGGAGATTCGCCCAGATGATTGGCGGTAAGTTTTCAAACAGCCTCGTTGTTCAACCGATTCGCAGCGAAGCCGTTCCAGACGGGAAACGGGAATTCATGATTTACTTCCCGACGTACAACGGCATGTCCAAGTTCCGCCTTGGCGTCAGAAAGGAAGCCATTTTTGAAGCGGCGCCCGCCCGCAAGCTAAAGCCGATTCTGTTCTACGGGACGTCGATTTTACAGGGCGGCTGTTCTTCCCGAACCGCCAACTGTGCGGTTGCCATGACCGGGCGCCGGCTGGACGTTCACGTTTTGAACTTCGGCTTTTCCGGGAACGGAAGGATGGAGCCGGTTATGATGGAAGCGTTTGCGGAACTCGACCCGTCGGTCTACGTTCTGGACTGCAACCGCAACATGACGCCGGAACTGATTCGGGAACGACTCGTACCAGGCGTTCTCAAATTGAGAGAAGCGCATCCCGACACGCCGATTCTGATTGTAGAAGGGTACCCTGCTCCGTTCCGATCCTGCTGGTCAGACTTTGCCGACGAGAAAGACCCCCGCGGCGTTGCCAATAGAGAAGGTTACGAAAAACTCGTCGCCGACGGCGTTAAGGGCTTGTACTATCTGGACGGCAAAAGCCAGATGCCGGCAGACGGCGACGGAACCATGGACAACTGTCACGCCAACGACTACGGCTTCTTCGTTCAGGCGAACGCGTACGAGAAAGCGCTGAGAGAGATTCTGGGCGACGCTCTGGCGTAACGGGCGCTTTTATCTAAAAAAGAACCGGGTTGCGTTGAACCGCCCGGGTAAATCTCACGCGAAGTTCGCAAAGTTCGCGAAGTTTTAAAATTTACTATGCGTTCTTTGCGTTCTTTGCGGCTTAAAAAATTCGGCAGGCGTTACGCCTGCCGATGCGTAATTCCGCTTGCGGCGCTCGCTCCATTACCGCCTTTCATTTACTTTCTCTTCCGCAGGAATAATACGACAACCCCAAGCTCTAACAGCGCCCAAGTTGACGGTTCTGGAACGGCGTTGTGGTCAATAAAATGTCCGCGAATGGCGAACTTGTCTTTATACTTCTCGCCGTATGAATCGTCAAGCTGAATGTATTCAAAGTCGGTGAAGTAGTACGAGCGAACATGGCTAAGCAGATCATCGCCAAATCCGGCGTCGCCGCTGTTGTCTCCAGACAAAACTGCGGTGAACGTGTCGCCGTGGCTAAATGTACTGCTGCTTGACAACGTCAAATAAATCAGACCGTCATTCAGCGTAATATCTCCGCCTGCAATTAAAGAGTCGTTTTGACTTGGATTTTCTCCGCCGATTTCCATCAACAGCATTGACGCAGCGCTGCCAAGAATAAAATCGTCGTCAAACGTCGCCTCTCCAATCGAGTTGCCAGGAGAAAAGACAGCGTCTTCTATCGTAATGCTTCCAGCCATATAGCCTTTCAAGTCCAGCCGACCGGATGAAACGACCAGACTTTCAGCGCTTACCAGTCCCTCTGCGCCGGTATAGATTTGCAGCGTTCCATCGCCAGTCTTTTGGATTGTGTCGGCGGTAATCGACCCGATATATTTTGTCAGCTGATCGTTATTGAGCGTTAAATTTCCTGCTACAGTCAGCGTTGCAGGAACAGGATTTGGAGCTTGACCGTTTTCATCAAGATAACCTCCGGAAAGATTATTGAGCGCTGCGTCTGTCGTTCCGAACGTTACTTTTCCGGAAGTAACCTTAAATGAAGAACCTTCATGAAATACATCGTCTTCCGCCATCGATACAGATGAAAAATTGACAGACTTTGAGGCGTCTTCGTATGCAATTTCCAAAGTTCCGTTTTCGTTTATTGTAACCGCGCCCGTTCCCAGCGTACCGTCGCCGGACAGTTTAAGAGTACCGCCGGAAATGGTCGTCTTGCCGGTAATGGTATTGGCGGCGGTTAATTCCATGGTTCCCGCGCCTGCTTTAATAATTTGGGTTGCGTTGGTAAGAGCGCCGGAGGTGGTGTGTATCGGGTCGGCAATGATAGCTGAAATAACCAGGTCCGAAATGTTGTCGTTAACGGACGGGTCTGCGCTGGTGATTTCTTCAACTGTAACGATCGAAATCGAGTTGTTGTCTCTAACTTTGATTGTATCGCTTTTCGCGCCAAACGCAATCGTGGCGTATGGTTTACTCAAATCCGAAGAAATAGTAACAGGCGAATCGGCGGCGTCAGCAGATTTGCGGACAACGTTCAGGTTATGGAATTTATAAGACTTCCAAACTTCCGCTCCGTTGGCGGCGTAAACTTGAGCGCCGTCTTTGAGCGTGAGATTTTGAAGATAGTTATAACCAGAGTTGATAATCTGTCCGCCGTCTACGACAATAGCCAGCTTTGTATCGGTATGAGCGTTCACGATAACGTTGTCTACTGTCAAATCGAGAACGGCTCCTTCGTTGACGGTAACAAGTCTTCCCGTAACGTTGCCAGCGCCCAGGGCGGATGCTGTTCTACCGTTGCTGGCGGAACCGGCAGTAACCTTGACTGTTCCTTCGTCAATTGTCAAATTCCCTGAATATGTATTGCCGGCGTTTTTCAGTTCCAGCGTGCCAGCGCCAGACTTGACGATCGGAGCAGGCTTTTTGGTTTTGCCGTCAATGTTCGCGTCAACAATTTTGGCGGAAATGAGAATGTCTGTAGCGGCATCTGAAGCCCCGTTAGCGCTGGTGATGTCTTCAACATAAATGGAAACCGGGACCGTAGTAATGTTGTTTGAAATTGCTCCAAATGAAAATACAGCGTGATCGTTGTTAGCGCCGGTCAGCGATACCGCAGACGCTGCTGCGTCGCCGCTGCGTTCGACACGGAGGTTTTGAATCTTGTACGCTTCCCAGCTCGTGTTTCCATTGGCAGCGTGCATGTTAGCGCCATTTTTTAACGTTACATTCTGAATAAAGTTAAAATTGGCGCCGGAGTTCGTAATCTTTCCGCCGTCGACAACAAAAAGAAGCTTTGTATCGGCATGAGTGTCGCACATAACGTCTTGAGCCGCAAGTTCAAGAGTGGCTCCGCTGTTGATTATTACCTTTCTTCCCTCAACGTTGCTTGCTCCCAGGGCGGATTTTGTTCTGTTGTCTTCATTTGAACCGCCAGTAACCTTGACAGCTCCAGCGTCAATGATAAAATCCCCTGTAAATGAACTGTTAATATTGCTCAGTGTCAGCGTTCCTGACCCGATTTTTATAACAGATCCGGTTCCGGAAATCAGGTTGGAGCTGGTTTGATTGGACGTGTGAGCAAATTCCAGCGTTGCATTGTTGACAACCGCGCCAGTTCCCAGCGTACCGCTGCCGGACAGTTTGATTTTTCCGGCATTAATGGTCGTCTTGCCGGTAATGGTATTGGCGGCGGTCAATTCCATGGTTCCGGCGCCCGTTTTAACAATTTGAGTTGCATTTGAATAGGGTTTGCTGTCATACAAGGGGTTTGCGATTACTGCCGAAATAATAAGATCGGACTTATCGTCAACGGAACCGTCTGCGCTGGTAATTTCACCAACATTGATGGTCGAACTCGAATTACCCGCTTTTATAGTATTGCTTATATCGCCGAAAGCGATCGTGGCATTAGCCTTGCCTGAAACTGCGGTAATAACAGCTGGCGAGCGGTCAGACCTGTCGCTGCGTTCAATGTTCACGTTATGCAGTTTGAATGCCTTCCATGTAGCGTTGCCGTCGGTTGCATTGAGTTTACCGCCGTTTTTAAATGTAACGTTCGTCAGGTAATCGTAATAGGCGCCTGAGTTGGAGATCGTTCCCCCGTCTACAACAAAGAGAATTGGATTAGCGTTGTGAGCGTTAGTAAAAATATCCTGATTAGCCAAAATCAACTCGGCGCCGCTGTTGACGTTAATTGTTCTGCCAGACTGAACTGCTCCTAAAGCAGATTTTTCTCCTGTCCACGCTACCGTAACTTTTATTTTCCCTCCGTCAAGATGAACGTCTCCGGTAAACGTACTGCCGTTTTTATTCAGCGTCAGCGTTCCTGCGCCGGTTTTGTAAAGCGAACCGGAGCCAGACATTGAATAATCATACGATTTTGCCCCAGACAGCTGGAACTCAACGCCGTCTGTCCCGATGGCAATATTGGCGCCAGGAATCGTAGCGTCTGTGTACACAACCGGGTCAGCAAAACTGACGCTGGCAAACAGAACCAACACAGCAACCCAAACGTTCGTTAAAACGCGGGCGGACGAAATATTCAGATTGGAAAGCTTGACCATATTTTTTCTCCGTTGACAAGGGAATAATAATTTTGGTTTTGAACATCCTCATCGCCA
>JAZMZV010000166.1:0-14506 GCA_045586185.1 Thermoguttaceae bacterium | reverse complement strand
TATGTTTTATATGGTTAGTCATGTTTACCTGTTTCATAAAGCATTTTTTACGTCGACTTTCTAATTGTTCCCATTGTGATTGTTAGAAGTTTTCTGAAAAAACTTAGAAAAATTTTTGATATTCCCGCCTAATATACCTTTACGGATTTGATTTTAAGACGTATAATGCAACGAGAGGATTATTATGGGAACTTCTAATAATTCAATTTCGAGTCAAGCTAGTTCTTTTTCCCGTCTGCTTTGAGTCGAAAAGCCCACTCGTATGTCTAATACTGGGGCTTTTCTCCTCTGTGCAGACGAAAAAAACTCCGTCGCTTGACAACGAAAGCAATTATTAGAAATCCCCAATATTTTAAACGAGCAAGACGATATGAAAAAGCAAAATAAGGAGAAAACAGGTCTTTGGTTAATCGGCGCGCGAGGCGGAGTGGCTTCGACGGCAATACTGGGTTTGTCGGCTTTGCAGGCTGGCAAAACGGACGGGACTGGGCTGGTAACGGAAAACTACGATTTCAAGGACGTCAGTTCCGTTTTCCCCGCCTGGTCAGAGTTCTTCGTCGGCGGTTGCGAAATCCGAACCGGGTCGATTTACGACACCGTAGCGACTTTGGGCGGAATTCATCCGGCAATTCGTTCTGACCTGATTCAGTCCTGCAAACGCGATCTGGCGGCTATTGATTCCCGACTTGTCCCCGGCACGATTCGCGGCAGCGGGAAATGCATCGCGTCTTTGGCGGATATGGATCTTCCAACGGAAGACGCGCCTGCGGAGACCGTTGCTCGTCTTGAAAGTCAAATGAAAGCCTTTGTCGAGCAAAACGGGCTTTCTTCCCTGATTGTCGTCAACGTTTCGTCTACAGAGCCGGTCAACGCAGCTGTGCAATCCATTCTGGAAAAGGGCGGCGACGACAGCAAAAAGCTCAAATCCTTATGGGATAAAGCGTTGAATAAAAAATGCTCTCAGTCCTCTGAATCCTCTCTTCCGGCAAGCTCGCTGTACGGATACGCCGCCATGAAAAATGGCTGGACGTTTATCAACTTCACGCCGTCCACCGGCGTTCCCATTCCGTTGGGAGACCTGTGGAGCGAACAGTACGGATCTGCGTACATGGGATTCGACGGCAAGACGGGGGAAACGCTCATGAAAAGCGTTCTCGCCCCGATGTTCCGCAACCGGAACTTCAACGTCATGAGCTGGGTCGGACACAATATTTTCGGCAATCTCGACGCTGTCGTTTTAGACGATCCCGCCAACAAGACAGCCAAAGTCGCCAGCAAAGACCGGCTTCTGGGAGAAATCCTGGGATATCGCCCGCAAACGCTGGTAACGATCGAGAGAATTAACAGTTTAGGAGATTGGAAAACCGCCTGGGATCACATTCATTTCCAGGGATTTTTAGGCACGCCAATGGCGCTCCAGTTTACGTGGGAGGGCTGCGATTCGATTTTAGCGGCTCCGTTGGTACTGGATTTATCGCGTTTGGCGCTTACAGCCCGCCGCAGAGGACAGACAGGGCGGCTGGATTTCCTCTCCTCGTTTTTCAAGAGTCCGCAGGGCGCGTCAACGCACGATTTCGCCAGGCAGTATTTAGCCCTGTACGACTGGGTTATGGGAGAATCGCGCTAAGTTAGTAGTGGTAAGTTTTGAGTGGTAAGTGGTAAGGACGCAAGCGATGTACTAACTTCTTATCATTAACCACTTATAACTAATCACTAACTACTTACCACTAACCACTAACCACTAAAATCGATAAACCCTATAGTAATTGTTTACAAATGAGTCCAAACGAAAACCAGAATCGTTCAGGAAACGATTCCAAACGCGACGACACGAAGTCTCGCAATTCAGAAGCGCGTAAAAATCGCGCAGCTAAAAAATCGGAACTGAAGGAAGACGAACCGATTATCAAAACGACGACTCGACGTCCCAAGCCGACAAAAGAGTCCCCGATTCCGTCTCCCGTTCCGCGATACAATCCGTCTATCCGAGACGCCAAGCGTCCGGACGTTCCCCCGCCCCCGGTGGGATACATGACCGACGACGAGGACGAAGACGACGGTCTGGACAGTCTGTTTGACTTCGATTCCGAAGACATGCAGCAAACCGTTGCCGACCGCCCGTCCAGAGGGAAAAATCGCTCTAAGCGCAATTCCAACAGGGATAACGACCGCGCCTCCAACGACAAACGTGACAAAAAAGGCGGCGAAAAGCCCCGTGACGAAAAGTCGGCTGGAGATCAAAAAGCGCGTCAAAACAACCGCAAAGACAAAGAAGAACCGGCTAAAAAAGCCCCGGTCAAAGCCGCTCCCATCAAGGCAGCCGCGCCAGTAAAAAAGGCGGCTGTTGAACCGGAGCCGACGTCCGACACGTTCAATCTTCTGGCGGAAATCAAGCGGAAAATCAAGCAGGAACTTATCGATGAGCTTCGTCAGGAGCTTCAGGAAGAACTGCGAGAAGAGCTTAAACAGGAACTCGGTCTGGGAAAACGCCCTCGCGTAACCCCGGCGCCGAAGGAACCCGCTGAGCCAAAACCCGCGTCTGATTTCGATTCGACCGATTCCGCTGACAAAAACTCTGCGGAAAAAAAAACGACTTTTCGAAAGGAAAAGGACGTTTTAACCGCTCAAAACGGTAAAAAAAAAGCCGTTTTGAATGAAGATAGAGAAGATACGTCAAATGAAGACCCTGTCGAATTATTCGACATGAACCAGGTCAGTCAGGGGCGATACCAAAAATATCAGCCCCTGATTGAAACCTCTGAACCGGTCGAGCGGAAAAAAGCCAGTCCGAAAGTCTCAATCTACAAGGAAACGCCTGCTATCTCGGCGCAGGATTCTGTATTGGAAAGTAAGCCAGACGCATCTGACAAAGCAAAGCCCGCCCCGTCTAAAAAGAAGGCAAAACAGGAGACAAGCGCTCCTGACGGGGAATCTGCGTCTGGAAAGAAAGCTGTCAAAGCGTCTGGACAGAAGACCGTCGAGCCTCGAAAAGCCGCGCCGGAAAAGAAAGCTGTGAAAAAGATGGCTGTCAAGGCTCAGCCTGAAAAGGAGTCGCCGACGCCAAAAGAGTATACAGACGACGCAGAGCCAGAAAGCGCTCAGGACTGGTCGAACAACAAGTTCTCGCAGTTCAACTTAAAGCCAGAAATCATGCGGGCGCTCAACAAGTTTGACTACTTGGAGCCGACGCCGATTCAAATGGGCGTCATTCCTCTGGCGGGAACCGGGCGCGACGTAATGGGTCAGGCGCAAACCGGAACCGGCAAGACCGCGGCGTTCTCGCTCCCGATTCTGCAAAAGCTGGAATTTGACGAAACGATGTTCTCGCCCCGCGCTTTGATTCTCGTCCCGACGCGCGAGCTGGCAGTTCAGGTCAGAGACGAAATACTGCGTCTTGGCAAGTACACCGGCTTGGCGATTGCCGCGTTTTACGGCGGCGCGCCGCTGGCGAAACAAACCGCGCTCTTGTCAGAGGGCGTCGATATTGCCGTCGGCACGCCGGGCAGAATCATCGACCTGTTTATGCGGAAAGCCCTTGATCTGTCCAAGCTGGAATTCGTCGTTCTGGACGAGGCGGACAGAATGTTGGACATTGGGTTCCGCCCGGACATCGAGAAGATTCTGCGCCGCTGCCCGGACTCGCGGCAAACGATGCTCATGTCCGCAACCATTCCGCCGGAAGTCGATCATTTGGCTCGGCATTACATGAACAATCCCGAAAAGCTGGACTTCTCGCCTAAAAATCTGGCGGTCGAGACGATTGAACAGTCGTACTTTTCCGTCGCGCCGGAACGCAAAGTCGAGCTGCTCAAACGGCTTTTGGAACGCGAGAACCCGCATCAGGCGATTATTTTCTGCCGAACCAAAAAGCGAACGGAACAGCTGACGGCAATCGTCAAAAAATGGTATCCCGACGCGCTGGGCATGCACGGCGACATGGAACAGGACAAGCGCATGAAGACGATTCAGAAGTTCCGCGACGGCAAAGTCCGGCTTCTGGTTGCAACGGACGTTGTCGGACGGGGCTTGGACATTTCCGGAGTGTCGCACATTATCAACTACGACATCCCGCAGTTCTGCGACGACTACGTTCACCGGGTCGGCAGAACCGGCCGCATGGGCAAAGAGGGCGTCGCGTTTACGTTTGTAACAGCAGAGGAAGGCGTCGAACTGACAAGAATCGAAATGAGAATCAACAAACTGCTCAAACGAGACGAAATCCCGGGCTTTGCCGCGTTCGCTACCCCGGCGGCGACGTCCAGCAAACCCGACGCCGACAACTCGCATTCCGAACCGATTGCGGAAGAGCCGCCCAAACCGGTTTACGGACAGAGAACCCGCCGCGTTCGACGCGCGCTGTAACTCAGCGTTTTCGTAGCGCAGTCAGCACACGGATTTTACGGATGGGGCGGATTTTCCCCGATTGGTTTACGACGTTCTTACTTTATATTCTCCCCTTACTAAAGTTTTTTGGAAAGGGGAGTTTGAGGGGAAGAACCTTTTTTTCAAAAAAGGTTTTCCCCTCATATCATTTCAACTTGAAAAAACTTCTACAATAGGGAGCCAGCTTGCTGGCGACCTAAGTTTTTTCAAGGCGGGCGATAGCCCGCCAAAGAAGTCTTAACCACAAAGAACACAAATAACACAAAGTAACAATCGACGGACGCTTGCGTTTCGGAGGGTCGACGGCGAGGCGCCACTCCCGATCCGCGCTACCGCGCGAGACGTATTATAGTCGCTCCCGTTGGTCGCTTAAATATTCTTAATAAAACTCATTTGGATTATTTCTTATCGCCATCAACCGCTCCGTTGTTTTTCAGGAATTCGATCATTCGTTGATTGTTCTTGTCTTTGGCGATTTGTAACGGCGTTTTGTCGTCTCTGTTTTTGCAGTTGACGTCTGCGCCGACGCTGACAAGCCATTGCGCCATGTCGAGTTCGTCCATTGAAACCGCTAATAATAGCGCGTCGTTCGTCGTAAGGCAAACCTGATGACTCCAACCGTTTTCCTGTTCCGCTTTGAGTTCTTTAAAGTCTATTCTGTAGACGTTTTCGATGGCTTGCTGCAGCGCTTCCGGAGATTCCTGTTTGAGCGCTTTCCGAAACGTCATACAGCAATCGATTTTTTCTTTAAGAATGCTGTTTCGAAAGTATTCTTCCTTAAGCTTTTCCGAGGTATCTGATCTATACTTCGATTCCAGATCTGGCAAATAGGTCATATACACCCATCGTACAAAAAACTCTTTGGAAATATCCCCATGATTGAGTTTATAAACCGCGTCGTTCCAGTTTTGAATTTCCTGATATGGGGATTGTTCTCTTTGGGGAGAGAAAAACGACGACCAGCTCCAATTGATCTTTTGCCCTTCAGAGGGATAGGCGAACGTATAGTAAACAGTCGCGCCAAGAAGAAGAACGCAAATCGTTATTAATATGAATAGTCTTAAATTCCGAATAGATTTGAGTTTATCAAATCCGGTTCTCAAAACAGATCGCAGCTGAACCTCTGGCGATTGGGGAACTGGAAGGGGAACAGCTTTGTACTGTAGAATGACGGAGCATTGGCTTTGCAATCTTATAATATAAACCAAAAAGAGTATTGAAGTTCCAGCAACGAGGATGTTAACCAATGAACTCAATCTTACTGCAATCATTCCAGACGGCAAACAGTTAAAGAATAGTATTAACGCATTGCCAAACACCAGTTCGATTAATAATAGAATAATTGCAATTCGGCATTCTTTACTTTCCGGAAGCAATCTCGCTCCAATTCTATTCATGAAGCTATAAAACACAATAAAGCTCGAAAGATTAATAGAAAGAGCCGTCGCCCAGAGAACGTTTCGATATGACGTATCAATGAAATAGACCGCAACGCCTGAAATGCAAAAACCGATTGCATAGAGAATCCAAGAGGCGTTGAGAAGGCGGCGAGCGTTAGGACAAACGCTTTCAGGCGTTTTATACAGCTTAACCATCGATTTATACATTGGAATGCATAAACATAACCCGTAGAACGCGAAAATCGCAAGATAAATCGCAAGAAATACTAATCGCCCCCATTGAAGCGCTTGTTCCGGGGACATCTGTTCCAGAACTAACAGGTCCGGAAAACGTTCTCCAAACGATGGCGCCGCTTTCGAAAAACTGACAGGCTCCTTAATCGGCTGCGGTGAAAAAAGAATTATTCCGGCGAATATAATAATTAACGCCAGTTGTGGAAAACAGAATAAAAGCAATACGCATATTATAGGTATCGCGATTTTGATGAGTATTGACAAAAGCATAAATTGCCAATAACGTTTTACGCCAAGACACACGTCTTCCACTGCGTTGAAATCCCGCGGCTGAGTCAGCTCGCTGGGTTCAAAATTATTGGAATTCATACGGTCGTTTTCGTAACTGTTTTCGCTGTCGGTCATTAGATTTTTTGAACTTATATAAAACGTTAACTCTATTATAATCTGACAAATTAAAAATGTCTTTAATACGGTAATTATCTGTTAAAAAAACATACACGTCGGGCGCTATTAAACAGTTTTTGGGAAGCGTTCAAAATTGGGTTGTAACATTAATATGAAGGTGTTCATCTCTTATTCCCCCCGTTTAATAATGCGCCCCTTGTTCCTGAAGCCATAGTCTTACTTCTGAATCAGGGTTGGCATAATTGAGAACAGGATATTTTGTATTAAAACCCGCCTGGTTTCCGTCGAATGTTGCATTTATATCTACGCCTTGCGCGACTACCCATTTGACAAGTTCTAAATTGTCGCTTCGTACTGCGTTATAGAGAATATAGTACCCGCTTTTATTTCGACAAGCCATGCCTTGATCGACAAGCCATTTAACCATCTCCAGATTCCCGCTTACTGAAGCAACCGTTGCAATGTCTACGGAACTAATATCAACGCCATGTTTACAAAGAGTCTTAGCCATTTCGATATTGCCTTTCTTAACGGCTTCTTTAAGCGCGCCTTTAATTTGAGGAAGCTGCGGATCGCTGATTGTTACTCCGTGAGATAAAAGCCATTGAAGCATTTCTGTATTGTTGTTCGCGACAACGCGAGAAATGATTTCAACGTTATCGCCCTTGGCGCCTTTAGAAACCAGAAACTTGACTAACCGGAGGTTGTCGCTCTCAACGGCGTATTGAAGCGTTGTAATATTGTTTTCTGAAGCATTGACGTTTTCGCCGTGTCTGATCAGCCATTGAACCATAGTCAGATTACCGCTTTTAGCGGCGTAGAGCAGCGGAAAGGATGTAACGTCTTTGGTATACAGCCATCTGACCATTTTCAGATTTCCGCTTTGGGCGGCTTCACGATAAACGCCGCTAAACTCGACTTTATGAGACGCCAGCCATCTTAGCATTGGCAAATCGCCGTAACTGGCGGCAACGCAGATTTCCATTCCGTATTTCTTAATAGTCAGCCCGTGTTCAACCAGCCATTCAACCAGTTCCAAATTGCCGCTTTGAATGGCGTATTGCATAATTGAATAACTATAAAAATCCCCTCGGCGGCTTGCTGAATTTGCGGGATCGTCGAGTTTCAGCCCCTGTTCTACAAACCATTGAACAACTTCCAAACTTCCGCTTTTCGCAGCAGCATTTAATAAACGCTTGTTATACGACGCTTTTATATTATACCCCTGTTCAACCAGCCATTTGACCATTTCCAGATTCCCGCTTTCCGCAGCGGCATGCATGAGCGTATAGATATTGTCTTTAACATTGATATTTCGATTCTTGCTGACCATCCATTTCAATAAATCAAGATTTCCGCTTCGCGCTGCGTAGAATAAAACCGCATTGTACTTGTCATCGCGATATTTTAAATAATTAACGTTGACATTATTTTCCAACCATTTCACCAGTTCCAGGTTTCCGCTTCCTGCGCCAGCGCACAAGACGTCAAGTTCTATTGTTTTAACCTTAAAATGAGAAACGCACCATTTAACCAGATCCAAATTGCCGTTTTCTGCGGCGAAGGCTAACATATCGCAAACATTATAACATTTACATCCTTTTTCCATCAGCCATTGAGCGACTTCAACGCTGCCGGAATAGTATAACAGAGAATTGTTTTTAGAATCGCATTCGTTAATATCCAAACGCTGATCGGTTTTTGCCAGCTCCGCCGCCAGTTCCTTGTCTGTCAGAAGCCATTTTACCAGTTCCAAATTTCCGCTGGCTACAGCGCATTGCAAAAAGGACATGCCCGGTCCAAAACGCGTACCGTCGGAATGCCATTCCTGATCTACGCGATGACAATCATAATGATTAAAATGAATGTTGTATGGATTTGATAAATACCAGCGAGTTCGCATGGAAACGTCCGGATTAATCTTGAGAAGCGCTTTTACTCGAGCTATATTCCCCGTATACGCCGCATAATGCAAGACGCTCGCTCCGTATGGCGGCATTAAATCGAAATAAAATTTTCCGCTTTGAAACATCTGCTCAAACTGTTCCGGGTCGCCAAAAAGTCGTTTGACGTTCCGCTGGCGAAAGTCGTCATGGACTTGAGGGGTGAATGCGTTACTCTTTTGAACGGCGTTCTCGTTTTTGGAAACGTCGCTATTTTTTTCTTTCTCTTGAGCTTGTTTTTTAAATTGTTCCTGAAGCCAACAATAAACTTCTGAATTTTGCTGTGTAACATCAATGACGCTATATACTTCGCTGTTTGAAGCGTTAATATCCAACCCCTGTTCAACCAGCCACTTGACCATTGGCAAATGATTTGCCCTGGCGGCTTCGTGCAGAACCGTATCTTCATTTCCATCCAGAGCGTGGACGTCCAGCCCTTGTTCAGACAGCCATTTGAGCGTCTCAAAAGAGCCTCTTCGGGCGGCAACGTGTAAAAGCGTGTCTGATACAGTTCCAACTTTTTGAGCAAAGAGCCATTTAACCAGTTCTAAATTGCCGCTTGAAACGGCTGACCCCAGAATGCCGGGGGATTTATTCAAGTCGCCGCCCTGAGTTATAGCCCACTTGATCGCTTTCAAATCTCCGTTTTGAGCAAATACGTCTAAAACCGTAAAATTGGATTTGCCTCTTTGGGCATTAATGTCCTGTCCTTGATCTATTAACCATTTGACCAATTCCAGGTTCCCGCTTTGAGCGGCAGAAAAAATGACAGGATCGCCAAATTTATTCTTTGCGTTAACGTCCACGCCCTGTTCCGCCAGCCATTTGACCATCTCCAGATTCCCGCTTAAAGCGGCGCCGAACAGAATCGGATCGCCGTTATCACGCTGAGCTTTGACGTTGTGTCCTTTTTCTACAAGCCATTTAACCAAATCGAGGTTTCCACTTGCTGCGGCGGCGTATAAAACCGAATCGCTGTTTGAGCCTGACGGGGCAAATTGCGCTCCCTGCTTTTCCAGCCATTTGACCATCTCTAAATTCCCGCTCCTGGCGGCGTATATCAGCAGTCTGTTCTGCGTTTTGAAAAATTCCGATAATTCAATATCTTTGCCATTTTCACTGTATGGCATACCGTTTTCGTTATACGGGACGCAATTGTTATCCAATAGCCATTGCGCCAATTCCACATTGCCGTTTATAAGAATATCATTCCACAAATTCCTTTGGAAATCTACGGATCTGTTTGATGCATAAATCCACTTGAATAATTTCGCGTCTCCAAAAACAATGGCGTAATTTAATGAAGGCGGATTACCGGCGCGGACATAGCGATAGGAGCCATTCATCATCAGCCATTGGGCAACTTCGACGCTGCCGGAATATACTACCAATGGTCGATTGCTAAAGTCAAGTTCCGAGATGGACAAGCGCTGATCGGTTTTCGCCAGTTCCGCCGCAACCTCTTCATCGGTCAGAAGCCATTTTACCAGTTCCAAATTTCCGCTGGCAACGGCGCATCGCAAAAAGCTCATGCTTGGATTTCCGCGATGCGTCCACCACAAATGATTCATTCTTACATAGACGTCTGGATGCAGTTTGAGAAGATATTTTACCCGAGGGATGCTGCCGGTGTACGCGGCATAATGCAGGACGTTCCCTCCGTATGGCGGCAGCAAATCGAAACTGATTTCCCCGGTGCGAAACATCTCTTCAAAGCGTTCCGTATCGCCAAAAAGCCACTTGACGTTCCGCTGCCGCACCTCGTCCAGAACCGGCGGAACGGTTATATCATCGTCTTGAACGGCTTTCTCATTTTGAACGGCGTTCTCTTTTGGAGCGTCCTTTTCATTTTGAGCGGCGCCAGCGCTTTTTGACTCGTTCGGTTTGCACGAGGCAACGACAGCCAAGCCGGTTAGCGCAACGGTTATCGTAATAATTGGCAGGTATTTATTCATTTATTTCTCCTGACGAAATTTTATTATTGATATTATTTTCAATTAACATTATTTTCATTATAGAGAGCTAATTTGAAAAAAGCAATAGGGCAGTAAGAAAAATATTGTAAACCAAATATAAGAGTATTTCCCGCTGACAGTTCTTTTCATTGAATTTGCCAACTGCCCTATATATCCAGTCCGTTCCACATTGCCTAATTATCAATAGCAACGTCAATCTTCAAAAGGAGTTTTTTCCTTGCCCTCTTGACTTCTACTTTGCGTTAGGGTATATTTCGAATTACTATGGCAAACGAATCGAAAAAACACACGAAAAAAACAAGCGTCTCTACTGTCGACACCAGCATTTTCGGCGCGACTCCGCCTCAGAACATCGAAATGGAACGGAACCTGCTGGGCTGTTTGATGATCGACCCGAAGTCGGCGGACGACATCGTATCTATCGTTCATCGGGACGACTTCTATCTGGAAGCTCATCAGATTCTTTACGACAGAATCGTCCAAATGTACAACACCGGGCATCAGGTTGACATCCCCCTGCTGGTCGAAGACCTGCGTTCAGACAACCTGCTGGATAAGATCGGCGGGGAGGCGTATCTGGTCGAGATTCTGCACTCGGTCGCCATCGCGACGCACGCCAGGTCGTACGCGGAAATCGTCCGGGAGAAGTCTATTCTGCGCTCGCTGATTCAAACTTCTTCTGAAATCCTTCAGGAAGCGTACACGTCCAGTTCCAACGCGAACGACCTTATCAACCAGGCGGAAGAGCGCATCTTTGCTCTCAAGGGCGACGAAACGAAAACCGACAAGCTGGATTTCGTCAAAGTCCTGCAGGACACGCTTGACCAGATTAACGAAACGATGCTCAAGGGAGCTGCGCCGGGTCTGCTGACCGGCTTGGCGGATCTGGACAAGATGACCGGCGGCATGCACCAGGGCGAGTTGATTATTCTCGCCGCCCGACCCAGTATGGGCAAGACGGCTCTGGCTGCCAACTTCGCCGACTATATTGCCGTCGTGGAGGGGAAAGGCGTCTTGTTTGTCAGTTTGGAAATGAACCAGATTGAACTTGTCAAGCGTCTGATCAGCTCCCGCGGCGAGATTGACGGCAGCAAGTTCCGAACCGGCTCTTTTGCCCCGGAAGACAAAGACGTTATTCTTAAAGCCGTTGGTCAGCTGAGCGGGTCCAATATGGTTATTGACGATTCCCCGGTCAGAACGGTAACGGAAATCGCCGCTCTTGCCCGACGTCTGAAACGGGCGGGGAAGCTGGATATTATCATCATCGACTATCTTCAACTCATCCAGCCGGACAACCCCAACGACCCGCGACAGGAACAGGTCTCCAAAATCGCCCGACGTCTCAAAGGAATGGCGCGCGAGCTGGAAGTCCCGGTTATTTGCTTGTCACAGCTTAACCGTCAGGCGGAAACAACCAAAGACAACCGTCCGAGAATGAGCCATCTGCGAGAGTCCGGCGCTATCGAGCAGGACGCAGACGTTGTCATGTTCGTTCACCGCGAAGAGTATTACATGTCTCCGGAAGACAAGGAAAAGAACCCGGACGTTATCGGCAAGGCGGAGATTATTCTTGCCAAACAGCGTAACGGCGCCGTCGGAGACGTAGAAGTCCTCTGGCGCCCGCAGTACACGAAGTTCGTCAACAAGTACACGCAGAGGGTCGGAGATTTTGACTCCTATTCGGGAGGAGTTTGAAAATGCGTAATTCGTAATGCGTAATTACGCAAGCATTCCTCGACGGCTGCTTATATTCCCTACGATAGCTTATAAGAAATGAAAAAGATTTCTTTTATCCTTTTGTTATGCGCGTTTTCATCGTCGCTTTTTGCGGAGCCGATTGACCGTTGCGCGGTCGTTGGTCGTCACGCCATTACCAGCAACGAGGTAAATCTGGAGATTCCGCTGGGAAACGGCGAGTTCTGTTTTAACGTCGACCGGACGGGACTTCAGACGACGCGCGGGAATACTATGGCGCACTGGGGCTGGCATTCGTTCCCACTGCCAAAAGGATTTACTCCCGCCGACGTTCCCCCGACAGGAACGTTTCAGCAGGGACGCAACAAGCCGCATGAGGGCGATAATTCGTTCACGCCAGAAAAGGAACCTCTGCGTAATTGGCTTCGCCAGAATCCGCACCGCGCCGATCTGGGCAGAATCCGTCTCGTTCGCGTTGCAGACACTTCCTCCTTTGAGGCGATCGCAGACTCTGAAATTCAAAACGTCCAGCGGCGTCTTGACCTATGGACGGGTCTGCATACGACGGAGTTTCAGCTCGACGGCGTCCCTGTTCGAGTCGAAACGCTCGTAAGAATGGATTCGGACTGCGTCAACGCTCGGGTGGAATCCCCGCTAATAGCTCAGAAGAAAATCGCAGTTTCAATTGATTTTCCATATCCGACTACCAGGATGGCGCGCTATTCCGGCGACTTTGCCGTTCCAGAGAAACACACAACCCGGGTTGTAACAGGGAATACATCGCATTCAGCTCAAATCCAGCGCAAAGTCGACGATTTCAACTACACGGTTTGTGTTGACTGCGCGGAAAGCTGCGCCATGGAAATCAACGCGGAGCGTCACAGACTGACGATTACAGCAACCGGAAACGTCTGCGAATTCACCTGCGCGTTTTATGACGGATTGCCGAAAATCGAAAGGGAAGCGCTTCAGTCGTTTGAAAACTTGAAAGTTCAAACTGCCGCGGCGTGGGAAAAGTTCTGGAAGTCCGGCGCGGCTATTGATCTATCGTTGAGCAAAGACCCGCGCTGGAAGGAACTGGAACGCCGAATTGTTCTTTCTCAATACCTCATGAGAACGAACTCCGCCGGAAGTTATCCGCCTCCTGAAACGGGTCTGCTCGGAACGGATCCATGGGGCGGTCGATACCACGGCGAAATGATTTACTGGCATCTGGCGCACTACGCGCTTTGGGATCGGCTGGAACTGTCGGACCGGGCGCTGAACTGTTACAAAAAGAACCTTCCCATCGCAAAACAGCTTGCTCGCCAGCTTGGTTACGACGGCGCTCAGTGGCAGAAAGCAACCGGACCGGAAAGCCGAACTGCGCCATGGGTCGGGAATCAGGTTCTGCTTTGGAAAGAGCCTCATCCGATGATTTTCGCAGAACTCGAGTACCGAAACCGACCGACTCAGGCAACGCTCGACCGCTGGGCGGAAATCCTCGACGAAACCGCGAAGTACATGGCTTCGTATCCGACGAAGGACGATGCAGGCGTCTGGCATCTGGATCCGGTCATGCCTCCGAGCGAAACCGGAATTACGCGTGACAGCGCGTTCGACCTGGCGTACTGGCGTTTTGCTCTGCGCGAAGCTAACCTCTGGCGAGAACGCATGGGAAAAGATCGCGTTAAAGAATGGGACGAGATTGCAGATAATCTTGCGCCTCTCCCGACTCTTCCGGGACTTCCAGAGAACGAAACCGTCTGGATTCATTCCGCCGAATGGCTCGATTCATACGAACGCTTGAACTGGGAACATCCGAACGTTGTCGGCGTTTATGGAATGATCCCGCCGACAGATGGCGTGGATCCGGAAACGTCGCGGCGAACCGTGAAGAAGGTTTATCAAACATGGCGTTGGGACCGCGTTTGGGGCTGGGATTTCCCCTGGACTGCCATGTGCGCGGCGAGAACCGGCGAGACTGAGATTGCTGTCGAGATACTGCTTCATAAAAGCCCGAGAAACGCCTACGACCTGCGCGGCGTCAACGCGAACAATCCGTGTCCGTACCTGCCGGGAAACGGAGGTTTGCTGTACGCGATCGGCATGATGGCTGGCGGCTGGGACGGCGCGCCGGAAGTTGACCGATCCAAAGGCGAAGCCCCCGGGTTCCCGCGAAACGGTCAATGGTATATAAAAGCGGAAGGGTTTAAGCCCGCGCCATAGCGTCCATACTCGGGAGGTGAGACAGCGCTCCCGTTGGTCGCTTTGATTATTGTCAATACTATATTTCTCCCCCTTACTAAAGTTTTTTGGAAAGGGGAGTTTGAGGGGAAGCCCCTTTTTTCAAAAAAGGGCGGCGAGGCGCCGCTCCCAATCCGCGCTGCCGCGCGAGTCGTATTAAACCCGCTCCCGTTGGTCGCTTATATTATCATTGTTACTTAAATTTTCATTAATATAATTTAACGAAAAGGAGTTTTTCCAT
>JAZMZV010000165.1:0-2352 GCA_045586185.1 Thermoguttaceae bacterium | reverse complement strand
GCCCTGGGCGTACCAATCAATCCCGAGCGACGGAATTACGCCCTCGAGCAAATCGCCGAGCTGCCAACCTTTCGGCCTGATTGCAAAGTGTGGAAGTTTAATTTTCGGTAATGATACTTTGAATTGGAAAAAGCTCTTTATTTTATCAATTACCTTTTTAATAAACTCCGCGGCCGCTGCTATTGGTTTTGTTATAGCGGTTTTAATAGCGCCCCAAACTTTCCCGGCCGTTTCTTTGATTTTGTCCCAATTCTTATATAATGCGACCCCGATAGCAATCGCGGCAGCGATCGCGGCAATTACTAACACGACCGGGCCGAGTAACGCCGTAAACGCCCCGCCCAGGACCGGCGCGAGTGCGATTATACTCCCGATAGCGCCCGCTAACGAGCCAATCAGGACAAGCAACGGACCGATAGCCGCGACAATTCCGCCAATTATCAATATCATTTTTTGCGTCTCCGGGCTCATACCGGCCCACCAATCGGAGAGCGCTTTTAACTTTTCGCCGACTTTTTCCAATAATGGCGTAATCATTGGTAGCAACGTGTTACCGATCTCGTAACCGACGTCCTTTAAACTATTCATTGACATTTGGAATTTATCGGCCGGCGTTAGTGTTTCGTTAAATACGGCGTCGAGGGTCCCGGCGGTATCGGTCGCCGCCTGGCCGAGCGCGGTAAAATCGAGCGTCCCGTTTTTAACGGCCCCGTAAATTTGGTCGCCTGACTTTCCGAATAAATCATATGCGGCCGTTAACCCGTCCATTCCGTTTTTCCCATTTAGGATAGTGTCCTGGAGATCCGTTAACGCCTGGTTAAGAGGTACACCGTCCGCGGCCGCATTTTTAAGAGCCTTCCGGAGCCCCTGCATAACGGTTTCTGAATTGGCCCCGCTCTTTTCCATTTGGGCCATTAACATAACAGATTGATTGATGTCGAGCCCAAGTTCCTGGAACGCGGTCCCGTTCTGAATTAACCCCTTTGTTAATGAATCGACCGACGCGCCTGTAAGCTGCCCGGCCTTTGTAAGAGTATCAAGTAACGCGGGCGCCTCTTTTGCGGATAATCCAAACGCGGAGAGCGCTTTTTGAGTCTCGTCGATAGAGCTATTAAGGTCGACCCCATTAACCCGCGCAAATTTAATATATTGCTGCGAGAGCGCCTCGAGCTGCTGACCCGTAACCCCGAACCTGGTATTTAATTCGCCGACGGCCGTCCCCGCCGTTTCGAAATCGGTCGGCAAATCCTTAGCAAGTTCTCGGGTAATATCCTGCATTTTGGTTAATTCCGCCCCGGTCGCGCCCGTTTTGTTTGCTACGACGTTAAGCCCCTTTTGTACCTCGTTAAACGCCTTAATTGAGGCAGCACCGACGCCCAGGATCGGAGCGGTAACATACTTACTCATTCCGGCCCCGACGTTTTTCATTTTTTCGCCGATCTGCTTAAATTGAGCGCCCAGGGCTTGTAATTTAGCGTTTCCGACCTTTTTAAGCTCGCTATCGAAGTGTTTAACCTTGCTCTCGGTTTCGATAATCTCACGTTGTAATTCGCGGTATTCCTGGCTATTTTTATCGACGCCGTCAGTGTCCATTTTCTTTTGAGCCTGTTTTAACAGATCGAGCCGTTCCGTCGTTTCCTTAACCTTTGCGGTCAATAACTGTTGTTTCTGCCGCCATAACTCGACGGTCGTCGGGTTATACTTTATCGACTTGTTGTCCGCCCGGAGCTCTTTGTCTATGCTGCGAGTCACTTTATCGTCGGATCGGAGCGCCTTGTCGAGCTTTGTCGTATCGCCCCGGAATTCGATTGTAATACCCTTAATTTGTCCGGCCATTAATAAAAACCTCTATCCAAAAAATGCGTTAATGTCCTTTTGTGTCGCCCGGCGTTTCGTTCCGTGTTTCCGTTCCTTTTCCGCCTGGGCGTTTGCTTTTTTCTGACGGTCGTTATAATCAATACAAAAATCGACTAATTGACCGATTTGCATACGGCGAACGTCCGCCATTGTTAGCCCCCGCTCTAATGCTGCGAGGATTATCTCGTTAGTGGTAACGGCTGAAGATTCTTCGTTATTTCGTCTTTTAGCCCCTCCAGCCTTTTCAAGTTTTTTGAGGAAACAAACCCCGTAAGAATTAGCCCGTAAACCTCAGGGATAACGACGTCGAGCGGGAACGTTTCGAATTGCCGGACCCATTGCATCGGCCCCGGGATCTCCGGATCCGCGTTTTTATTGAGCGCCCAGGTTACGTTATAAACAAGGTCTACGATTTCCGTCTGATAGATCGGCGCTAATATCTCAAGCGTCCGGCCCTGGACCGCCTCGGCGAGTCCCCTCGTCGTGATATTCCCC
>JAZMZV010000164.1:0-4413 GCA_045586185.1 Thermoguttaceae bacterium | reverse complement strand
TGACATATAATATTCAACGTATTGAAAACGACTGTAAAACACAAGATCAATATATCATTATAACAGATAAAGGTCGTTTAGCGCCAATGAGATATACCGCTCGTAAAATTCGGGCATATAATCCAACGCCTTCATGTTTTGGAGGTTATTATGACATTCCCATAAAAGGTTTAATTGAAGATATTTTGGAAAAAGGCTCAGAGTATTCGTATTTCATTCAGTTCTGCGACTTTGTTTCCCATTTTGTTTATTTATACTTCCGTACAACTGAAAAGAAACAACCATTACCCAATCGGGTTGCAAATGTTATTGAAGAAGACTTTAGCGCACACGTTCTTGAGATATTAAAACAACGTGGGGTGTTAAATATTCATGCCAGCAATAGTAATGAGTACGGTTTAGTTATATATCCAAGATAAAAAAACACCACCTACGAGGCATTCGCCCTTTCAGTGGTTCATTATTATTATACGACCATTTTGAGGAAAGTCAACACTTAAAATAGAACAATTTTAAAAAATTTTTTATTTTTTTCCAAAAATACCATGCCCTACACAGAAACCAGTTACGAAAATGCCGTTATTCAGCTATTTGAGAAGATGGGGTATACGCATAAATGCGGCTATGATATAGAACGCGATTATCAGATGCCGCTGTATATGGACGAGCTAAAAGACGCTTTATATCGGCTCAATCCGCAGCTTCCGGAAGACGCGATTTCTGACGCTCTATTTAAACTCCAGAACTTTGAAAACGGCGAGCTGGTTCAGAAAAACGCCGCGTTTATGGACTATCTTCAAAACGGAATCGAAGTCCGCTATACGGAAAACGGCAAAGAACGTTCCGCCCTCTGCTATTTAATAGATTATGACAATACAGACAACAACTCTTTTATTATAGCCAATCAATGGACGTTTGTTGAATACGAAGAAAAGCGTCCGGACGCGCTTCTGTTTGTCAACGGTTTGCCGGTCGTTCTTATAGAGTTAAAATCTCCTTCTCGCGAGGAAACCAACGCATCTGAAGCGTACACGCAGATTCGCAACTATATGCACGTTATTCCGTCGATGTTTATATATAACGCCATTTGCGTTATGTCCGACATGGCTCAAAGCCGCGCCGGTACGATAACGGCTGGCGAAGACCGCTATATGGAATGGAAAACAGCAGACGGCAGTTATGAGAATACGCGCTTTGCCAACTTTGATACGTTCTTTGAGGGCATGTTTGAAAAAGAACGTCTGCTCGATATTCTAAAGAACTTTATTCTCTTTTCCAACGACGGTCTGAACAACGTCAAAATTTTGGCGGGCTATCATCAGTATTTTGCCGTTCGCAAGGCGATTGAATCCACCCGAAGAGCAACGAAAACCAACGGCAAAGGCGGCGTCTTTTGGCATACGCAGGGAAGCGGAAAGTCCCTTTCGATGGTCTTTTACGCTCATTTGCTTCAATCAGCGCTTGACAGCCCAACGATCGTCGTTATTACAGACAGAAACGATCTGGATGACCAACTGTATTCTCAGTTTTCCAAATGCAAGGATTTCCTTCGTCAGACGCCGGTTCGGGCGAAAAGCCGCGAACATCTAAAGACGCTTCTGGAAGGCAGAAAAGCCAACGGCATCATCTTTACAACGATGCAAAAGTTTGAAGAGCCTGGCGAACCGCTTTCTTTGAGAAGAAATATCGTAGTTATGGCTGATGAAGCTCATCGCGGGCAATACGGTCTGACGCAAAAAATCAAAATGACCAAAAACGAGGACGGGGAATTGGTCGCCAAAAAGACTATTGGCATAGCCCGCATTATCCGCGATACGCTCCCTAACGCAACCTATATCGGCTTTACTGGCACGCCCGTTTCGCTGGAAGACCGAAACACTCGCGAGGTTTTCGGGGATTATATCGACGTTTACGACATGACGCAGGCGGTCGAAGACGGCGCAACGCGTCCGGTGTACTATGAAAGCCGCGTTATTAAACTAAAACTGGACGAAACCACGCTTCAGCTTATCGACGCGGAATATGACGTCATGGCGCATAATTCAGACCCAGCCATAATCGAAAAAAGCAAGCGGGAACTGTCGCAGATGGAAGCGATTCTCGGCAACGAGGACACAATAAAATCTCTGGTTGACGACATTCTGGATCATTACGAAAACTATCGTCAAAACCTGCTTACCGGCAAGGCGATGATCGTTGCCTATTCCAGAGCTATTGCCATGAAAATATACGAACGCATTCTTGAACTGCGCCCGAGCTGGAAAGAAAAAGTTAAAGTCGTTATGACATCTTCCAATAAAGATCCGGAAGAGTGGCAAGACATTATCGGCAACGCCAGGCTCAAAGAAGGCAACAAGAAACATATTAAAAGCGTCAAGAGATTCAACGAAGATCTGGCAAAGCAATTCAAAGATAACGACAGCCCGATGAAAATCGCAATCGTTGTCGATATGTGGCTGACGGGGTTTGACGTTCCGTCGCTGGCAACGATGTATATTTATAAGCCCATGATGGGCTATAATCTCATGCAGGCGATAGCTCGGGTAAACCGGGTTTTCCGGGATAAAGAAGGCGGTCTAATCGTCGATTACGTTGGCATAGCCACCTATCTAAAACAGGCAATGAACGAGTACACCGTTCGAGACAGAAAGAATTATGGCAATACCGATATTGCTCAAACTGCGTATCCCAAATTTCAGGAAAAACTGTCCATTTGCCGCGATTTACTTCATTCGTTTGATTACTCCGCATTTTTCAACGGCAACGAACTGACAGCGGGCAGAACGATTACCGGCGCGGTCAACTTTCTTATGGACGTCTCACGGGAGGAAACTCGCAACAATTATGTAAAAGAAGCGCTGTTATTGAACAAAGCGCTTTCTCTGTGTTCTTCAATCGCTCAAGAGAACGAACGCGAACAGGCAGCGTTTTTTGAAGCGGTTCGAGTCCTGCTAATGCGAATTATCAGTCAGGGGGGCGGCAGAAGATTATCCCTCCCGGAAATCAACGCTAAAATTAACGAACTTTTAAAGCAGTGCATTAAAAGCGGCGGCGTAATCAATCTGTTCTCTGACAGAAACGAGGATTTTTCTCTCTTCGATCCCAAATTTCTTAAAGAAATCGCAAAAATGAAAGAGAAGAATCTGGCTGTCGAGTTGTTGAGAAAACTTATTGACGAGCAGATTCATATTTACAAACGAACCAACCTTGTAAAAGCAGAGAAGTTCAGCGAGTTGATGCAGCAGGCAATGAACCGCTATCTCAACGGTTTGCTAACCAACGAACAGGTTATTGAAGAAATGCTCAATCTGGCGCGACAGATTCAGGAAGCGCATCACGCCGGTGAAAAACTCGGTTTAACAGCAGATGAATTGGCGTTCTATGACGCTATCACAAAACCACAGGCAATTAAGGACTTCTACGAAAATGAAGAACTTATCGCCATTACCAAAGAATTAACTGAAACGCTCCGAAAAAATCGAACTATCGACTGGCAAAAACGCGACAGCGCCAGAGCCAAAATGCGTATGATGATTCGGAAACTCTTAAAAGAACATCGCTATCCGCCAGAAGGAATGGAAGACGCGATTGTTACGGTTATGAACCAGTGCGAGCTGTGGACTGATGAACAATAGCTGGGAGGATTCTGGGAGAGGCTGGGAGTAGCTGGGAGAGGCAGGGAGAATCGCCAGAAATCCCTGGCAGTTCCCAGAAAGCCCCCACCCCTTCCCCGCGCCAATCAAAGGAGTTTTTATGCCAAAAGAAGTTGATCCCAAGGACACGACCAGAGAGGCAGCGTACGCGCTCTGGCTGCACGCTCCCAATCCGATGGTTACGTTCTTTAAGACTTTCGATGTAACAAATCTGATTAACGTCAGCAAAAGAAGACGCATGAAGTTCAACATGCTTCTGGACTACTGCATCGGAAAAGCCGCGGTTGGGATTAAAGAATTCTATCTTCTCCCCGTTGGGGACAAGCTGATACAATACGACCATATTGCCGTAAATACGATTGTTAAAAACCGGGACGGCGAAGTCAGTTCCTGCGACATTTTATTCTCCGACGATTTAGAGGCGTTCAATCAGGAGTATCTAACGTACACGTCTCAAACCGCTCAAACCTGTCAGAACAGAGATTTGTCAAACGACTGCATGGTTATTGGCACGTCTGCTATTATCGATACCGAAATTGACGGCGCGATCGACGCTTACTGCGGAATTTTCAACAACCCGTTTCTCATTTGGGGACGATATAAAAAGAAAAGGGTTAGAGGTCAAGTGCAAGCATAAAGTAGACAGTTGAGTGTTTTAAAACTGTCATCAGGTGTCGACTTTTCGCTTGCACTTTTAGGGTTGAATTATGTATACTATTGTTAATTAACTTGAAATGGGAGTGAATTTTCGTCGTGGAAA
>JAZMZV010000163.1:0-2008 GCA_045586185.1 Thermoguttaceae bacterium | reverse complement strand
ATAGTATACATAATTCAACCCTAAAAGTGCAAGCGAAAAGTCGACACCTGATGACAGTTTTAAAACACTCAACTGTCTACTTTATGCTTGCACTTGACCCATAATAGATTATTATACCCGATTCCAGATTATTTGCAACGGCGATACAGACAAGGTGAGAATCCGGGTGTAGCCCGTATCTCCCCCGCCCGCGAGAGGTGAGCGACGGTCTGCGAGAGGGGGAGCGCGGCTAGCCGTCGCACTCCATATCACATATCTTTTAGCATTTCTTTTATCTCCATAACGCCGCGGCGGATGGATTGAGCGTTCTTGAGAAGTTGGGTCAGAGTTTCCCGGTCGTCGTTTTCTATCGCGTCCATGAGCGCTCCCAGATTGCGGGCAAAGGCGTTTGCCTCGTCCAGAATGAAATCCTTATTAGACAGCAGCACGTCCGCCCAGACGGACGGCGAGCCGTTGGCAAGGCGTATCATGGACTCCAGCCCCGTCGACGCCATGAGCATCGCCAAGCCGTTGCCGGGGTCGACGGTATTGGCGAGCGCCGCGGAGGCAAGGTGCGGCAGATGGCTGATTTGCGCCGCCGCTTCGTCGTGGGTTTCCGACGGAACCGTTTCGATTCTCGCGCCCAGGGATCGCCAGAATTGGGCGAGCGCTACAACGTCTTCCTCCGTCGTGTTGGTACAGGGCGTGATGACGGTAACGCAGTTGTCGAAAAGTCGGTCGTCAGCGTTTGCCGCGCCGGAAACTTCTTTGCCCGCCATCGGGTGCGATCCCAAATAGCGGCAGCCGTTTTCCAGCGGGTTGTCGTTAAAGAACGAAACGAGCGTGTCTTTGACGCTGCCCAGGTCGGTAATCAGAGCGGAGCGTTTGTTTGCCTTGGCGGCTTGCTGGATGTAATCCGTCATGAACCGAATCGGCGTTGCCAGGACGATTAAATCGGAGTCCTGAACGCACGATTCCAGCGACGTCGCCGCCATGGAAATCGCCCGAACGCGTTCGGCGTCGCGCAGTTCCTTTTCGCTGACGTCCCAGCCGATAACGTAGTTCGCCGCGCCGCGGGTCAGGGCGGTTTTGCCGACCGACGCGCCCATGAGTCCAACGCCGATTATCGAGATTTGATTGAAGATTGCCATATTGCTGAATTGGGGTTATTGTCGAAACTGCCCGGGGAATCCCCCCTGGGATAAAGCGTACATGAAAATCCCGGCGGAAACGCCGATGTTGAGCGAATCGACGCCTGCGCTCATGGGAATGGTTACCAGCTCGTCACAAAGGGAAATGAACTCGTCGCTCAAGCCCGCGTACTCGTTGCCGAAGGCGAGAATCGTCTTTTCCGGCCATGTGAACTGGTTGAGGTCGGTCGCGTTGGGGCGCAAAACCGTCCCGACGAGTTTGAACCCGAACTCGGATCGGAGCTTTTGAATCGGCTCGACGATGTCGCTGCAGCGTCCCCACGGGAGCTTTAACGTTGCCGCCATGCTGGTGCGAAGCGCGCGGCGGCTGAGCGGGTCGCAGGAACGCGTACTGAGCAGGATTCCGTCCATGCCCAGCGCGGCGGACGAGCGGAAGACGGTTCCCAGATTGTCCGGCTTGACGCATTCCGGCAGACAGACCAGACGTCGAAACGCGGGATTAAACAGCGCAGAGGCGTCGGATTCCTGTTCTCGAACGCCGACTGCTAAAAGCCCCATCGAGAAATCGTAGCCGACAATCGACTTCATCAGCGCGGTGGACGACGTATAAACCGGGACGTCCTGCCGATTGCATTGAGCCGCAATACTGTTCCACAGCGGCAATCGGGACTCGTCCGCAAAAACAGACTCCATCGCGTACCGGCTTTGCGCCAGACGTTCCACGACCAGTTCCCCTTCGGCGACAAACAGACTTTCCCCTCGCAGCGTCCGCTCTTTGAGGTTGGCGTACGGCGCGATTCGTTCGTCGGTCAGGTCGAAAACGGGAACGGGTTCCATGGTGTAATAAAGCCGCTAGCTATTAGCTGCTAGCTGTTAGC
>JAZMZV010000162.1:0-8764 GCA_045586185.1 Thermoguttaceae bacterium | reverse complement strand
AAAAAATGAAATTATTATACTTGATAAAAGAATTGACGTTCAGGTGAACATTCAAATGAACGGCGATTAATGAGAACTCTTATTCTCATTAACATTTCGTATTCCTGGAATTGTGTTTTTTTCTCTATTCTGTCCGCATACAATTATCTGGTCAGAACAGGAAAAGCTGAAATTGTTCTTTCAGAAATTAATGGTTATCCTTCGGGATTTATTTACAGCCTGCATAGAATACTCTTAGCCATTAATTACTGAAATCCTACAAACGTTCCATTACTTCAATAGCCGTAATTCTTCAGACGGCGCAACATCCCATACACAACTATGAACATGAAGGAAAGAAGGCCCTACGGACAAATGGGCGGCGGAGATCAACAACGCCATTACTCTAATGGGTATGTCAATCGAGGCAGAAATTCTTACAACAACAACTACAACAACAATCGTCAAAATCAAAAAAGAAACTACACGCCTCGCAATCAGAGCAGCAATCAGCCTATTGCAGCTCAGGATCCCTTTGAAAATCACGACGATTACGAGCCGATTGAAGTCAGCGGCATTCTGGAAATGCACCCCAATGGATACGGCTTCATCCGCAATCGCGAGGTTACCTACACGCGCCGCTTGATTGACCCCTTCGTTCCCGGTTCCATGATTGAAAAATACGGTCTGCGAGAAGGAATCGCCCTTTCCGCTTTGATTCAGCCCGGGCGACGAGATCAGGGTCCGAGAGTCAAAGAGCTTCTCACTGTAGAAGGCGGAAACCCGGACGATTACATCAACATCAAACGCTTTGAAGACCTCACCCCCGTTACGCCGCACGAGTGGTATCAGCTGGAAACAGGCAAGGAACCAATTAGCACGCGAGTCATGGACCTGCTTACCCCGTTGGGAAAAGGTCAACGCGCTCTGATTGTCGCTCCTCCTCGAACGGGTAAAACCATTCTTCTGCAGCAGATCTCGCAGGCTATTGCAACCAACTATCCCGAAGTTCAGCTCTTTGTCCTTCTTATTGACGAACGCCCCGAAGAAGTTACCGACATGAAACGCGCGGTTATCAATGGGGAAGTCGTTGCCAGCTCTTTGGATCGCGACATTGAAAGTCACGTTCGTTTGTCACAGCTGCTCATTGAACGCGCCAAGCGTTTGGCGGAAATGGGCAAAGACGTTTTCATCCTTTTAGACTCAATTACCCGTCTCGCCAGAGCCTTCAACAAGTGGGTCGGCAATACCGGAAAAACGATGTCCGGCGGCGTTGACGTCAAGGCAATGGACATTCCGAAAAAGCTTTTTGCGACAGCGCGCAGCTTTGAAGAAGGCGGTTCTTTGACGATTGTCGGAACGGCGCTTATCGATACCGACAGCCGCATGGACGAGCTGATTTTCCAGGAATTCAAAGGCACTGGAAACATGGAACTGGTTCTCGATCGCCGCTTGGCGGATCGCCGCATTTGGCCGGCTATCGACATCACGCAAAGCGGAACCCGCCGGGAAGAAATGCTTCTTCCGCCGGACTATCTGCACGCGGCAACCATGCTCCGCAGAACGCTTTCCGGCGCCAATCCGATCGACGCCATGGAACAGCTGACCATGAAACTTGGTCGAATGAACTCCAATCGCGATTTTGTCGATTTGGTTGCTGGCGTTTCAGAACGCAATTTTGATTTATAAAATCTGATTTGTAACCATGTTTATACTGGGTACAGACGAAGCCGGCTACGGTCCCAATTTGGGACCGCTGGTTATTTCCGTTTCCGTTTGGACCGCCGACTGCGATCTCGACGGAACGGAAATGTACAAACGTCTGCACCCGGTTGTCTGTCAGGCAAGCAATAAAAAAGCACTCAAGTCTACACCCGGCGCTTTTTTACTGGACGATTCCAAAAAACTCTATAAAGGACGCGATGCCGCGGGGTTAAAACATCTGGAATACGCGCTGTTATCTGCATTGCGGAACTTAGACAGATTGGATAACGACGCCTGTTTTTCAGACCTGTTTAACGCTCTGACAATCTGTAACGAACAAACGTATCCGCTTCCGCCGTGGGAAGTTCCGGAATCGACGCCGCTTCCGATTGACGCTGACAAAGCTTGTCTGGACGAAACGTCAGCCGCGTTCAAGCGGATTCAAGAGGAATCGGGAATTCATCTGACGGATTTGCGTTCAGACGTTGTTTTCCCTGCTCGATTTAACGCACAATGCGACGCTCTGGGCAATAAATCGACGCTCCTTTCCAAAACGACGCTCAATCTGTTAAAGTCCGCGTTGAAAAGCTGTCCGGGAGAAACCGTCGTCTGGTGTGACAAACACGGCGGGCGGAATTTCTATGCGGATTTGCTCAACGACTGTTTTAACGAATCGCCCGAACAACAGAGCGTTGAAAGCAGAGACGAGAAAGACGAATCCGGTCAGCTTTTGCTCTTTGACGATTTACCTAAAGGGGACGAGCAGTTAAGTCTGACTCTGGAATTTAAGACAAAAGATAGCGCCGACTCCCAGCCGGATTTCGTAGAAATACTGGAACAGTCGGAGAGTATCAGTTCGTACCGATTTACGTGGCAGGGATACGTTCGGACAATACATTTTCAGGCGAAAAGCGACTGCTCTCCGCCGGCGGCGCTGGCGTCGATTGCCTGCAAGTACTTGCGGGAACTGTTTATGAACCAGCTCAACGAATACTGGCAAAAGAAAGTTCTCGGTCTGGAACCGACAGCCGGCTATCCGGTCGACGCCAAACGTTTTTTGGAACAAATCAAAACGGAAATTGATTTCCCGATGGATCAACTATGGCGAAAGAAATGACGCTTTCGTCCTCAAATATCAAAACCTTAACCAATTTTACGCTCATGCTTATAACGCCGATTTCCCATCGTCTTGACTGCGCTGTTACCCCGCCGGGGTCGAAAAGTATTACCAACAGAGCGTTTGTAACAGCCGCGTTGGCTCAAGGGACGTCGACGCTCACCGGCGTTCTGGCAAGCGACGACACTCAGTACATGCGGGAAGCGCTCAAGCTCATGGGCGTTGAAATCGAACACGATTTAGAAGCGTGTTCTGCTACAGTTCATGGCTGCGGCGGATTCTTTCCTGCGACGTCTGCTGACTTATTTTTGGGCAATAGCGGGACGAGCATCCGATTTCTGACCGCTGCTGCGATTCACTCAGACGGCTCGTTTGTTTTGGACGGCGTGGAACGAATGCGTCAGCGCCCGATTGGCGATCTGGTCGACGCCTTGCGTCAATGTGGCGTTCAGATTGAATACCTCCAAAACGAGACGTTTCCCCCGATTCGGGTTCATGGTTCCAAACGCGGCGGAAAAACAACTGTGGCGGGTAACATTTCCAGTCAGTATCTGTCGGCTCTGCTCATGGCGGGCGCAGGACTGGAAAACGACGCGGAAATCGAAGTCGTCGGCGACCTCGTTTCCCGTCCGTACGTCGATATGACAGCCGCGGTTATGAAGGCGTTTGGCGTTACCGTCGAGCAGCCGTCAGAAAGCCGGTTTGTCATTCCCGCCGGGCAAAAGTATCAGTCAACAACGTACGCGATTGAACCGGATGCGTCGGCGGCGAGCTATTTCTTTGCTGCGGCGGCTATTGTCGGCGGACGGATTCGCGTCAACGGCTTGACCCATTCCGCGTTACAGGGCGATATCCGTTTTGTTGACTGTCTGGAGAAGATGGGCTGCAAAGTCTGGGAAGAGGACAACGCAACGTTCGTTCAAAACGATGGACAGCTTCACGGCGTTACAGTCGACATGCACCACATCAGCGACACCGCCCAAACATTGGCGGTTACCGCTCTGTTTGCCGATTCCCCCACGACGATTACCAACGTCGCCAATATGCGCGTAAAAGAAACCGACCGCATTGCCGCCGTCTGTACGGAACTGAGAAAATTCGGCGCGAAAGTCGAAGAATACCCGGACGGCTTGAAGGTTTATCCGCTTCCGGTAAATCAATACAAATCCGCATCGATTGAAACGTACAACGACCACCGAATGGCAATGAGTTTCTCACTGGCGGGGCTGAGAATTCCCGGCGTTGACATCCAGAATCCGGAATGTACTTCTAAAACGTTCCCGAAATTTTTCGACGTCCTGGCGACGCTGTAGTCTAATTCAAAAACGTTTTTCAAAGCATAATAAAAAACGCGAAAGCTCAAAGAAGCCTTCGCGTTTTTGTATTTAATTAACGCCAGATCAGTTAGCCGGCGGGACGTCGTCCAGTTTTGGATCAATAACCATTAACGGCAGACGTCGTCCGTCACAATCAACGTAGACTTCAAAATGCAGTACAGGCGTAGTTGTTGAAGCGTTCTTTGCGAACTCATGCGCCCAAATAAGATACTGGGCTTTAATGCTGTCCTGCATCATGATCGCTCTCATTTTCGCATTTCGTTCTGACGGCAGCTTGCGCTTGATTTCCGCCAGTCTGGAAGTCGCCTCTGTTGAAGCCGCGTTTGCTTTACTCAAATTGTTTGAATACATGGCTAAATGATTCATAAACGTCTTGTCGCTGTTGAGAACGACGTCGGTCCTCAGCCCTGCGTTCAAATCAAAATCAAACTGAATGCTGGCAACCGGTTTGTTTTCCAGCATAAACGATATGCGGCCGGGTTTGTTGATCGGTTCCGCAAAGCTGGTGGAAAACGACGGTTTGGGCGAGTGATCCAGCGGAGCGACGTCATAGAATACCAAATTGCCCTTGGGAAGATACTTCAAATTGGGAGTGTACGACGCCTTCCCGGTAAAGCAGTTGAATTTGTTATCGGGAACCAAATACGGTTTTCGAAGCGCTAAATGGTGCGTATCAGAACCGATTTTGATTTTCAGAATCGTATTGCGAATCATCTGAACAATTTCGTATCCTGTAATATCGGTAAAACGGAACTGGAGAGAGTTGCCTTCTCGTTTGAGCTGGGCAATGTCCAAGTCTCCGTCTTTCGATTTGATTTGATACTTCCATTCGGCTTTGTCGACGCTCTTGTTTGTCTGAATAAACGCAAGCGTGTTATCGCCCTGTCTGAACTGAGCCAGCCCTAAAGCGGACAGTTCCCATGGATATTCTGTCGGCGGGAGAGTCAGCAGTGTAACAAACTGTTCGGAGGTTTTTTCAGGCAGATCCACGGCTTGAGGCTGACTGATAAACAATCCGGAGAGGTCGCCGTCGACCTGTTCAGTGTTGTTATATGAAACGCCCGTCGGGAAAGTGCAAATTCGGAATCCGATTTTGGGAGTTGCAGACTCCGGATCTATCGAATAGAACCCTGTCAGGAAGCGCGAAGACTCGTACGGCGAGAACCAGCTTCCACCTCGAACAATGCGATTGGTTCCAACCGGCGCGCCAATCGGGTCAAAAAACATGTTAGCGCTTCGTTTGGCGCGATACTGGGCGTCGTAACGGTCAAAGCACCATTCGCCGACGTTGCCGTGCATGTCGTAAAAGCCCCAGGCGTTTGGAGCGTACGATCCCGTTGGAAGCGTTGAGGCGATATACTTTCCTCGCGCCTCGCCGGGGCACGGCATTTCTGCGTGACAGTTAGCGTCCTTGACGGTAAGGGAATCTCCAGTAACGTACTTTTGAAGTTTGCCGGCGCGGCCTGCGTAAACCCATTGGGCTTCCGTTGGGAGGAAAAACTCAACTTTCCCCATCTGAGGAGGAAGCTGCTGGGAAAGCTGCTGACAGAACAGCTGCGCGTCAGCCCAGGAAACCTGTTCAACGGGATTGTATTTCCCGACAAACTGAGACGGGTTCTTCCCGGTAACCTTTTTATACATTTGTTGGGTTACTTCCGTTTCGAGCATCCAGAACCCTTGCGAGATCGCAACGTCCTTTGATGTAGAACGATAAAGCAACGTAGTCCCTGGCGGGCACCAACGGAAAATAAACGCAACGTCTCCGACTTTGACTTCCGCTCGCTGACCTGGAGTTCGACCGGGCTTGCGAATATCGCCGTCAATGCGCGTTTTATCGGCTTCGACTTTTCTGACAACCTTCTCTGGAGCTTTCGGAAGAGCGTCGCCTCGATAAACAATTCTGAACCCGGACTGATCGTCTGCGCCAGCCGTTGCAGTACGAGCTGCGCTTCGGCAGGTTGCCAACGAGGAATGGAATCCGCCGCCGCGGCGAACTCGCTTGGCGGGATTCGGCGTTTCTTCCAACGGCTGATTGCACGGATACAAGCACCATTCAAAGACGTTGCCGTGCATGTCGTACAGTCCCCACGCGTTTGGCGGGAACGATTTCACCGGCGCGGTTCTTTCAAAGCCGTCGCTATGAGCGAGGTCTTTGGTTGTTTCCGGAGTCGGAGAGGCAACTTCTGCGTGCGATTGGTCGCTGTAGTTCCCGTTCTTGCAAAGACTTGCTGAGTCCGCTCCGAAATTGTACGCTGAAGTTGATCCGGCTCTGCAAGCGTATTCCCACTGGACTTCTGTCGGCAGCGTGAAATTCTGACCTGTAATTCGTGACAGCAAATCGCAGAAATTCCGCGATTTGTCCCAAGCGACGCTGGAAACAGGACGATTTTTAAGAGCTGCCGAGGGAGCCGGCAAGTCCATCAGTTCGTCGTACATGGCGTGCGTAACCTCTGTTTCCATAATCCAAAAGCCGGCAGGGATGGTTTCGGAATGGGCGACTTCGTTGGCTTTTCTGCCTGGTTCGCTGGACGGCGACCCCATGGTAAACGTTCCGGACGGACACCATCTAAAAGCGTATTCGACATCGTCAACGGTTATAACGTGACGATCTCCCGCCTTGGTAGCGGAAGGGAACGGAAACCCTGTTACGGTATGCGTCGTTCGCTTAACGGGAGCTGCAACAGTCTTTGCAGCAGTAGACGCTGCCGGTTTATTGGCTTTTGCCGCCGCCGCTCTGAGCGCAGCTTCCCGTTCTTCTTCCGTTTTATAAACGGGATCCAAATCGTCGATTGTGTCAGCAGTCGCTTCCTGAAGAGCAAAATCGTTCAGCTCGTCTTCAGCGTCCGTTTCGGTTTCCTTTTGAACGTCTGTGTCTTTATCGACTTCAGCAGCGTCGGTTTGATCTGTATTTGTTGCCTGCTGAGCGTTTTGAGAGCTTGCGGAAGCGTCTGCCGCAGCGCCAGCGTCCTTATTGGCGTTAGCAGCGTCTTTTGCTGATCCGTCAGCTTCTTTTGTTGAGCTGGCAGTTTTGTTATTTGAACTTTTATCAGCGGAGCTGGACGCGTTTGCGTTATTGTTGGCAGCTGGGTTATTGGCGTCAATTAACGAATTGGAATCCCAATCGTCTGTAAGGTCGGAATCGTTTTGGGCAATTTCTGTATCAGACTGATCATTGGAACCGGAAAGTCCAAAAAAGAGAAGCAGGGCAATTGCCGCCAAAGCCGCCGCGCCAGCTCCCCAAATCCAAAATGGAATCGGAGCGGCGGTCTTTTTTGAGCCCTTTTTGACGTATGCGCCGCCGCCTTTCTTGTCCTGTTTGGACTTGTCATGAGAGCTGTGTTTATCGGAAGACGTAAAATCAAATGTTGCCGCCTGAACGGGCGGAACCGCTCCCCCGCCAAGAATCGGCGGCGGGGCGACCATTCCCAATTGGGACGGCGAAGACTGCTTCTCTTTGGCGCGAAGTTGGGCATCGTATTCCGCCTTGGCTTTTTCATTGAGCAAACAGACGCGGGCTGCCGCAATTTCATTTAACAACTGCTGTGACTGTTTAGAATATTTGCCGTTTTGGAACGTTTTGACAAACGCCATGACCTTGTCCGCGGCAGACTCGATAACGTCTGGATCGGACTCGTACGTTTCCAATCCCAAAAGACTGTAATGATCCGCAGGCAGTTTATTGGCAGGAATTCCAAGCCAAACTCGATATGGATTAAATTCCGCGTTTTGCGAAGATTCTTCAGAAGCGCTCATGATTTCATTAAATGGGGGGGATGTTTTCCCATTATATTCCGGTCGATTTATAGAGAAAGATTTGACGCGTTTGACTGACACTTGCCCAATGCCATCTACAAAAGTATACTATTGATTTTTTGTTGCGAAAAATCTCTCCCCAAACGCATACTATGGACTACTTCGTTGTCCAGCGCTATTCTTTTATAATACTAGTGTAATCCATCAATAATAGAATGTCAAGAGAGTTCCGGTATTTTTTAGAAAAAATTTTTTACTCTGTTCGCTCGCCTATTAAAAAGCTATATTCTTTGCATATTTCTGACAGCCGCTTTCAAAATTTATTCGATTAGTCATGTCAGCCGACATTTGACGTAAATGGTATACATATTTGCCCCTGTTATGTAACATTTCTTCTCCAAATTTTTTGCAGGCGTTACCTAATAAAATGTTCATTATTGAAAGTCATTTAGTTTAAGCTTTGTAATAGTTTCGTATTTGTAATAGTACACAAAGAATAATGATTGCCTCATTAAAAAAATTTTAAAATTTTTAAAGAATGTACAATAATTGAACAGGAGGGGTGTTCAAATTTTTTTCATAGTTTGTATAATAAACGATTGTTAGGTATTTTAAGCTGGATAGTTTTAGTAGGATTTATCGATATTAAGGGGGATTTTGGTACGATTTAAGAAATTTTCCTTTTTTTTGGTAGAAAATCTAAAATCCGGTTTGAAATTTGCTCTTAAATACATTATAATATCGTTGAAGATACTTTCAGTTTATTTCAACGATTATACACACAAAGGAAAAACGATATGCCAACTTATCAATTTGAAGCGATGGACGCTTCTGGTAAGGAGATAAAAGACGTTGTCGAAGCGGTCAACGAAGA
>JAZMZV010000161.1:0-17963 GCA_045586185.1 Thermoguttaceae bacterium | reverse complement strand
AAATAATGACAACTCACCTAATCTTTTTTTCCTAAAACAAAACGCTGCCCTATGTCAATTTAGATAAAATAGAAAATTTCAAGCGACTAGCGGTCAGGAAGCAAAAAACTTTACTTCTGACCGCTAAACGCTTTATTTATTTGTCTGAAAAGGAGGGACTGAGAATTGTCTTCTGATTCAGCCCGTCCTGCTTTTGAACTGTTTAGAGTTCCTTGATAAAAATGTTTCTCCAGCGAATCTGACCGCCGTGAGTCTGAAGCTGAATGTCGCCGACAGCCGGAAGTGGCTTGCTGCGATCGTAGTAGTTTTCCATGACGGTGTCTTTTACAACCTGCTTTCCGTTCAACCAAACGTTGACGACGTCGCCCTTGATGATAATGCGGAGCTGATTCCATTCGCCGAACGGTTTGTCAGCCAATACCAACGGATCAGCGGCGTGCTTTTTGTTGTTCCACAGACCTCCGGAGCCTTTATCAGCGCCGATTCCCCATTTTCCGCCTTCTTTCGTGTAGTCCCAAATCTGAACCTGGGGTGTGCCGCGAAGATAAATGCCGCTGTCGGCTTTGGCGACCGTGTTGTATTCAATGAGCAGTTCGAAGTCGCCATACTGTTTGATCGTGCCAGCGTAAGAACCGCGGCCGTCGTTGACCAGTTCGCCGTTTTCGACGCGCCAGTTCGCCTTGAAGCTGGCGTCTTCTTTTTCCTGCCATTTAGCGCGGTCTTCCGGAGACATCGCCGCCAGTCGGGCGGGATCAAACGTCTGACCGGCGCCGTGCCAGCCCGTCAAGTCCTTGCCGTTAAACAACGCGGTAAATCCTTCCGGAGGTGTAACAACGGCCTCGTCTGCCAAAGCAGCTGAGCACAAAACGCCCAAAACCAAAATCGCAATCGTTTTTTTCATGTCTGATTTCCTTTGAAATAAACTGTTCTCATAGAAGAAAAAAGCAACCATTTATTGGATTGCACCAAGTACTTTTATTATAATCAAAAACCAGAAAAAAACAAGACAACATTATAAAAAAAGCGTTAAAAGAAAAAAGCGAAATATGCCATAACGCATATCTCGCCATATCTGACAAATCGGGGATTGTAAAGCTCTTTGCCATACAATCCCCAATTAATTTTTCTGTTAATCAACAACTAACGCTATTAGTCACGGTTAACTTCTTCTTGCGGACGGACGTTCCAGACCAACCCGGCATCCTTTTCAAGCTTTTCACGCAAGTCGCTATAAAAATACTGAGCGTCTGGCGTGCGCGCCTGAACGTATTCCGTTTCTGGAGTTACGAGAAAACGAGCGTAAAGCTGTTCCGTAGGAGTTACTTCAATCATGCGAACAACATAATACACAGATTGCGATTCGTTGACAATGGACTTGATTTCTCCAGCCTTCATCTGGAAGATAGACGACATAAAATCGAAACCAGCGTCCTGAACGCCTTCAACCGGCGACAGATAAACGCGCGGCTGCATGTTCGGACTGAATACCGGACCGAAAGTCATCCAGGTAAACTGCGGCGGAACAAAGGCGCTCTCACCCAAGCAGGACTCAAGAGGAAGCTGATCTTTAATAGCCTTTTGAACCTTGCTTTGAGCGTCAGCCTCTGCCAATTTGCGAGCTTCGATGAATTTAAGCTGATCGATAACCTGGTCTTTAACGCCGGCTTCATCAAGCGTTGGGGTATGTTCAGCAACGTCTTCCAACTTCCAAACTACAAAAATTTTACCTTCCGGATTCGAAAACACCTTGCTCTGGAACAGCGTGGGGTTGCCGAAGAATTCTGTAGCGGCGTAAACCGTTTTGGCAATGCCTTCAAGACGCAGTTCATACAGATTCAAAGGCGGTTCCTTATCTTTGTTCTCTTCGCTGTACGCATTCTTTTCATAATCCTGAACGCTATCAACAAAGGATTGCATTGTCATTAAATCAGTTCGACCGTAATTCAGTTTGTTATTTTTAGCCAAGGCTGCCAGATCCACTTTTTCAGGAGCGACTGCCTTGGGGTTATTGGCAGAATACGTATCGAACACTTCTTTGGCATTGCTGTAATCGTTCATTTCCTTTTGAACGACGCCGATAGCGTTGCGAAGCTGCTCCATAGCAGCAACGCGAGCCAGGCTCTGACGAATTTCTTCCTTGAGCTTGTCGTCTAACGGACGATATTCTTTGCCATCTAAACCCTTAAGTCCGATATCCGGCAATTTGGCCAAGGCATTGTCCTTGTTTTCGTCTTTGTTTTCAATGACGTAATTTTCTTTATTGTCTTCGTAGTTTTTCTGAACCTGTTCGTCTGTAATTGCGGCAGCATCCATGAACGGCTCGTACGAACCGTAGCAATACTCCAATGCAATCTTTTGCGGCTGGCGCAGACCAGGCTCGCTTGACGCGATATTGGCGTCTTTATCTTTGTACTGTTCAAAGAATTTTGAGATTTCCGCATCCGACGGAACGCCGACTTTGCTGACGAAATCTTCAACCTTAACGGGGAAAAGTTCCACGTTGGCTCTCTGATTCATACGACAAAAGCTGTCAAGCTTTTCGCCAGTCGTATTCACGCCCCAGGACGATCCCAGAACTTCAAGATATTTTTCTCGAAGCAAAAATCCATGCAGAGCGTTAAAAAGCGTGTTTTCCGCTGCGCTGTCCTTTTGAGTTTCGCTTCCGTAAATGAGTAAATTGATTGTCTTTCCATCCAGGCCTTTAGTCGTATCGGAAATAAACGAGCTGATAATGGAGTCGTTAATACTAACTCCCATTTCTGCCGCCTTGTTTTCCAACAACCACATCAAAACAACGGCTTGATCAGAGCTGTCTCCAACCTGAGCTGCCAGCTGTTGAGCTTTCATGCTGTTTGAATAGACGGTGTAGAGTTCCTCAATCTTATTCTGATCGCGGTTCTGATACAGTTCATTGAGTTTGACCTGATACGCCTGAACAACTCTGTTAAAGAACCCCGCCAAAACGTGCTGACGTTCCTTAAGACGCTGAACGTCGTACGCTGACAGCGAGCCGTATTTTTTGGTTTCTACCACATTGGACGACGTTCTGACGCGATTGACGACTTCAAGCTGCTGAAGAACGCTGGGAAGAATGATAAATGCCACCATGGTCAACAGACCGATGACAACGAGCAATTCGGTTTGATGTTTGCGGAAAAACTTAAAAGGACTTGCCATTATTATGGATTATAAATAGGGGTGAAGGGGATAGGAAATTCGGAATCAGGAATTCGGAAGCAGAAATTATCTTCGTGAAGCGCTTTGCGTAATTCCGAATTACGCATTCCGAATTCCGAATTAAATATTTTTCTTAATATATATCAAAACCTGTTTTCTTTCAAGGGCGGATACCCTGTTTTTGTTTTGATTTATTCAAATTTTTCGGTAATTTCTTTAACAAGCACGCATAAATGCTCTGCTAGAGCCAAATCTGGAGCCTCGGCAATGGCTCGGATTACGGGTTCCGTATTGCTCGGACGAACCAAAAGCCATGACCCGTTCCACGACAGGCGCAAGCCATCGTTCGTCTCAACAGTCGCCTGGGGGAACCGTTCTCGAACCATGTCGTACAGTTCCGGCAAACGTTCCGTCGGGAACGGCAGCTTGGTTTTCACAATAGAATACGGCTTGATTTCCTCAACCAGCTGGGCGACGGACTTGTTTTCTCTTGCCATGAGAGCCAAAACCTGAGCCATGCCGACGAAGCTGTCTCGAACGTATCCGACTTCCGGGTCAATCGGGCCGCCGTTGCCCTCGCCGCCGTAAACCGCTTTAGACGAGATCATCAAATCGACCACGTTCGCCTCGCCGACCGCGCTTCTCAAACAGATTCGCCCGTTTTGAGAGCAAATATCCTCCGTCATTTGACTTGTAGCACAGTTGATAACGACGTTTCCGTGTCGCTTTTTCAGGGCGTATTGAACGCAGAAGGGAACGGTGTATTCTTCTCCGATGTATCGCCCGTCAGCGTCGATAATCGCCAGACGGTCAGCGTCGGGATCCTGACAGAATCCGATATCGCATTTGTTTTTAACGACTTCCGCGCCGACCTGATACAGATTCTCTGCAATCGGTTCTGGCGTATGAAGAAACTCGCCGTTGAGCTTGTCGCCCAACACGACGACCTCGCACCCAAGAGATTCCAGCAATCTTCGCCCCAGCCGGGACCCGGACCCGTTATTGGAATCCAGCAAAACGCGAAAACCTTTGCTCTCAACGTCCCCAACGCGAATCGTCTTGCAAACCGCGCGCAGATGCTCGAACGGGGAAACGATTTCGTTGACTGGCTCGGGGGGAGTAGGGAGTAGGGAGTAGGGAGTAGTATTTAAATTCGCCTCCGGCGAATTACTATTCCCTATTCCCTGTTCCCCATTCCCTAACCTGTACCGTTCTAAAACCGTCTTTCCAATCGGACCGGAAATGACGCGGCCTGTGCAGTCAAACAGTTTGACGCCGTTGTACTGGCCGGGGTTGTGGCTGGCGGTAATTTGAATCCCGCCGGCGGCGTGAATGAACTTCGTTAAATATCCCGCCGTCGGAGTGGGCTGAACGCCGAAGAAGATCGGTTCAAAGCCCTTTTCTCGGATCAGATTGCAAAACGCCCCGGAAAACTGGAATCCGGACGGGCGACCGTCGCAGCAGACGACAATCTTGTTTGTCGCCCGCAATTTCAGTTCAGACAAATACGATAAAAACGCGGCGATATACCGCATCGCGGGAACTTCAAACGTTTCCCCGACAACGCCGCGTAATCCGGATATGGTAACAATGGGCTGCATGATTTTTAAGTTTCGAGTTACGAGTTGCGAGTTGCGAGATTATTTTGTGAGGCGCTTGCGTTTCTCGCAACTCGCTACTCGCTACTCGCAACTGTTACGGCAAACTCCAGTCTCGCGGCGGTTTTGCCGTCGACGGTAACGTTTGCGGAAAGGAAATAAGCGTTGGACAGTTTCTCTTTAAGTGTAACAGTAATTTCAATCGTATCGCCGGGACGAACCATCTTCTTGAACTTGACATCGTTGATTCGAGTAGCAACCGGAAACCCGGAGTTGGAAGTTGATTCTTCTCGCAACTCGCAACTCGCAACTCGCAACTCACTCAAAAAGACCGCGCCCGCCTGCATGGCGGCCTCGCATAAAATCACGCCGGGAACAAGAGGGAAGTCCGGGTAATGCCCGGCGAAAAAATACTCGTCCGGTTCAAAAGTCTTTCGACAGACGATTCCGTCCTCTTTCCGTTCGACAATGGTATCAACATACAAAAACGGCGGTCGATGCGGAATCGCGTTGAGAATATCAGGGGATGCTTGCATAATTAAATAGTTGCGAGTTGCGAGTAACGAGTTGCGAGGCGGTGAGGCGCCTTGTTAATTCGGAATGCGTAATGCGGAATTATCTTCGAGCAGCGCTTTGCGTAATTCCTAATTCCGAATTCCTAATTCCGAATTAAAAAACTACTGTCTACTGCCTTTTTACTCTCCCGAGTCTTTCCATTTTTTAATCGCGTACTGCCACTGGTTCCAGGCGGAGCAGACGTCGTGAAGAATCCATTTGATTTCGTTCCATCGTTGGTCGTCGCCGATTAGGCGTTTGACTTCCACGCGGAGCCATTCTCCAGACAGCGTTGGGACGCCTCGAGAGTCTCGGGGGGACGCCTGAAAGATTTTGAAGAACTCGCTTCTCGCCGGCTCGTTTTCCCACGAAGACGTACTGTGATAAACGGCGCAGCGGTCTGCCATTGCCTCGACAACTTCCTGCTCGGTCATAGTCGTGGGCGGGGTTGCCATTTCGACGTCTTCCCCAGGCTGAATCTCGCCGTAGATCGTATCGGAACCGCGGCGGCGGGAAACCGCCTGCAGAGCGCGCATTTTGTCACGTTTGCGGTCTTCGACGATTCGTTCCTGCTCTTCCGGAGGGAGAATATGAAAGTCGATTCTCCACAGTCGTTTGAGAATGTCCTGTTCAGAATATTCATTAAGCAGTTCCGTCCAGAGCTGTTCCCGGCTGTCACAGCCAACGCGGCGAATATCGTCGTCTGTCAGCTTGACGAAATCCGCACGTTCCACCCGATCAAATACAACGTACCCGACCGTTGGGACAAAAGCTCTCTGTCCAACGTGCCAGTGGGAATACCCTGCCACGCGGAGAGCGGTCGTCTTTCGTCCCAGACGAATCATCGTGATGTATTTTTTGGGAAATAATAACATGGGGATTCAGGAGTTGCGAGAAACGAGTTGCGAGTTGCGAGAAACGCAAAGCGCCTCACAAAAGCTTCTCGTAACTCGCCACTCGCAACTCGCAACTACTATTCGCTCTTCTAACTCGTCTTTTTAGCAACAGCTTTCTTCGCGGTCGTCTTTTTCGCCGTGGTTTTCTTGGCTGTCGTCTTTTTGGCGGTTGTCTTCTTCGCGGTCGTTTTCTTTGTCGTCGTCTTCTTTACAGACTTCTTTCTACGACGCCGCGTTTCGCCGCGGGCGGCTCGCTGAGCCAGCAGATCCAACGCCTTTTCGAAGGTCATCGTATCCGGCGTTTCTTCTTTCGGCAGCGAGACGTTCGTCTGACCGTCTGTTACATACGGTCCGTAGCGGCCGTCCATGACCTGAATCATCTGTTCCGTAACCGGCGAGACCGCCAGTTCTTTGAGCAGCGTCTTCGGCTTGGCGGGTGCGCCGCGGCGGTTCTTCGGCTGTGACAGAAGTTCAATCGCCTGTTCCAGCGTGATGTCAATGGGCGTGTAAACGTCGTTGAGCGATCGCGTTTCGTCGTTCCATTTGATGTACGGTCCAAAGCGGCCGTTGGAAGCGACAATCGGATTCCCGTCGGAGGGATGAACGCCCAGCGTGCGAGGCAGCGACAGCAGACGAATCGCGATATCGAGATTGACGTCTTCCGGTTCCATGCCTTTAAGCAGCGAAACGTTGCGGGGTTTGTCCGGGTCGTCCGTCGAACCCAGCTGAACGTACGGTCCGTAGCGGCCGACTTTCAGATAAATCGGCTTGCCGGTTTCCGGATCCATGCCCAAAGGAGAATCGCTGTTTTCGTTCTGGCTGAACAGTTCTTCCGCCTTTTCGAGCGTCAGTTCGTCTGGCGGCAGATCGTCTGGAATGCTGGAGCGTCGGTCGCCCTGTTCGATGTACGGTCCGAAGCGGCCAATTCGGACGTCAATTTCCGGCTGATCGTCAGACGGTTTGCCGAGAGAAATCGTGCTGATATCACGGGCTTCAATCTCTTCCGCCTTGTTGTCGAGCTGCGGTTTGAGCCCCGGTTCCTTTTTGTTTCCAAAATAGAAATCGTTGAGGTAGTCCAGAGACTTCATTTCTCCGCGGGAGATCGCGTCGAGTTCGTCTTCCATGTCAGCGGTAAACTGGTAGTCCACCAGAGTCGGCAGATGCTTTTCCAGAAGCTGTGTAACAGCAAACGCCGTCCAGGTTGGAATGAGAGCGTTGCCGCGCTTGAAGACGTAATTTCTGGCGATAATCGTATCGATAATCGAGGCGTACGTGCTGGGACGACCAATGCCTTTTTCTTCGAGAGTTCTGGTCAGCGATGCTTCAGAATAGCGCACCGGCGGCTGAGTTGTGTGAGCTTTGTACTGAAGGTCTTTGCAAACAACAGACTCTCCGACGGTCATCTTCGGCAGAATGTCTTCCTGATCCGCCAGTTCCCCTTCAGGATCGTCAGAACCTTCAACGTAAGCGCGAAGGAACCCGGCGAAATCAATCGTCTTGCCGGTTGCCATGAACTGCGCGCCGTCCATTTGCAGCATGACGGTCGAACGGCGTCCGACAGCGTCTTTCATCTGGCAGGCGACAGTTCGCTTCCAAATGATGTCGTACAGTTTCATTTCGTCTGAATTGAGACGTCCGCGAAGCTCTTCCGGCATCATAAATCGTTTGCCCGCCGGACGAATGGCTTCGTGCGCCTCCTGAGCGTTCTTGACTTTCGTCTGATACAGTCGCGGAGACGCCGGCATGTATTCCGGTCCGTACTCGTTGGCAATCAAAGCGCGAGCGGCGTTAATCGCCTCGGTTGACAGGTTCGTGCTGTCAGTACGCATGTAGGTGATATACCCGTTTTCGTACAGGCTCTGAGCGGTTTGCATCGTTCTTCGAGCTGTAAACCCGTACTTACGGTTGGCTTCCTGCTGAAGAGTACTTGTCGTAAACGGAGCGGGCGACTTTGTAACGTACGGTTTTTCTTCAATCGACGTAATCTTGGACGGTTCAGACTTCAAGCGTTCAATCAACGCCTTGGCGTCCTGTTCCGACAGCAGCGTCAGCCCTTCGTTGCGGAGCATGCCGGTTTCCGGATTGAAGTCGCGGCTTGTCGCGATGCGCTTGCCGTCAACCGAGTACAGCCAGGCGGAGAACGGCCGCTGATCTCCCGGCTTAAACAGACCGGTAATATCCCAATAATTGGCAGAGCAGAACGCCATGCGCTGACGCTCTTTGTCGACAATCAGTCGAACAGCGACAGACTGAACGCGTCCGGCGGACAGCTTCGGTCGAACCTTGCGCCACAGCAGCGGCGAGACCTCGTAACCGTAAAGTCGGTCAACGATTCGGCGAGTTTCCTGAGCGTGAACCAGGTCGTTGTCGATCTGGCGCGGGCTTTCCAGAGAGGCGAGAATGGCGTCTTTGGTAATTTCATGGAATACCAAACGTTCTACCGGAATCTTCGGTTTGAGAATTTCGCAAAGATGCCAGCTGATAGCTTCTCCCTCTCTATCTTCATCAGTCGCCAGATAGAGCTTTGTCGCTCCGTTGACAAGCTGCTTGAGCTTTTTGACCTGTTTCGCCTTGTCGGCGGGGACAATGTAAACCGGGTCAAAGTCTTTATCGACGTTGACGCCCAAATGCGCCCACGCTTCTGACTTGTACTTTTCGGGAATCTCTTTTGCGCCCTGCGGGAGGTCGCGAACGTGCCCGACGCTTGCCTCAATACGATAGTCCGAGCCTAAATAACGGCTGATTGTCCGCGCTTTCGCCGGAGATTCGACGATTACCAGCGAATACGGTTGGTTTTCTGACGCCATAATTGTGCCTGTCAATTTAATGCGGAATTCGGAATGCGTAATTCGTAATTACGCAAAGCGCTATTCGGAGCGCAACGTTCACTCCAAATTCCTAAGCTTCTAATATAATAAACTTACCCCTTGATTTTTTAGGACAGTATTCTATAATATATATAAAAAGTCGATTATGGGAATATCAATAACCCAAAATTTTCATAAAATTTTTTCAAACAGGTCAATAATTTAGGAAAATTGCGTTGTTTATTTAAAATAAAATCGTTTTTGTACAGATATTTTAGGCAAATAAATATTACCCTTTTGGAATTTTTTGAGGCGCTTTGCGTAATTCCGCATTCCGAATTCCGCATTCCGAATTACTATGAACTGGAACGATTTATACAGAATCCTGCATGAATATTACGGCGATATTCAGTGGTGGTCGCCGGAAGACAAATTGGAAGTCGTCGTTGGCTCGATTTTAGGGCAGAATACGACGTGGTCAAGCGCCGAAAAAGCGATTGACAACCTCAAACAGGCGAAGCTGTTCACGCTCAGAAAGCTGGCAAACGCAGAGCCGGAAGTTGTCGAGCAGTTGGTTCGCCCTTCGGGATATTACCATCTCAAAACGATGCGTCTGCAAAACCTGCTTCAGTTCATTTTGAAGAAGTACAAAACGCTAGACAAGATGTTCAAAGCCCCGCTGGAACAGCTGCGAGAAGAACTGCTGGCGATTAACGGCATCGGACCGGAATCGGCAGACTCCATTCTGCTATACGCCGGAGCCCTGCCCTCGTTTGTCGTCGACGCGTACACAAAAAGAATCGTTCTTCGCCACGGCTGGGACGCTGACATCAAGCCCAAAAACAAGTCGTCCCGCGCTCAATACGACGCGTTATGGAACAGCTTCATGGAACAGCTCGAACCGCACGCCCCGACAATGGCGATGCTTCACGCGTATATTATCGAAACTGCAAAGCAATTCTGTCACAAGTCCAAGCCGCAATGCGAGGGCTGCCCGCTGTACCGGTTTGAGAGAGTAAATAAATAGCGGCGAGGCGCCGCTCCCAACCCGCGCTACCGCGCGAGTCGTATTATAACCGCTCCCGTTGGTCGCTTCATACCAATAAAAAAAGCCGATGGCAGTCTGTCATCGGCTTTTTTGTTTAATTCAGATATTATTCTTCAGTCGTGAACTTGTAAATCGTGGTGGAATTGTACTTTTCGCCGGGGCGAAGAGTGGTTGTCGGGAAGTCCGGATGGTTGGGAGAGTCCGGATAATGCTGGGTTTCCAGGCAGACGGCGGCGCGGCGGTTAACCGGTTTGCCGTTGACAATGTTCGTTCCGTCGAGAGCAACGCCCGCGTAGAACTGAACGCCGGGTTCAGTCGTCAAAACGGTCATGACGCGTCCGGAAATCGGGTCTTTCAGAACGGCGGCTTCTTCCGGTTCCTTGGTAATGCCCTTGTCGAGAACCCAGTTGTGATCGTATCCGCCGGTGAACTTGAACTGCTCGCAGTCAGCGTCGTGATCTTCGCCGATTTCCTTGAATTCGCGGAAGTCAAACGGGGTGTCTTCAACCGGTTCAATGCCGGTCGGGATGAGGTTTTTGTCAACCGGGTTGTACTTCTCAGCGTTAATCTTGAGCTGGAGCGTCGCGTTGAGGTTGTCCTTGGACAGGTCGCCGGCGCTGAGGTTGAAGTAGGAGTGGTTGGTCAGGTTGCAAACGGTCGGTTTGTCGGTAAAGGCGACGTAGTTGCAAATCAGCTCGTTGTTGTTGGTGAGCGTATAGGTAACGACTCCGCGCAGCGTTCCCGGGAATCCCTGTTCGCCGTCTTTGCTTTCAAAGAAGAACTTAACGCTCGGACCAAACGGGGTTACAGTCGGGACGCCGAAATAGACTTTCTTGTCGAAGCCGATTTTGCCGCCGTGAAGGGTAACGTTGTGGGAAACTTCGTTGATTTCCGTATTGAATTCTTTGTCGTCAATGGTGAACTTGCCGTTGGCGATTCTGTTGCCGTAACGACCGATAAAGGCGCCGAAATACGGGGTTTTGTCGTCATACTTTTCAATGGAATCGTATCCAACGACAACGTTTTCATATTTGCCGTCTCTGTCCGGAGCGGTAAGAGAAACGATCGTCGCGCCGCGGTTGGTAACGGTCATTGTCATGCCCTTGGCATTGGTGAGCGTGTAGAGAACAACTTCTTTGCCGTCAGCGGTCTTTCCCCAGGATTTGGCGGAAACGGAACCGAATTCAGCGGCGGACGCCAGCGAGGACAGTCCAACAACGGCGATCAAAGCCGCAATCAAGGTAAATTTTTTCATAGCTGCATGTTAGACGCTTTCGCGTCCGAAAAAAGGAAAAAATATACATTAGCGAAAAGCGAGAGACTCAATATTTCACCTTCTCGCAACTCGCAACTCGCAACTTATGGCGTGCAGTTGCTGGATGATTCATATTTATTTAACAGTAATTGACTCAATCGCAACGCCGTCCATGCGGTTGCAGTAACAGCCCATTACACGAGGATCGATATTATACGGGAACGTTCTGACTGCGCCATCGCACATAACGCCCTGAAAAAACGCTGAGTGCGCGGATCCAAAAAACTGGGGGGCGTCATTCGGGGATCCAGAAAAATAGCCCTTTTCATCGCGAGTCGGCATACGATAGCTGCCGTTGCCGCGCGTTATACTGGCGCTGGTAACGATTGGCGCCAAATTACTGTCTCTTGTAAAATCGTCTGGACGTTTGGTCTGTCCTTCAAACGCCGGTCCCCAACGAACGTTGTCCCAGTCATAACCTACGTAGGCGGGGTTGTTATCGCACCCATTAGCGCCGTTCAAACGCTGATCTAGCGGAAGGTATTTTTCGCCGATGCAAAGCGTGTTGCTCAATCCGTCTTTAACGTCCGATTCCGAGAACTGTGACGCAAAGTACGAAATTCCGGAGTTGGTATAAGAACTGTGTCCGCTGGTTGCTCTGTCCAAAGCGTTCCAGTTGGCATTTGCTGGATTTTCGTATATTTTATCTCTAGTTCCAACGACGCTGGGAATATCGTATCCTGTTGTACAGTTGCTGAAATTCCCGGCGTTGACGCAGTAATCCGCTCTGGCGTGAACGCTTTGATAATCCGCGTTGATAACCGCTTGATTGGCGTAGTTGGGATACGGTTTGTTAGGTCGGCGAGTCGGGCAGTTCATCCACTTGGTCGGCGTTCTGACCAGTTCTCCCAGAGCCGTTTTGCGTTCGGCATTTTTATAATCCGCCCCAATGTTCAAACCAAGCTCCCACAAATTCGTATAATCTGTATACGGCAGAATATTGTACATCCATCCGCCGGGCTGACGTCGGCTGTTGCCCATGTTCGGGTCGCCGACCCAGCCATATCCCCAACCGTTAGAAGGCCAGTTCCCGTTGGCTTCATGATGACTTTGGAACCCCAGTCCCATCTGCTTGAGGTTGTTTTTACATTCCATCTGTCGAGCAGACTCTCTGGCTGCCTGCACTGCAGGAATCAATAAACCGACCAAAACTGCTATAATCGCGATGACTACCAGCAATTCTACCAGCGTAAAACCTTTACGACGACGATCGTAAAATGAATGTTCACTCATCGGAACGTTTCTCCGTACTAAAGGAAACATCAGATTTTAATGTGTATGGAATACTAGTTGAATACTTTACACCTCCTATTATACTCCTTTTTGATATTTTTTTGAATACGGTTCACAACAGAAATTCAACAAAAAAACAAAAATTTTGAAAAAAATAAATAGTTGCAGACAGTTCACTTAATCTCAATGGATTCAATCGACACGCCGTCCATGCGATTGCAATAGCACCCCAAAACGCGAGGATCCGTTATATACGAGAAATTTCTCACCGCGCCGTCGCACATAACGCCCTGGAAAAACGCCGAATGCGGCGCGCCAAAAAACTGAGGGCAGGCGTCCTGGAAAAACGTCTTTTCATCGCGCGTTGGCATGCGATACGCCGAATTCGTTCGAGTAGTACTCTCGCTAATAACAATAGGCGCCAAATTGCCATCCAATTTAATATTGTCCGGAACAGGACGTCTGGAAGAATCGCCTAACTCAAACGCCGGTCCCCAACGAGTTGTGTCCCAGTCGTAGCCCTGATACGCCGGACCGTTGTCGCAGCCGTTTGTTCCATCGTAATAGTCGTTAGTCGGAAGATATTTTTCTCCAACGCACAGCGTGTTGCTCAATCCGTCTTTGACTTCGGCTTCTGAATACTGAGAAGCGACGTAGGAAATGCCAGAGTTGCGGTCGTTGCCCATATCGCCGCAGTTTTTATCCAAATCGTTCCATTTGGCAGAGGAAGGATTTGAATAAATTCCCGAACTGGAACCGGCGCAGCTGGGCAAATCAACCGTCATCTGAGGATTGACGTAATTCCCGCCGTTAACGGCGTAGTCTGCTCGGGCGTGAACAGTCTGTTTTGCAGCGTTGTACGTAGTCTGATTCGCATAGTTGGTATACGGTTTGTTCGCGCGGCGAGACGGGCAGTTCATGAACTTGGTTGGCGTACGGTTCAACTCGCCAATGAGTTCCATGCGGTTAGAGTCCGTGTAACTGCTTCCAACGTTCAAACCGAGTTCCCACAAATTCGTGTAATCCGTATACGGCAGAATATTGTACATCCATCCGCCGGGCTGACGTCGGCTGTGCCCCATGTTCGGGTCGCCCATCCAGCCGTATCCCCAGCCGCTGGCTGGCCAGACGCCGTTGGCTTCGTGATGGCTTTGAAATCCCAATCCCATCTGCTTGAGATTATTTTTACATTCCATCTGTCTTGCCGACTCGCGAGCTGCCTGCACCGCGGGAATCAGCAAGCCGACCAAAACTGCGATAATCGCGATTACGACCAGCAATTCAACCAGAGTAAAACCTTTGCGTTGACGAATATATTTTGACGTCAATAAAATGGACATCGAAATTCTCCTGAAATATTCTAAACGTTAATCAACTATTCAAATCATTACAATCTGCTACAATTATAACTCTTTTTCAGATTATTTGAAATACTTCCATGATTGAAAAATACAAAAAATCGAAAAAATTTTTTAAAAACAAAAGCCGCGAAACAGAACTCTCTCTGCTTCGCGGCTTGAGTCAGTCTCTCAGACGGCAGGCGCGAATCGCTTCACGCCTTGCCGGGAGCTGTTGGGTTTAGTCTTCTACGCGATTGACTTTCTGAAGCTGATCGTAGTAGTTGTAGCGGTTGACGATGCCTTCCGCAGCTTCCTTCATGAATTCTTCGGAAGCTTCCGGCTTGGATCGCGCCAGAACGGCGAATCGGTTCTGCTTCATGGCGAAGTCTCTGTATTCGCCTTCCGGAGCCTTGCTGTCCAGGTGGAACGCGTCCTTGCCGTCGCGAGGATCAAAGTGGTACAGCGGCCAGTAACCGCACTTGACGGCTTCCTTCTGAAGGTTGAGGCCTTCGAGCATGTTGATGCCGTGGTTGATGCAGTGGCTGTAGCAAATGATCAAGGACGGACCATTGTAGGCTTCCGCAGCGCGAATCATCTTGATGGCGTGATTCGGGTTGGCGCCGATTGAAATCTGAGCGACGAAGACGTTTCCGTAGGTGGAAATCATCATGCCGAGGTCTTTCTTGCCGGACTTCTTGCCAGCGGCGGCGAACTTCGCAACAGCTCCGATCGGGGTGGACTTGGACGCCTGTCCTCCAGTGTTGGAGTAAACTTCCGTATCGAGAACCATGATGTTGACGTCTTTGCCGGAGGCGAGAACGTGATCCAATCCGCCGTAGCCGATGTCGTAAGCCCAACCGTCGCCGCCGAAGCACCAGACGGAACGACGAATCAGGTTGTCGGCAACGTTGAGCAGAGCGCGAGCGCAATCGCAGTCAACGCCAGCGAGCTTGGCTTTCAGTTCGGCAACCAGCTTGCGCTGTTTGGCGATTTCTTCTTCGGTTCTCTGCGGGTTGGCAATCATTTCGTTGACGAAATCTTCTCCCAGCTTTTCAGCGGCGCCCTTGAGCAGGAATTCAGCGTATTCTTTCTGCTGATCGCAGGCTGAACGAATTCCCAAACCGAATTCAGCGTTGTCTTCAAACAGGGAGTTCGACCAGGCAGGACCTTGTCCGTCAGCGTTTTTGGCGTACGGCGTGGTCGGCAGGTTTCCACCGTAAATGGAGGAGCAGCCAGTCGCGTTTCCAACCAGCAAACGATCGCCAAAGAACTGGGTAACCAGTTTGATGTACTGGGTTTCACCGCAGCCGGCGCAGCAGCCGGAGAATTCAAACAGCGGACGAAGCAGCTGAGAACCCTTGACAGAGTCAGCGTTGACCTTGGCGCGGTCAATATCCGGAATCTGATTGAAGAAGTAATCGCAGTTGGGCTTTTCGACGTCCATGTTTTCGATCTTGTTCTTCATCGTAATGGCGCCCTTGGCGGCAGCCGGGCAGAATCCAACGCACAGACCGCAGCCGGTGCAGTCTTCCGGGAAGACCTGAACGGTCGCTTTCATGCCGGCGTAATCCTTGCCCTTCGCGTCAGCGGATTTGAATCCAGCCGGAGCGTCAGCCAGTTTATCGGCGTCGTAAACCTTCATACGAATGGCGGCGTGCGGGCAAACCAGCGAGCAGAAACCGCACTGCGTACAGACGTCGGGATTCCAAATCGGGATGTCGTGAGCGATTGAACGTTTTTCGTACTGCGTTGTGGCAGTCGGGAAAACGCCGTCAGCAGGCATGGCGGAAACCGGGAGCTTGTCGCCTTCGCCTTTGTTGATAACGCCCAGAACTTCGCGGACGAATTTCGGAGCGGTTTCCGGGAAGTCGGCGTTACGGACGATCTTGGAGGTTGCCGTTTCCGGAACCTTGACTTCAAACAGATTAGCCAACGCGGCGTCGACAGCCTTGAAGTTCTTTTCGACAACAGCCGGGCCCTTCTTGCCGTAGGTCTTCTGAATGGAGTCTTTAATGTGAGCAATCGCTTCGTCAGCAGACATTCCGCCAACTTTCGCCAAGGCGAAGAAGCAGGTCTGAAGAATCGTGTTGACGCGAGATCCCATGCCGGTTTCGATACCGACTTTAGCGGCGTCGATAACGTAGAACTTGGCTTTCTTGGCAATCAGGTCTTCCTGAACCTGGATGGGCAGATGATCCCAAACTTCGTCCGGACCGTACTGGCTGTTGAGCAGGAACGTGCCGCCTTCCTGAAGTTTGGAAAGCATGTCGACCTGTTCGATGAACTGCCACTGGTGGCAGCCGATGAACGTCGCGCTGGAAACGAAGTAAGAACCCTTGATCGGGCGCGGGCTGAAACGAAGGTGAGACTTCGTAACAGAACCGGCTTTCTTGGAGTCGTATTCAAAATATCCCTGAGAGTACAGGTTGGTGTAGGTACCGACAATCTTGGCGGAGTTCTTGTTGGCTCCGACGGTTCCGTCAGATCCCAAGCCGTAGAACAGAGCGCGGGTAACGTCGTCCGCTTCGGTGCTCCAGGTCGGGTCGTACGGCAGAGACAGACCGGTAACGTCGTCTTCGATGCCAACGGTGAACTTCTTGCAGGAGCAAAGCGTTCCAGCTTTCATGGCGTCAAAGACAGCCTTCGCCTGAGCCGGGGTGAAGTCCTTGGAGGACAAGCCGTAACGTCCGCCGTAAACTTTGATGTCGGTGCGCTTGGCTTCGACCAGAGCGGTAACGACGTCCTGATACAGAGGTTCGCCCAAAGCGCCAGCTTCCTTGGTTCTGTCCAAAACGGCAATCTGTTTGACGGTCGCCGGAATGGCGTCGGAAAGGGCTTTGCCGCAGAATGGACGGAACAGATGAACTTTGACCAAACCGATCTTTTCGCCTTCTTTGTTAAGACGTTCAATCGCTTCTTCAACAATGCCGCAGCCGGAGCCCATGCAGACGACGATGTTTTCAGCTTCGGGGCATCCAACGTAATCAAACAGATGATACTGACGGCCGGTAACTTCGGCGAACTTGTCCATCGTTTCCTGAACGATAGCCGGAACGGCGTCGTAGTACTTGTTGCATACTTCGCGAGCCTGGAAGTAAACGTCCGGGTTCTGAGCGGTGCCGCGAACGGTCGGGGTGTTGGGGTTCATACCGCGCTGACGGTGAGCGTTGACCAAATCGAGAGGAATCATCGCCTTGACCTGATCTTCGGTAATCTTTTCCATCGAGTTGATTTCGTGAGAAATGCGGAACCCGTCAAAGAAGTGAAGGAACGGAACGCGGGTTTTGAGCGTAGCGCTGTGAGCGATCATCGCCATATCCTGCGCTTCCTGAACGCTTGTGCCAGCCAGCATAGCCCAGCCGCACATACGGCAAGCCATAACGTCGGAATGGTCGCCAAAAATCGAAAGAGCGTGAGCCGCAACCGTACGGGCGGAAACATGGAAAACCGTGGGGGTGAGTTCGCCAGCGATTTTGAACATGTTCGGAATCATCAGCAGCAAGCCCTGAGACGCGGTGAACGTGCAGGTCAAAGCGCCGGCGGAAAGAGAACCGTGAACAGCGCCTGCCGCGCCCGCTTCGGACTGCATTTCAATGACGTGAGGAACTACGCCAAAAATATTCTTCTTGCCCTGAGCCGCCCATTCGTCAGCCCATTCGCCCATCGTGCTGGACGGGGTAATCGGGTAAATTGCCATAACTTCGCAGCACATATGCGCTACGTGCGCCGCCGCTTCGTTTCCATCGGACATTACGAAATTTCGATCAGCCACTGAAAAACTCCTAAAGGTAAGGTTAGATAATTGAAAATAAAACATCACAAGCCAGCAGACAAAACAGCTAATTGTTTTTCTCTGCTTAGCTTGTTAAATATACCGGTATGTTTCTAATATTAAACCTTTTTTATCGATTTCTACAAGGGGGGAGGGGGAGATTTTTGGGAGAATACAATATTAATTTATAAGATAATGAAAGGCGGTAATGGAGCGACCATC
>JAZMZV010000160.1:0-77612 GCA_045586185.1 Thermoguttaceae bacterium | reverse complement strand
TGTATTAAAAATGTGGGATATGTTTTGACGTTTTATAAAAGCGCATCTCAAAAATTGTCAATTAATGCAGATAAATAAGGTTTTATAAAAAAATGCCTTAATTCTCTCTCAAAGCTGAAAATTGGAGTTATAATTAATAATTAAATATAGTATAGTATGAGGAAATGGAGGCATTTAGAAGATACAGGGAAACGAGGAAGTCTGTTTTTTGTGTCTGGCTCCATATTTCAAACCCTTTATAACGTAAGCGTTTAATAGCCATGTCAGAAAAGAAAAAAATAAGCGCCATAATTGGTTCTGTGATTTCGCTGTTGGTTTTGGTTGGAATCGGCAGCATCCTGTATTTGCAATATCAGAAATCTCTGCAGAAGGTTGCATTGCCCGAACCGGATCAAGCAATCGTCCGCGTTTTTACCGTTGGACAGAACAACGAATCGGATTTGCGAACGTTCCCAGGCTTTGCCAAAGAAGCGCGACGCACCAAGGCGTCGTTCCGCATTCCGGGAGAGCTTTGCGAGCTTAACGCAACGCTCGGCGCCGCAGTCAATCAGGACGACGTTCTGGCGAAGCTGGATCCGCGCGATTTCGAGCTTGCGGTCGAGCGTCTGGAATACAGCCTCACGGAAGCCAATGCGGTCTATACCGCGTTAAAAACCGGCGCCAGAGCGGAAGACGTAGCGTCGTTAAAGTCTCAGCTGGAAGCGGCGAAGTCGTCAGAGGAAACCGCAAAAGTCCAGTTTGAGCGAATGGCGAACCTGCTGGAATCGCAGACGGCGTCTAAAGCCATGTACGATAAAGCCAAGATGGATTACGACGTCGCCAAAGCCGCGAGAGAGTCGCTGGAAAATCAGCTTGAAAAGGCGACTACCGGCGCTCGTCCGGAAGAGATCGAAGCGGCGGAAGCGAAGATCGCCGGAATCAAGACAAGTCTGAAAACGGCGAAAAACGCCTTGGCAGACACCGTTTTGAAAGCTCCATTTGACGGCGTTATCGTTCAGAAGTTTGTTGAAAATCACGAGGTTATTGTTCCCGGTCAGGCAATTGTCGAACTGTCGGACTCGCAGCAAATTGAAGTTTCCATCAGTATTCCGGAATCGATTCTGATTCGAGAAAAGGATTTTGATCAAGAACGTTTCACATGTTCCTTTGAGGCGTTCCCTGGCAAGACGTTCCCGGCGAAAATCAAGGAAATCGGTTCGTCGATTCAGCTGGGGCGGCAGTCCTACCCAATGACATTGGCGGTCAGCTTGCCGGACAACGACGATCCGGATTTTGTACTCGTTCGCCCCAACATGGCAGCGACTGTTACGCTGGCGTTCAAGCGGGACAACCCGTATTTTGTAATTCCTCAAAGCAGTATGATTGCTCCGCCGGCTGACAGCAAAGACGCCGACAAGGGGAATACAGCTCAAGTCATGCTTTACGATGCCAACACGTCTACGGTTACAGCCCAAACGATTACGATTCATCAGATTCGTCCAGAGGGCGTTGAAGTGGAATCCGGACTCAAGCCGGGAGACGTTATCGTTTCCGCCGGCGCCCGATTCCTGGAATCCGGACAAAAGGTTAAACTGGAATCGTCAGAAGCCAAATAATAATCAGCAATTTGAAATCAGCAAATAAATCATGCTTCCAAAATATGCAATAAATCACAGAAACGTTGTATTTTTCTGCGTTGCGTTGATAATCCTGGGCGGGATATATTCCTACTTCTCCATGGGACGTCTGGAAGACCCGGAATTCGCGGTCAAGACGGCTGTTGTTGCGACAATGTATCCCGGCGCCAGCGCAGAACAGGTTCAAAACGAGGTTACAGACAAAGTCGAGAGAATTGTTCAGCGGCTGCAGGGATTGGAACATATCCGTTCCATTTCTAAGCCGGGGCAGTCGATTGTTTTTGTTGACATCCAGTCGACCGTTCCGACAAGTAAGCTTCCGCAAATCTGGCAGAATTTACGAAACAAACTCTCGACTGCCAAACTGACGCTTCCCGCCGAGGCGATGGCTCCGATTGTCGTTGACGATTTCGGAGACGTCTACGGGATTGTAATTGCACTGTCGTCCAACGACTATCCCGCTTCAGAGCTTCGCGACAAGGCGAAGCTGCTGCAAAAAGAGCTTCAGCTTGTCAATCAGGTTGGGCGAGTTGAACTGTGGGGCGATCAGAAAGAGATTATAGAAATCGAGGTTTCTCGCGCCAAAATGGCGGAATTGGCTGTCCCGCCCGCCGCGCTGGTTTTAGCGCTGCAAAGTCAAAACGCAAAAATGTCCGCTGGGGAAATGGTCGTTGACGGCGAGACGATTCGTCTGGCTCCGCAGGGCGTTTTCGAAAGCGTCGAAGAAATTGAAGACCTGATTCTCCCGGATACGGTTTCCAATCAAGTGGAGAAACAGGCGGCTCAATTATTGAAAGATTCGGAACTGGCGGGATTGGCGCAAACGATTTCGACGAAAAATCAGGCGGGATCAAAGCAGATTCGCCTTCGGGATATTGCGACAGTCAAAAAGGTTTACGAAGATCCGGCAGAAAAAATTCTCCGAGTCAACGGCGTTCCTTCTGTCGCGTTGGGAATTGCTCCCGTTCCTGGCGGCAACGTTATCGAGATGGGCGACGGCGTCCGAAAAAAGGCGAATGAAATCCTCAAGACGTTCCCCGTTGGATTTGAACTCCAGACGATCGCCTATCAGCCGGATAACGTTCGTATTTCAATTAACGCCTTCATGAAAAACCTTTATGAAGCGGTTATTATTGTTACAATTGTCGTTATGGTTGCCATGGGCTGGCGCAGCGGACTGCTCATTACCAGCTCGCTTTTGGTTGTAATCTTGGCGACCATGTGCGTCATTTATCCAATGGGCATGACGCTTCACCGCGTATCTTTGGGCGCGTTTATCGTTGCGTTGGGAATTCTGGTCGACGACGCCGTTGTTGTCGGCGACTTGATTCTGGTCAGAATGCAGCAGGGCATGGATCGAAAAGAGGCATGTATTGAAGGCGCAAGTCGAGTTGCCCATCAGCTCCTCGGCGCGACGATTGTTGGCTTTATCGCGTTTCTCCCGGTTTATCTGTCTCAGGACATGTCGGGCGAATATTGCTGCGACCTGTTTTTGGTCTTGACCATCTCGCTTATTATCTCCTGGCTGGTAGCGATGCTTCAGACGCCGGTTGTGTATTACAAATTTGTTAAACACGTAGCGCCGGCTGCTGGAGGAACGCACGGCGGTCTGGTTTATCGAGGATACAGAGCGGCGCTGGAATGGTCGCTGCGTCACAAGATTATCGTTTTGCTGGGTATTGGCATGCTGCTGGCGCTGTCAATAATTGAATTCCGGCACGTTGAGCAGATATTCTTCCCGCGCGCCGTTCGAACCCAGTTTATGGTTGACTACTGGCTTCCGGAAGGAACGTCAATCAATCAGACGTCTGAAGATGCGAAGAAGATTGAGGAACATCTTAAATCTCAGACGGGCGTTAAAAACGTCGCTGCGTTTATCGGTTCCGGTCCGCCGCGATTCTATCTGCCGTACGAACCGGAGCTGCCTAACTCGTCCTACGCGCATTTTGTTGTAAACGTCGAAACGCTCAAAGACGTTGACAATCTTTTAGAGCCAACGGGGGAATGGCTGCAAAAGGAATTCCCGCAGGCGTTTACCCGCGCTCAGAAGTATTGTCTTGGACCGACAACCAAGTTTGAGGTTGAAGTGCGGCTTCGCGGACCAAACGAAAAGACGCTTCGTCAGCTGGCGTCGCAGGTTGAATCCATCATGCGAAAGAACCCGCATACTCACACGCCTCAGCCGAACTGGCGTCAGCCAACCTTGGCGTGGACTCCCAACTACTCTCAGCCCAAAGGCTCCAGAGCCGGCGTTTCCAGAACGGAAATGGGCGTTATGCTTCGCTGGGCGTCGTCCGGAATTCCCGTCGGTCAGTACGCCGAGGGCGACAACATCCTCCCGATTATCGTTCGCGGAACGGAAGCGGAAAGAAACGACATCGCCAATCTCGACAGCCTCCCGATTTGGGGACGCGCCATGGAATCCGTTCCTCTGGGACAGATTACGTCAAACAATCAGTACGTCTGGGAAGAACGGCAGATTCATCGCCGCGACCGGGTCCCAACTCTGACCGTTGGCGTTGACCCGAAGGAAGTTCAGTGGACTCAGCTCGTAAATGAACTCAAGCCGGAAATCGATAAAATCGAATTGCCGGAAGGGTATACAGTCGAATGGGGCGGTCAGCTGGAAAAATCCAATAAAGCTCAGGCGGAAGTCCTCAAAAAGGAGCCGATTGCGTTGATAATCATGGCGATTATTGTCGTGGCGCTGTTTAACGGCATGCGTCAGCCGATTATTATTGCCATTACGTTCCCGCTGGCGATGATCGGCATTACGTTTGGCTTGCTGGTTATGCACCAAGCGTTTGGATTTATGGCTCTTGTCGGCGCGATGAGCTTGCTGGGCATGATGGTTCGTAACGGCGTCGTTTTAATGGACCAGATTGACGAAGAGCGGCACAAAGGCATGGACGTTTATCATGCTATTGTCGAAGCGGCGGTAGAACGACTTCGTCCTGTTACTGTCGCCGCTATGACGGTTATCGTCGGCATGATTCCGTTGCTGCAGGACACGCTCTTTTCGTCCATGGCAACCGCGATCATGTTCGGTTTGATTATCGCCACGTTCCTGACCCTGTTTGTCGTTCCGGTATTCTATATGATCCTTTTTAGAGCCAAGATTCCGGCTGAGGACTAACGAGAAATCAAGGAGGGCGGCGACGAAAGTCGTCGCCTTTTCTATAAACCTGTTAAAAGACTTCGTTCACCCCGGTACGCGGGCGTCCTTGGTATATTTTCGTCGAGCATTTGTGCGGGTCAGTCCGTACACGGATTTGACAGATGAGACGGATTTTCACCGATTGATTAATATAAGTTCATTATTTTTAATATTATTCTAAGCATTTGATAAGCCATTGATTTATAATAATGACTTCAGGGAAAAGATAACTAATCGATGAAAATCTGTTTAATCCGTGTTTTCCGTGTGGGACTAAATGACCCTAAATTAACCATATTTTAGCTAACAAGTACCAACTTGTTTTCCTAAAAGAAAATCCCGCAGTAATCGTCAAATGACGTCTAACTGCGGGATAAACCAGATAATATTTATTTCGGAAACGCGAGATCGCGTTTCAAATTGTTTCCTTATTCTTCGACTTTCGTCCAGTCTTTAACGACTTTCTCGCCCGATTCCAGACCGTCGATAATTTCAACGGACTTCTCGGTTGTGTACCCCGTCTTAACGGCGCGTTTAACCGCCTTGTCGCCGCTGAGGACGTAAACAAACCGATCGGTCGTGTACCCTTCGCGTCCTAAAGCGGATGGCGGAATCGTAATCGCTTTGGACTTGTCTTTGAGAACCAGCTTAACTTTGCCTTTCATGCCAGGCAGAAGTTTGACGGTATTGGGAATATCGCCGTTAATCTTGACCGTTCCCTGGTATTCGCCTTCCGCAACGGGGTAGTCGGTATACGATTTGAGCGTAACCATCAATTCGTTGTACGGATAGGCGCTGAGAGTAAACCAACCCTTGAACCCGATGTCCATGGAACTCCAGAGTTTTTCTGGAATGGTAATTGACGCTTCTGACGTTCCGGAAACGATAACGGCAACGGTTTTCTTCAGCGGGACAAGTCCTTCCGGCTTGAGGAGAACTCTGTTAAGGTCAAAACCAACGTACTTGTTATTCTCAAAAGAGCCGTAGAGGAAAATTCCGTCTGCCGGCGCGCGGCATTCGAGCAAGACCCGCTGTTTTTCCATTTTTGCCAACTTGGCTTTTGCTCGTTCAAAGGTTACTTTCTCACCTTCGAATTCCAGTTCCGCTTCTTTGATTGCAAGCGGGGCGACTTTCAATGCGGCTTCCCAGAGAGAGAGCAAACGTTCGTACTTCTGCTTGTTGTCCTGTTCGCTTTGAGGAAGTTCAACAGCTTTGGTGCGGTTATATTTTTCGACGGCAATTTTATAGTTAAATTCCGCTATTTCCAGTTCGAGCTTCTGGCGTTTGAGAAGGAATTCTTCTTCGTGTTCAACCAGATCGTCCGCTTCGAACATCTTTTTGAGTTGATTGAATTCTTCGCGCTGAGCGTCCAGACGCGTCTTGGTTAATTGAGCGTTGAGTTCAATAGACTCCAGCTTGGTAGGCCATTCAACGTCCCAGAAGTGCTGCCAGGTTTCTTTATTGCGATCGATACCCTGTTTAACCTGAAGCAGATCAATCTCGTTATTCTTGCGAGCGGCTTCAATGGAGGCTTCCGCCTTTTGGAACGTGATTTCCAGACCTTTAACGCTGCGGCGCAAATCCGCCAGCGCGTTGTCGTACGCTTCCAGATCCAATTCGATGAGCCTTTCTCCCTTCGTCACTTTCGAGCCGTGAGGTTTAACGCTCAAAACGCGGAAAGAATTACTCCATTCTGTAACGTTCAACGCAATTGGAGTTACTTCTTCGGGAATAATGCAAGCGCTGAAATCTTCAACAACCTTCAGTTTTGAGGCTTTGATTTCAATGGTTTCGTATTTGGATTTTGGTTCTTCCTTTTTGGTTTCATCCTTTTTAGGCTCGTCCTTTTTGACTTCGTCCTTCTTGGCTTCTTCCTTTTTAGGTTCGTCTTTCTTGACTTCGTCCTTCTTGGCTTCTTCCTTTTGAGGTTCGTCTTTCTTGACTTCGTCCTTCTTAGGCTCTTCCTTCTTGGACTCGTCTTTCTTTACCTCTTCGTCCTTCTTGACTTCCTCGTCTTTCTTGGCGTCCTCATCTTTCTTGACTTCGTCAGTTGTGATTACGTCCGTATAAGCGGCGGTAATCCATTCGAACGGGAGAGAATCAGTCATAACGTATCGATTTCCAGCTTCCTCCAAATAATTCGAGAGCGCAGCGCTATCGCTTGAACCAGCAAACGAGGTCAAGCATAGCAAAGCTGTGGTTAACAAACTCATCACATTACCCCTTTCAAATCGTTAAAATCGTTTAAATCTTTCTAAACGCATCATTATCCCTAACCAATGCGTTTTATCCATTTGATATTTCTACTATAGCTTATTAAATTTAAAAGTAAAGGGTTTTTATTAAAAAAAATAAAAAAAGTTCTTATTATTTCTGAATCGATTGTACGACTTAAGAGGATTATGAGGACGTATAATCTTTCTATTTTAACAGAAAAAATAAGTTATGACAGATTTTTCAGTTACAAATCTGAGCGGCAAGAGAGATAGCGGCGGTTTCAATACGGAGAATTCGAGAGCCCAGAGACAGCTGTTCAAACCCGGAATCGACGGCGGAAGCGCATTCTTCGTCTGTAAAGCCGCCTTCCGGACCGATGGCAACCAGCACGTCGCCGTCCTCTCCAACTCTCGTCAGCGCGTCCTGAACGGAGATTCCGCCGGGGTGAGCGATCAATTTTAGATAGCTATTGCTGACGATTTTAATTTGAGTAGGCTCCTTAACGGGGCGTTGCGATGATTCGATACCATTTTCAAGAGTATCTCGCAACTCGCAACTCGCAACTCGCAACTTATCTGCCTGGTTTAAGAACTCCGACCATTTCATCGGGTCGAGGATTTTCATAAGAGTATTGCGGCGGCATTGCTTGGAGGCTTCAATGACCTGTCGTTCAAGCCGCTGAACAACCTGCTTTTCCGCCTTGGCGACGGAGCGTTCTACGTCCAGAGGGAGAATTTGGGCAACGCCCAGCTCAACGCATTTTTCGATGAGCCATTTCTGTCGGTCGCCTTTGGGCAGAGCGATCGCGATTGTCAGACGTCGTTTGGATTCTCGATTGACCTCAGCGACGGACTCGATTTCAACCTCTATCGTCTTTTTCGACGCGGAATAGACGCGCGCCTGCGCTTCCCGCCCGGCGCCGTCGAACAATACGAGGCTGTCGCCCACTTGAAGTCGGAGAACCGACCCCGCATGATGCGCCTCTTCCGGAGGCAGGGCGATTATTCCAGCGTCGGGCAGGTCAGGACAATAGCAACGATGCATCAATGGTGACAGCCGGCACAGCCAGCGTTGGCGGGAAAGGTCGGGTTTTCAACGAGGAAACCGCGTCCCATGGCGTTGTCGAGGAAGTTGATGGAGCTTCCGTCGAGAAACTGGGCGAATTTCTTTGCAGTAATAACGTTGACGCCGTTTTGAGGATAAATAGCGTCGACGGTTTTGTCGTATTTTTCGTCGAAAGCCAGACCGTAGTTCATGCCGCTGCAGCCGCCGCTTCTAATCACGACGCGCAGATACGTCTTGTCGGCGTCCAGTTCCTGGTTTTCCATAACGTTGAGCACTTCAGCAGCAGCAACGGAAGTAAGTTCGATTGACATTTTAGGGAATAGGGAATAGGAAATAGGGAATAGGGAAAGCCACTAGCTATTAGCTCCTAGCCGTTAGCTTGGAATTTCGTAGTTCTTAGCGTTAACGTTTAAAGCTGGAAGCTAAAAAACTAAGCTAGAAGCTAGCAGCTCAAAGCTAGGAGCTATCTTGCAACTAACTAAACAACGCTTTAAGGGAAATGCTCGACCAGGATTCAAACAGGTCGAGGTCTTTCATGAGTTCTTCAACCGGGACGAACCCGCTTCGCAGCAGGTCGGTTTCTTTGGCGGCGACGTCCGGGGTTTCGACGTCTAAAATATGGACGACGCCCAAATGGACTTTTCCGACTTCGGTCAGGTCGTCGTTAATCAGACCAACGCAAGTGGACTTGTACGGCGTTGACATTTCGACTTCTTCCGACAGCTCGCGGAGCATGCCCAGATGGTACGCTTCCCAGCCTTTGGAGTTGGCGGAACCGCCCTGGGACTGGACGTCTTCGGTGGAAATATGCCCGCCGACTCCGACAGAGTGCTTTTCGTGCAGACGCCCTTCGCCCATGCCCTTGCCGCGAACGTAGCGGAACAGTTTTTGCGTTCCGTCCGGTTCAATGTATCGAATAATCATGTACGGAATGAGCTGCTTATAGGACGGGTCGCCTTCCATGTCGGCGCGACGGCGGAAGGAAACGTTCTCTTCTGTCAGCAGACCGCGAATGAATTCTTCTTTGAGCAGGGAAAATCCCTGAAAATAACCAGCGTCGTGAAACGCCTTGGTCGGAATAACGAGGATGTCTTCTTCTTTCATGCTTTTAGGGAATAGGGAATAGGGAGTAGGGAGTGTTGAATTCTCGCAACTCGCAACTCGCTACTCGCAACTAAATAATTACCATACAGTCGCCGTAGGAATAAAATCGGTATTTATTTTCAATCGCCTGTCGATAGGCTTCTTTTATCAATTCGTCTCCGCCGAAGGCGCGAATCATAACCAGCAGCGTCGATTTCGGCAAATGGAAGTTTGTCAAAATGGCGTCAACCGCTTTAAAATTATACGGTTGTTTGATAAACAGGTTCGTTTGTTTCGCCATGGGGAGGATTTCGCCGGACTGCCCCGCTGACTCCAGCGTCCGGACGCTTGTCGTTCCGATTGCAAACAGCCGCCCGCCGACGCGCCGCCGCTGATTGAGCTTTTCTGCGGTGGAGGCGTCAATTTGAGCGTATTCGCAGTGCATCTCGTGTTCCGACAGTTTTGTAACGCTGATCGGTTTGAACGTTCCGATTCCAACGTGGAGCGTAACGTATTCGATATCGACGCCTTTTTGACGAATCTTTTCCAGCGTTTCCTCGGAAAAATGAAGCCCCGCCGTTGGAGCGGCGACAGCCCCGGGAACCTGAGCGAATACGGTTTGATAGTTGTTTCTGTCGGACTCCTCCATCTGCCCGTTGCGGATGTACGGCGGGATGGGAACGCGTCCAACGCGATCGAGAATCGTCAGGTAATTCTCGCCTGATTCCGGAACGACCGTCCAGGAACCGTCCTGCGCCTTGGTTTCAAAGCGGAGAACGACGTCGTCTTGCCCGTTGACGTCTTTGAGCTGAACCCGTTCGCCCGGCAAGAGCTTGCCGCGAGTCGAGCCGATCAGCCGCCATCGGGGTGTGGACTGGGAGCGGCGCTCCGCCGTCTCGCAACTCGCAACTCGCAACTCGCAACTTTCCATCGCCAATTCTAAAAACAGTCCTTCCCAATGCCCGCCTGTTTGAACGCGTACGCCAATGAGCCGGGCGGGAACGACCTTCGTATTATTAAGTACAACGACGTCCGTCGGCGTGAGCAGGTCGATAAAATCGCCGACCTGGCGATGGGCGATCTCGCCGGTTTGACGGTTAACGACCATCATTTTTGCGGCATCGCGGTCAGCCAGCGGCTGCTGAGCGATCAGCTCTTTCGGCAGGTCGTAGTCGTAATAATTGACGTCGTCTAATATACTACTCAATTCGGGCGTTCTCCTTTCAAATCATCCCTCGAATTATACCTTTTTACAGATATTTTTCAACCCCCGGCAGGAAATAAAGGACCTGAACAGAGTACGCTTTACGTCAAACAAACAGCGCTATTTGGCATAGTGCGGGCTGTTCCCCGGGCCTCGTCCGACAACGCGGCCGAGCGACTGGATTCTCGCTTTTAGAATCGCGTCGAATCGTTCCGCTTCTTCCGCCGTGTTGCTTTTAGCCGGGTAGATTTCGTAAAGGCGTCTGTACTTTCCCGGCGTCAGGTTGGGCATGATAACGTTCGCGCCGCAGCACAGACCGTCTTCGTGTCCGTGGGTTTTATCCAGAGCAGCCAGAGCCGTTGTGCTGGGAATGTTGGCTTTAGGACACAGAAGCCGGCACAGAGCCAGCGTTCGGAGAACGTTCTGCTTTGTCGGCGGAACGAGTTCGTTTTCCGGCAGCTGTCCGAGAGCGGTTTGAGGGTGCGGTAGGTACGGACCGATGCCGATCATGTCCGGCTGAAGGGTTCGGATCGTTTCCAGATCGCTGCGCCAGTCGTCCGGCGTCTGTCCCGGCACGCCGATAAGGAACCCCGTTCCGATTTCGTAGCCCAGGTCGCGAAGTTCGTAGAGAAAGTTCAGCCGTCGTTTTTGCCCGTCCGGGTCGTGGGGATGCCATTGAGCAAAGAGCTTTTCAGACGAGGTCTCAAAACGAATCAGACATCGATTCGCGCCGGCGTTGCGCCATCGCTTGTATTCCGCCGCCGTCCGCTGTCCCAAAGAAAGCGTAACAGCCAGCGGAACGCCCCACGGCGTCGGCAGGGATTTAATCCATTCCACCTGTCGAGCGATAAAGTCTTCGGTCAGCCCCAGGTCTTCGCCCGCCTGAAAGACGATCGTGCCGTATCCAAACTGAATCGCCAGGGGAACGGACTGCCGAACGTCTTCTTCCGTCATGCGGTACCGCGTTACAGATTTGTTATCCGCGTTGATTCCGCAGTACCCGCACCGACAGCGGCAGAAGTTGGACAGTTCAATCAGACCGCGTAAATGAACCGCGTCTCCGACGTTCTCATGCCGAACTCGGTCAGCGGCGGTTATAAGGGTTTGAAAATCGCTTTCTAACGACAGTTGTATATCAAATTGTGATGTCATTGTTTTGAGTATATAAAGAATAGCAATACTGTAAGGCAGGAATAGCAACTATTAAAACGTTCTTATTCTTTTTTCTGTTCGCTGCTAATTGAATCGTTTTTCTGGAAAAACTTTTTTGAAAACATAATCACATAACTCAGAATGAACATAATTAAAATAATCCCACCCAATACTGTATTAATCACCTTATAGAATACTACGAAGTCTGGGGATACAAAAAGCGACTCGTGAAAATGACAATACAGCATTATAAAACTATTGATAAAACCAGACAACACTGCCAGCAGAATAAAAACTTTTTCAATTTTCATAATTCTCTATGGGTAAAACTTTATTAATAAATCCTATGGTTAGTTTATTCTATATTCCAGCGCTTTGCGCCAACTCCTCACTCCTCACTCCTAATTCCTAACTCCAAATTCCTCATTCTTAATTCATAATTCCTAATTATAATAGACGCTGCATTCCGGGAGGGCGTCGAGGAATTGTCGTCCGTAGCGTTTCGTTTCGACGCGGGGGTCTAAAATGACGACTTGCCCGGTGTCGCGTTGGGAGCGAATGAGCCGACCGAATCCCTGTTTGAATTTGATAATCGCTTCTGGAATCTGGTATTCGAAGAAGGGTTTTCCGCCGCGCTGTTCAATCGCTTCCATTCTCGCTTCGATCAGCGGACGGTCAGGCACCTGGAACGGGAGCTTTGTAATAATCACGTTTTGCAGAGCCTCGCCGGGGACGTCTACGCCCTGCCAGAAACTGTCCGCGCCAAAGAGAACGGAATTCGGCGTCGTCTTGAATCCGTTTACCATATCCGAGCGCTGCATGCCTTCACCCTGCTGAAAGAGCGTCATGGAATGGTCGATCAGCCAGCCGCGCAAGGCGTCCGCGCAGCGGCGAAGCAGACCGTAACTGGTAAACAGAACGAACGCCGACCCCTGCGTCTGTTCCAGATAATAGGCGATTCGGTCTGGAAGCATGGACTCAAAGCGGTCTTTTTCCAGCGACGGGTCTGGCATGTGTGACGCGATTATCAGTTTCACCTGTTTTTTGAAATCGAACGGGCTGCCTAAAATCAGCGACTGGACGCGGGTGAGACCGATGCGGGACTGGAAGTATTTTAGCTCTGGTTGGTTAATTGAGTTGCGAGTTGCGAGTTGCGAGTTGCGAGAGAAATCTGTTGAAACTCTTGCGCTGCTGCCTCCGCCCCGTCCGGTCGCCAGCGTCGCGCTGGTTAAAATAACGGACGGAGTTTTCTGGAACAGTTCTTTGTCGAGCGTTGCGCCGACGTCAATCGGGGCGGCAACGAGTTCGAAATATCGTCCCCGCTGAGTTGTGTGGTTGTCAATCCAGAAGACGGACGGGCTGTCCATGCTTTGTTTGTTCCATGAACTGACTGTAACAGCCAGCGACTCCATTTTTTGATGAGCGGAGACGAGTTCCTGTCCCATGTCCATCGTCGGAGCCATTCCAACTGCCGCGGTCAGCTGAATGGAAAGCTCCATCAAGGCGTCTGACAAATCGTGAGGAAACAGGTTCGGCTCGCGAATTCGCCCGTTGCTTTTGGGGCGTTCGTCCAGCCAATTCTCGATTGCCAGGAAGAACCGCTTGCATTCCGTCCGGCAGTTTTGAACCAGCGGATGTAACGATTTGAACGCCGCTGGCGCCAGAACGCCTTTGCGCCCGTTTTCGTTGAGCAGACGCCCCAGCATATACATAATTCCAGCATTGGAAACGGACAGACCCAGATGTTCGCCGGCGACGTCTTCAATCGTATGGGCTTCGTCAAAGATAACGGTTGTGTACTTCGGCAGAAGCTGACCGTCTTCCATTCTGACGGACAGGTCGCTGAAAAACAAAGCGTGGTTGACGATTAAAATATCGGCGTTGAACACGCGGCGGCGCGCCTTTTGATAGAAACAGTCTTTGTTGTACTGGCAGTTCTTGCCCAGACAGTTACCCTGTTCGCAGCAGATCTCTTCCCAAACCGTTCTGGCGGGGACGGGGTTAAGCCCCTGCTTGGAACCGTCGCCGGTCTTTTGCGCCCACTGATAAACCCTGTCCGTTTCGTAAATTTCCTCTGCAGAGGAAAAAAGCGAATGCGCCTGCTGGACCGCGTTGGCAAGACGTCGTTTGCAGACGTAATTCGATCGTCCTTTGACCAGAACGACAGAAAATTCGTCTGGAAAAACGCTCTGCAAAAAGGGAATGTCTTTCTGGACGAGTTGTTCCTGTAAATGAATTGTATGCGTCGCCACGACAACGCGCAAGCGGTCGTCGTCCGTTGGCATGTCCTCGAACAAGCCCCGCTTTTCGCGGTTGTCCGAAATCTTGAGCATTGCCGGGACAAGATACGCAAAACTCTTGCCGACGCCCGTTCCCGCCTCAACCATCAGATGATGGTTTTTGTCCATAGCGTCGTATACCGCCTGAGCCATCTCCAATTGCATGGGACGGGGTTCGTAATTCGTCAGACGTCGAGCAACGGAACCCGTTGCTCCTAATATGTCCAGAACGTTAAGCGGCATATTACTTGTTTAATACAAAGAACAGAACGACGCCGATAGCAGCCGCGGCAACAGCGCAAACGACGCCGATAATAATTGTCGTTTTTGAAGACGCCTGTTGTTTTTGGCGCTTGACAGGACGATGAGGTTTCTTGTCGCCCGGCTTTGTACCGATCGGCTTAACCGTTCCTGATTTTGAAATTCCAGACCTGGAAGCGGAGATTTCCTGTTTGCTGTCCGCGTTAGCCGGCTTAGGAGCAGGTTTAGGCGCTGCGCTGGTTTGCGGCGCTTTGTTGACCGGAACTTTATTAACCGGCGCTTTAACGGGCTGTTGAGGTTTCACAGGCTGCTGTGGTTTAACTGGCTGCTGAGGTTTAGCGGGCTGCTGAGGCTTGGGCGCGGCTTTTTGTCCAACGGCGGTTTGTGCGGAAGACAATTTTTCCGGTTGTCCTGTTACAGGCTTTTCCTGAGCGCCAGCCGGAGCCGCCGGGGTTTTCTTAACGGCAATAGGCGACGGTTCCGGACGTCCGTTGACAAGATTTTGAACCGGTTTTTGAGCAGGTTTCGGATTGGCGGCTTCTGGCGTTGGAGCCGGCTTGTTCTCTTGCGACGTCTTGTTCAGAAACGCGGCGAAATCTTCCTTGTTGTTGTCACTCGATTCTTCGATAGCGTCTGCCATGGCAACCAACGCCGACAAATCAGTCGACTTTGTTGACGACGAAGCCGAGTTGGAATCCAGTTCGTCTGAAACAACGCTGGAATCTTCCGTTGAGGGTTTGCCGAGTTTGCGTCCAGACCCTGGTTTGGACTTTTTCCCCGGAGCAAAGAACCCAGCGAAAAGCCCTCCCTTCTTTTTGTTGTTGCTGGAAGAAGATCCGCCTTTCTTTTTGTCGCCAGTGTGACCGATTGGACTTTTACTGCCGGAGCCGGACGCGCCGCTTCCAAAGCCGAAATCCAGATTGACGACGGAGTCGCCGGAACTGGAACCAGAATTGGACGCGTCTGACGGGTTTTCGATAAAACGCTGTAACTCGTCCAGCCGGTTGCGCGCTCTGACAATATTGTCCATGGATTCGTTATTGGGCAAATATCCATGAACCAAAAGCCAGTCCGTCAGGTTCCCCTGAACTTCCAGCATGCTCTGCTGACGCTGATCCGCCTTTTTCATCATCATCTTTTTACAGATAGCGACCAGGTCCGGCGGACAGTCTGGACGGTCAACGGTAATCTCTGGCGGATTCTTTTGCTGATGAGCCAGAATTCTTTGCGGCAGCGTTCCTTCTGTGAAGGGCGGATGACCTGTCAAAAGGAAATACAGCGTACAGCCGAGGGAGTAAATGTCAGCGCGAGCGTCTACTGTGTGAGAGTTGCGCGCCTGTTCCGGGGCGAGATAGTCTGCCGTTCCCAAAACGTTTTCGTCGTACGCCAAGGTCAAACTGGCGCGGTCGGATTCGGAAAACAGAGCCAAGCCCATGTCAAGGATTTTAACCGTTCCGTTGGGATCGACCAGCAGGTTGGCGGGTTTCATGTCACGGTGAATCAACCCGCGTTCGTGAGCGTGCGCCAGACCGCATGCCGCCTGACAGATGTAGTCTGCCGCGACAGCGTAGTCTAACGGGCCGTCTGACTTGACAATCCCGTTGAGGTCTTTGCCATCGACGTATTCCATCACGAAATAGTAAATTCCGTTTTCGTTGTCGATGTCGTACGCTGTTACAATATTGGGATGGTTAAGCGAAGCCGCCGCCTGCGCTTCCTGCATGAAGCGCTGAAGATAACTTGTATCGGAACTGACCCGGCTGCGAGGCAAAATCTTGATGGCGACCTGTCGCCCCATCATGGTGTGTTCGCCCAGATAGACGCTGCTCATTCCGCCTGCGCCGATGTGTTTAAGAAGTTTATACGACCCCAGGAAAAAGCCCTTGTACTTCCCTGAAAGCAGATTTTCCATGTGCCAAGGCGTAATAGCGCCTTTGTCCACAAGGAACTGCAGAAACGCGTCGACGTCCGTCTTAACGGATTCGTCTGCGGTATCCTGCCATTCCTGCTTGAGCGATTCCCACTGAGCGTCTTCAATCAGCTTTGTACGCGGGAAGTTTTCAATCAGCTGTTCCCAAGTCGGTTTTGCCATCCGAGCCGGTTTCCTAAATAAGGTATATTGTAAACCTCTGACCGGAATGCGTTTGCCCGCGCATTGGTCAGAGACGAAATTTCTGCTAATAGAATATATCGTACAGGATTACCCTATTACAATACTCTATGTGTAATATTATAGTATCTATTTAGTCTTTTACCAGTATTTGCGTCCAAAATCCACGAATATTTTTTAAAAATTTTATTCAAAATAATATATCGTTGTGGAAAAACAGGTTTTTAGGGGGAATATTGACAGAGTATATTGAAAATAAATGCGCCTGTTTTTGTAGTTCGGAGTGTATAGTGCATAGGGCATAGGGATGAAAGCTTGCGTACTATGCACTAAGTACTATGCACTAAGTACTCTATATTTAATGCAGCCCCGGCAGGAAGAGAAACGCGACGTGGAGGTAAATGACCAGTCCCATGACGTCGATAATTCCCGCGACAAACGGGTTGCTCATCAAAGCCGGGTCAAGCCCGATTTTTGAGAAGAACAGCGGCAGCATCGCCCCAATTACCGAGCCGCATAGGACGACCAGAATTAGCGTTATCGGCAAGATGAGAGCCACCCGTATCCAGTCGTCTATACCGTTAATCCACGAGTATCCCAAGGCGTATGCAATCCCGACCAGACCCAGAATACAGCCCAGCGACAGTCCAATTACAATTTCGCGCCGGAACACTTTTAACGCATCGTAGGGGTGAATCGACCCGTTGGTTAAAGACGTAATTACCAGCGTCGCAGACTGGTTCCCGGAGTTTCCGCCGGCGGAGACAATCATCGGGACGAAAATAACAAGCCAGATCGCCTGCGACAATTTTTCGTCGTATCGGTCGAGCGTAAACGCCGTTAAGAACGCGCCGATAAACAGAATCACCAGCCACATGCCGCGCTTCCAGACGATCGTGTGAATCGGCGAGTCCAGGTAGTCCCCTTCGAGGGGGCTAACGCCGGCTGCGATCTGAGCGTCTTCTTCCGCCTCGTCAATAACAACGTCCATGACGTCGTCGTGGGTGATAATCCCGATTAGATGGTATTCGTCGTCGACCACCGGCAGAGCCAGCACGTCGTACTTGGCAACAAGCATCGACGCCTCTTCCCGGTCCTCGGTCGGCTTGATGGTGATGAGGTTTCGCTCCATGATGTCGGACACTTTGACGTCCGGCTTGCCCAGCGAACAGATCAGTTCCCGGAACGTGAGCAGCCCGCGAAGATGGTCTTCCTCGTCAACGACGTACAAATAGTAAATCGTTTCCATTTCCTCCGCCTGCTTTTTCGCGGCTTCGACCGCCTCGCGGGGAGTGAGGTTTTCCGTGATCTTCGCCACGGCTGTGGTCATGATAGCGCCGACGGTGTTTTCGTCGTACTGCGACAGCCGCTGAATATCGTGCCGATCCTCCTCCGGAGCCATCTGCATGATTCGTTCGGCGATTTCGTCCGGCAGTTCGTTGAGAAGGTCGACGCGGTCGTCAGGAGGCAGGTAGGCGATGAACTCGCCGGCTTCTTTCGGATCGCCCGTCTCGAACATCTCCACCTGCTTTTCCCATGGAAGATACAGGAAGATGTCGACGCGGTCGGACATGTCCGCGCAGCGAAGAACCGCCCAGCATTCCTCCGCAGTAAGCCCTTCCATAAACTCCGCCGTTTGGTACGGGTGGTGCAACGCCTCGCAGAATTCTTTGAGACCTTGTTTGTCGTCGTTCGCCAACATTTCACGAAGTTCAGGAAGATACAGCGTATTGATCATGGGCGTCATTTTTGGAGTGCGACGGCTTGACATCGCTTTTAAAGGGAAAAAGTTAAGAATTTCCAAGTATGTCTTTCGTGCAAATTATGTTCGATCAATAATTTTCGTTTATTGTTCATTGCGTTATCTGCACGAATTACGTTTTTTGTTGTTCTCGGCGGTTATGGTAATGAAAGCGACGGTAAGCCGTCGAACTCCACATATTGCAACTTTATATTATAATCTATTTTATCAAAAATGAGAATTTTGACAAGGAGCGGAGGACAGATTGACTGTAGGCAGTAGGTAGTAGGCAATAGTTTTTAAAAAGATGCGATAGCGTTCCTATAGAACTGAGTAGCAGTTCAACATTAATAGCCGTTGGTGAACCCCACGAAGGCAATAGTTTTTGAAGCGCTTGCGTTCCTACTGCCTACTGCCTCTTGCCTATTGCCTCAATTTCCCAAAATCATTTGAATGAAATTGACAAATTCTTGCCTAACCCCTGCGCTACCCTTTTGAGAAATTGCAGTGAGGGATTGCTTGCTCCGCTTTCCAGCCGGGCAATATTGCTTTGCTTGGTTCCGATTCGTTGAGCCAGTTCCTTTTGAGTCAGCTTTTGTTCAATGCGAGCTTCAATGATCTGACGAACCAGCTGGTATTCAGGTTCAAACTGATCGTACTGTTCAACAAATTCCGGATCGTTCAAAAGTTTTTCTCGATATTGTTCAAATGTTTTGGTCATGATTGTCTTGATTCGTATTCTGATTTATATTGTTTAGCTTTTTCTAATTCGTGAATAGGGGTTTTTTGTGTTTTTTTCAAAAAACCGTTTGTTAATACAATAACATTTTCTTCTTTGGAAAAGAAGAAATAAAAAATACGAGTAGCATTTGATCCAAATACGCTCCGTAATTCGTAAATGCCATCCTCAAGGTATTTAATAAATGGAGCGCCTAAATCCGAACCGTAATCGGACAGCAATTCCAAGTTACGAACTGTTTTGATGTGTAACTTAGGATTGTCGCGCCTCAATTCTTCCAAAAAATCCTCAATAGGAACTTTTTGACTTTTAGGCAAATCGTAAAAACGTATTTGATATTTCATGTCTCTATTATATCATATACGATATATCTGTCAAGATTGTTCAAAAAATTTTTTTGAGCTGGTAATCCCCGTTCTCGCCCTTGTTTTCCCGTCGCCCTATTGCAAATAATCTAATTCTAATTATAATTATTGTTAAATTGACGTTGGAGTCAATTCTTTGTGCATTATTCCTCTCTATATAAAATAGTAAGTCCAATGACGCTCCGAAAAGCCGTTCTCTCCTTTTTCGTTCTACTTATGATAAGCGCCGCGGGCGTGTGTTTTGCGGACGGTTCTGCTTTGGATAAACGCGTTCAGGAAGCGGAACAATGCTTTGGCAAAGTCTGTGTCGAACGGTTTGAGGAGATGTTTCAAACCGGGAATTTTGACTTTGAATTCCAAGCCAAAGGGCAAAACGTTCTGCATTACGCGGCGTTTATGGGCGATATAGAGCGCGTTAAAACTCTTATCGAGAAAGGCGCGGACATCAACGTCATCACTGAAGAAGGGTACACCGTCGCGCATTACGCCGCTCAAAGCGGGAGTCTGGAACTGGTGCAGTGGCTGACGATGCATGGCGTCAATATTTGGCGAGGTCATAACGTTCGCACGATAATCCATTACGCCGCCCGAAGCGGGAATCTGGAACTGGTTCAATGGCTGGTCAATCAGGGCGCAAACGTCAATAGAAAATCCCGGCGAGAATTAAGCGTTATGCACTATGCCGCCCGAAGTGGTAGTTTGGAACTGGTTCAATGGCTGGCAGAGCAGGGCGCCAGTATTAACGTCCAAAATAACTCTAGCGTGTCTGTACTGCATTACGCGGCACAAAGCGGGAATTTGGAGCTGGTTCAATGGCTGGTTGAGCAAGGCGCTGACATCGGCGTTTTGACCATGAGAGACAGGTCTTTATTGCATTCTGGAGCAAGGAGCGGGAATTTGCAATTGGTTAAGTGGCTTGTCGAACAGGGATTGGATCTCGAGAAACGTATGGATGAGAAGTATTCCGTGTTACACTATGCGGTTCAGAGCGGAAATCTGGAGATGGTTCAGTGGCTTGTTGAACAGGGCGCTGATATTCATGAAAAAGACGTCAATAATTATAGCCTTTTGTATTACGCCATTGACGGCGGTTCCTGTGAGATGATTCAATGGCTGGTGAAAAACGGCTTGGATCCCAATCTGTCTGAGGACGTTAAGGAAACCCCAATATGCTATGCAGCACAATTGGGGAAGTTGTCTGTGGTTCAATGTCTGATTGAAGCTGGGGCTGAGATTAACGACATCGCATTAGAAGACAAAGACGTTTTGTGCGCCGCTGTTCTGAGCGGGAATTTGGAGCTGGTTCAATGGCTTGCCGCACATGGGTGTGACGTTAAAGAGTTTTGTCAGGACCTTTTTCCAAAAGCTATTCTAAGTCGAAACATGAAACTGGTTAAATGGCTTGTTTCTGTCGGTGCAGACGTCAATAAACCGGATGAATACGGGAGGGAGCCGTTGTATATCGCGGTTAAAGCAGGCGATTATGAAATGGTTCGTTATCTTGTAGAACATGGCGCGGTTATAGACAGTCCCAATGAGGAAAATGACGAAAGCTTTTCTAAACCCTCATTATTGCGGCTGGCTCTTCGCAATAACAAAACCGTTATAGCGCGTTATTTGATTGATCATGGCGCTCAGCTTAAAGAAATCAGAGCGCAACACTTTTCAATTTTATCTATGACAGCCCAACAAGGCGATTTGAAACTGGTGCAGAGTTTGTTTAATCGCAACTTGAATTTAGATGAAAATGACCGTTTCGTATTTTTGTCTTCAGCTGCCGAAAGCGGGAATTTGGAATTGGTACAATGGCTGGTAAAACAGGGAGTAACGTTTAACGTTAATGACGAGGAGGAGTGTACGCTTCTCTTGTTTTCCGCAGCCAGAAGCGGAAATCTGGAACTGGTTCAGTGGCTGGTCAAGAATGGTTTGAATTTAAAGTTAAAAGACAGCGACGGCAGAACGGTTTTGTTTCCCGCTGTCGGCAGCGGCAATTTGAGACTGGTTCAATGGCTCGTTAATCAAGGGTGCGATGTTCACGCTAAAGCGGAAAGCGGCGCCACATTATTGCATTACGCCGTCCGGAGCGATAACTGGATTCTGTTTCAGTGGTTGATTAAACAGGGACTGGATATAAACTCTAAAGCAGACAATCTGACAACGCCTTTAGAAGGCGCTATTCAGTTTATATTTAACGAAAATATAATCGACGACGAAGAAATTTTTCAATGGCTTGTCGATAATGGGTTGGACGTCAATTTAAGGATCAACAGATGTTTATTAGGAGAAGAATGGTGTGATGAAGACCCTCTTTTGGACCTTTTTATTGAAGATGGAGATTTGGTTAAGATCAAGACGCTTCTCGACCATGGCGCGGACGTCGAAATTTCTGGTACGGATGACTGTTTACCGCTGCTTTACGCCGCGAATCATAACGATTACGACGCCATAAAACTTCTCGTTGAACATGGCGCCGATATCAACGCTGTGAATTCCTATGGAAATGCGTTACGATACGCTGTTGAAAAGCATAATCGAAAAATGACGCGTTATCTTGTAGAACACGGCATTGACGTCAATTATAAGTATACATTCGGCAATACTGCTTTAATGTGCGCTGTTGATAATAACGATTTAGAAATCGTTCGCTATCTTGTCGAACATGGCGCTAACGTCAATCCTAAAATAGATAAAACGTGGATTCCCTATTGGCTTGAACTGTATGAAGATAATGACATTAAACCGGAAATAATTCGATATCTCATAAGCCGCGACTATATTTTTAACGGCGCGATAGCGATTCTGTTTTTGGCAATTGTCGTAATAATTATATCTATTCTTAGGAAAGGATACAGACGAAGGAGCAGAGATTAAACGTTTCTGTAGGGCGTGAATTCTGATGTTGAGTAAGTTCCAAGAAATGGCGTATTGACTCTATGACGCTTTTTCCTCACTGCTTTAGCTGTGAGGAAAACAATAATCATAATATCGTAGCCCACACCTTTAGGTGTGGGAATAGTAACAACATAAATGAAATATTAACGAACAAATCCCAATCCTCTCCCCGCCCCAACAGGGGCGGGGAGAGGATTGGGAGAGAGGCGTTTTTGGGGTCCGTGTTTTATCCCCCTTATTTGAATGATTATTTTTACCCACGTCTAAAGACGTGGGGATATGAATAGAAAAATCTGGGGGTAAATAGTCTTTCCCTACAGCGACAGAAGATAGTTTATCAAGTCGGCTTTTTCCTGGTCGGTGAGCTGGTTGAGCCGTTCTCCTTTCAAGTCGCCGTGAAGCCCTTTGAAAAGCAGGTCTTCCAACGTCGTGTAACGACCGTCGTGAAGGTACGGCCCGGTTCGGTGAATCTCAATCAAAGACGGCGTGTCGAACTCGGACTCGCCGAAATCGTTGTGCGCCTCTGTCCCGACGTCGTGCATTTTTAAATCCGTCAAATACGGTCCGCTGTGACAGGATGCGCAGCCGGTCTTGGGGCTGTGGAAAAGACGCTTGCCGCGTTTTGCGGACTCCGACAGCGTTCCGTCTGGTTGAATTGCGGGACCAAGGACGGGAACGAGCGCCTTGAGGTACTCGTCGACGTCGTTGTATTCCGACTGCTGGCGGGGCATAAAGTGAATGTGAACGAACCCGGCGGCGACGGCGGCTTCTGCGTTGGCGCGAACGCCCAGAGCCATGCACGGCGGCGTCTTGTGCGCCAAGACCATGGACTTGGTACTTTTATGGTTGCCCGTCCCGTCGTTGAGCAGATCCCAGTTCATGCCGTCAACGCGAGCGTCCGGGTGACACGTCGCACAGGAATGCCAGGATTCCGACGACGCCTCGCCGTCGTGAAAGAGTATCTCGCCACGTCGAACGGCATTAAGTACAGGCGCAGGACCGAGCGGGACGATGCGCGGCTGAAAGCTGGTGAAGCGCTTGGCAGGGAACTTGTAATCGCCATCGGCAACAGGGGCGTCTACGCGGTCAAAGACGGCAAGATTGTCGGAAAAATACCCGGCGGCGACGGTGTACTTGTCGTTCATCGCCAGAGCGCGCGGACCAATAAGCTCCGGAACGCGAATTCTTTTCGCCGAGTTGAAAAACGAGCCGACGTCGTAGTAAATCGGCAGAAGAAGCGACATGTTGCGCGTGTCGCGGTTGACCTGTTTGATCAGCGCCTCGACGGAAAAGAACTGAATCTCCCGTCCTCCAGCAACGGTAATCGCCAGCAGTTTCCCGTCGGGAGAGAATTCTACCGACCACGGATTGGGCGCGCCTAAATAGGAATCGTCAATCAGATACGTCGCCGCCGCCCCGCCGGTTGTAACGTTGTAAATCGTCAAGCCGTTTTGACTTGTCCAGCCGCCTGCCAACTGAGTGGTAATCGTGCGGTGTGACGATAAATTATGAACCGCCAGCAGCCATTGACCGTCTTGGGAAATCGCCATGCCGCGAATGACGTTGGAGCCGTCGACGAGCGGAATCTCCTTAATGCACTTGTCTGCAAGCGAAATCTGGGAGATACTGGTCGCAACGTTGACGCTGTTTGCCGGTCCGGCGGTTAAGGCGTTGCCGACGTAAAGCGTCTTTTCGTCCGGCGAGAGAACCATCGTGGTCGGCTCGCGAACAACGGGAATGGTCTTTTCTTCCATGTTCCCGGAATTGAGGTCGATAATCAAAACGTCGTTATGAAACCGCCGTCCCACGTAGAGTTTTTGCGTCGTCTTTGCCAGCGCCCAGGGGGAATGAATCCCGCTCCACGTTCGGACGATCTTTTTTGAATTCAGGTCAATCTCGTAAACTGAGCCGTTAACCCATCCAGAAGAGACGAACGCCTTGGATGACCCGGAATCGACGAGCATAAAATGCGGCTCGTCCGGCAACGTAACAGAATCGAGAGCTTTCCGTTCCGTAAGAGAAAACCAGTCCAGCCGGCGGGCGTCCTGCTGCATAATCAAGAGCGTATCGTCGTCAAGAAAACTCATTGACATCGGACCGAACGGCTTCGGTCCGCTATCGGCAGAGTCCGCAACGGCGTCGCACGAAAACGCCACCGTCAGCAGGACGGCGAGAGTGAGAACGTATGAAAATTGGCGGGGATTTGGCATTGGTGTTTATTTAATTCGGAATTCGGAATGCGGATTTATTAATAACGCTTCGCGATCAACATAGTATTATTGAGGCGCGAAGCGTAATTCCGAATTCCTAATTCCGAATTCCTAATTAATTCAAGTCCATCGGGTTAATTCCGACGTCGTCAGCGCGGTTGCACAGACATCCAAAGACTTTAGGATTGATGGCGTATTTAATTTGTCTGACGGAGGAGTCAACCATAACAGCTTGCATGAAGGACGAGTGCGGGGCGCCAAAATTGATAACGTTGCCTGAAAGCCCTTCTCCGCGCGTATCCGGTCTTGGCATTCTGACTTTGTTGCCCTCGGCGGTTTCATCACAGGTAGGACTCTTTGTTTCCCAGCCGGTGTACAGTTCCGGTTTTCCGGTTTGACCGTTAAAATACGGAGCGAATCGAATGTTTTCAATACTCCAACCGACCAGCCAGACAGATTTGTCGCCCGGATTCGAACCGGTTTCGTATTGTTCTGGCGGGAGGTACTTTTCAGCAGCAAGAATCGTATGCGATTTGCCGTCGCGAATCTCTTTGTCAGAGACAGGTTTCATCGGACGAACGACTCCAGAAAGCTGTTCATTTGAAGCGATTGTTGCCGCTTCAGCTCCCTGGAAGATATTATTTGAATTTCCCCCGTTGGCAGCATAGTCGGTTTTACCGTACAATCCGTCTTTCACATTTTCAACCGACATATTTGCCGGCTTAGAAGACGAATCCATCGGATACCCCTGCGCCTTGCGGCGTGAGGGACAATAAAACAACGGGATCGGCGTTGCAGCAACTCGTCCACGAGCGACATCGCCTTGTCTTGTCATTTGATACAGGGAGTTCTGTTCAACATACGGCAGAAGATTGAAAATCCAGCCGCCAACCTGTTTTTCAGTTGAACCCTTTCCTCCGTCGTCGTCCAACTCAGCTTGGCCGATGTAATTGTACTTTCCGCCACAAGGCAACGAGCCTTTTGTGGTGATGTGGTTTTGACAGGCTTTGCCGATCTGGTTGAGGTTGTTTTGGCACTGAAGCTGACGGCCATTCTCCCGGGCGGCATTGATAGCAGGAAGCAGCATTGCCATCAAAATTCCGATAATAGTCATAACAACCAAAAGTTCGACCAGGGTAAAGGCGAAACGGAATTGGAATGAGTTGCGATGAGTCATGATAGGTAACGAATTAGTTAGGAGTTGCGAGTGAATGAAAGGCTGTAACAAAACGACAACCTGGGCGAACCTCGGGTGTAAACCCGTGGGCGTGAAACGCAGCAAAGTTACGCAGTTTGATTCGTAATTATTTGACCGCTGCGCGGTTTTTCCGGGACTAACGCGCCCCAGCTCGCCTAATTGTCGTCTTTCATTGTCTCTTTTTCTTTAAGTTCCTTGAAATGTAACAAATTGTTATACAACACTTGTGAAATGGGTTCTAATGCAACAGCCTGATTTTGGAATTCGACGGCTTTGTCTAAATCGCCGTTAGCGGCGTAACAGTGAGCCAACGTATCAATACAGGCAGAAGACGTTGGATTGATCTCAACAGCTTCTTTGGAATATTTAAGGGCGTTATCCAAATGCCGGTTTGTTTTGACTGCCAACCAGGCGTATTTATTGAGCTGGGTATACGAATCCGTGCCGCTGTTGATAATGTCTTCATTCAGTTCTGAAAGCAGCTTCTCGATGCTTTCATCAACCTGCTTTCGGACCTCGTCTGTAATAGCGGCAATTTTGTTTTCCTCGGCAGGAAGTTGACAAAGCTCCCATTGCATAATCAGAGAGTCTAATTCTTCTTTATCCGCTTTTAAGGATTCCTTGAGAAATTCCCATTGTTTATCCGGTTTGTTTTCCTGTTTTGCCTGACAGGCGCGAAAATACCCAAGGCGTCCTTTGTCGTCCGTGGACAGAATCCGAATCTGTTCTTTGTTTGTTGAGTTGTTGTCAGCGATTGTTGACTCCAAAAAGTCTGCGGCTGCTTTATCAAGACCGTATTCATGAAGAGTTTCCGCAATTGTCCTGTGCAGCAGGACTGTAACGTTTCTTGCATTGGACAATTCCCATTTCAGCCAGGCGTCAGCGTCATTTTCCATTCCGCGGTGAGACAGATAAATCGGACCGAGCAGCGGAATAACCGAAGCCGTTGACAAGCTTTGGGCGCCTGCCATACTGGAATTTGACAGTGCAGAGAGAACCTGACCGCGAACACAAAACTGTTTTTGAACTACGCCATTGACAATAACAACCGACGAAGACGTCCCAAATTTTGGCGCTGGGAATTTAATTCGTTTTCTGTCTGGAAGTTCGTCGATTGGCACAAGCGATTCCGCTTCCCGTCGGGCGAATTCAGCCAAAATGGTTCCAACGTATTCCGGAATCAGTTCAGCAGACTTTGACGGGATGCGATTCAAATCGACTGTGTTTTGAAGCTGATTGTCAAACCATAAAGTCGCTTCCGCTCTGATTTGTTTGTAGTTAACAAGATAATACAGATTTTTAAGCGCCGCGCTTTTGGAATCTTTCCAGGCGTCGTTGACATACCGGGTTATTTGAGCGTATTGCGGGCTGTCAGATTCCGGACGCCAGTACCATATAGCCATGGCGGCAAAAAGAGCAGTTCCTTTGTTTTGCTCTTTCTGCAAAATTCTATCCAGCGCTTTAATCTGAATTTCTATCGGCAGCCGGCGCAGTTCCTCCATAACAATCATTCTGGAAAGGCAGCTTGCGCGACGATATTGCTGAATAAACTTCGACAGCTCTGGTTCGTCTCCCGGCTCGTCCCAAACAACGGGAATGGACTGAAGAATAAACTGCAAGCGCTGATAGATTTCCGGATCTTGCGTTGTCGCTAACGCCTTTTCCAGTTCCGCCTTAACGGAGTTTCCAAAACCCAACAGGATTTCCTGAGCGTTGTTGCGAACCATGCAATCGTCGTCGCCAAGCTGAGCAACGAGCTGGGAAACAGCGTTAGCGTCTGGAACCGCATCCGCAAACAGACGACTGGAAAGAGTCAGCGCGGTCAGAAATGTTATCGTCAGAACGAAGATTGTTGGTTTGAATGTCATGGCTATTTTAATGCGGAATTCGGAATGCGGAATGCGGAATTATTGAGGCGCGAAGCGTAATTCCTATTTCCTAATTCCGAATTCCGAATTCCGAATTACTCCTTCATGCTCCAGGCGGGGAAATCTTTCTTTTGCAGTTTGATTTCAATGAATTTTTTCAGATGTCGTTCAACAACGCTGTTTTCCGCTGTGATGAGTTTGAGTCCCTGAAGACGCGTTTTGACTTTGACTTCATAAAGGAGTCTGTCAACGACTTCTTTTTTTTCGTCTCCGGGTCGCTGCAGTCTGAACATCTTTGCGATTGCTTCGCCTTCTTTGGCAACGCGAAGATCTTCTTCGCCATACCAGATGTAAACGCACAAGCTGTTAAGATTTTTAGGCAGCGGAGATGGCATCGACGCCAATCCGGATTTCAGACGAGGCGAAACCAGAGCCAAGGCGCGAACGTCAGCGCCCTGCCCTTGAGAAGCCCAGGAGCAGTCCATCGTAGCATAGGCGGTCGCCAGAGCGCAGCCTGACCCGCCAACGCCAACCAGACACAGTTTTTTCACATTGAGTTTTCCGTCGTTGTTTTGTCTGTTTAAAAAACGCTTAAAGGTTTCAATGTCAACTTCGACCATGCGTCTGAGGTTGTCTCTGTTGGGAGCCACTTTTCCGAGCGGTTTTTCAATCACGTCGTTTTTCCCGGGAAGCGTTCTAATGTATTTATTGCTGTCGCCCTGACCGCGAACGTCCAGAGTAACAACGGCGCAGCCCTGTTCCTGAAGCGAAACAGCCAATGAATGAAGAGTCTTGCGATCTTCGTCAAGATCCTGAATAATCATAACAGGAACGGCTTCTTTCCCGACGGTAGAAGGATAGTACGTACCGACAAGCTGAACGCCGTCGCGAGTAATAAAATCTTCACCCTTGAGCGTTTGAGATGGCAAAACGTTTTGCGCAAAAACGGATTCTATTCCAACGACGAGGGTAAAGACCGCCGTCAACAATAATAAAATGCGACTTTTCATGGTAAGGTCCAGGTTCTGAGTTAATAGTTATTTGTTAGTTCGAAATATCCGCGTTCTGAGAAAAGCAGATTCTAACCCGAATCTCAAAACTCAGAACTATTATATTATAAATTATCTCTAAATAGATGTCAAGTATTTAGAACAAATATTTCGTAAAATTTTTGGTTACAAAAAAAGACGCTAATTAAGCAGATTTCTGGTAGTTTGGATCAGAATTTCCAAAGAAACCCCAGGAACTCACGTTCCCGGGGGTCGTCAAAAAGTATCTATATTACTCTTCTTCCGCATCCAGCTGTTTCTGGACGTCTTCCGGAATGACGAAGTTGGCGAAGACGTTCTGAACGTCGTCGTGTTCGTCCAAACGATCGAACAGCTTGAGCGCCTTGCGGGCGTCGTCCAGACCCAGTTCAACCGTGTTGGTTGCAATGCGAACCATCTGCGACTTCGTCGGGTGCAAGCCCTTGTCGGTAAACGCCTGCATCATGGCGCCGAAATCATCGGTCGAGCAAAGAACATTATAGTACTTAACGAGGTTGTCGTTGTCGTCGTAATCTTCTTCAATCGTGCAGTCTTCGCCGCCCAGGTCGAGAACGAGTTCCGTCATGGCGTCTTCGTCCGGCATCTGCTCAACCGGAATGTGGAACTGACCTTTGCGGTCAAACATGAACGCTACGCAGCCGGGGTTGCCCATCTTGCCGCCGCAGACTTCGAAAATCTTGCGGATTTCCGGAGCGGTTCGGTTGCGGTTGTCGGTAAGGACTTCAGCGATAACGGCGCTTCCGCCTGCTCCGTAGCCCTCGTACATCAGTTCGTCAAGGTTGCCGCCTTCCAGTTCGCCGGTTCCCTTTTTGATGGCGCGCTGAATGTTTTCCTTCGGCATACTGACCGCCTTGGCTTCGTCAATGGCGTAACGAAGTTTGAGGTTGGTGTCAATGTCCCCGCCGCCCGCTTTGGCAGCGACGATGATCGCCTTGGAAAGTTTGCTCCACAGACGTCCGCGTTTGTTATCGACCAGCGCTTTCTTGTGTTTGATTCCAGCCCAATGTGAATGTCCTGACATGTTGTCTTACCTCTTTCTATAATTTGTGGTTAAGTGATTTGTTAAAAATAAGCTGCTAGCTATTAGTTACTAGCCATTAGCTTGTGCATTTGTGATTCTTAGCGTTAACATTTAAAGCCTGAAACTAAAATAATCAAGCTAGAAGCTAAAAGCTTCAGTATATCATTTCGAATCCGGTTCTTCTTCTGATGGAGGGTGAACGCTGTTGAGCTTCTTTTCAAGGGTCGCCCGCAGATGCGGATGCGACTTTTCCACTTCGTTGTCGATCAGTTCCAACGCCTTTTTCCATGCGGACTTTGCGTTGTCCTGATCGTTTTTCGCCGCATAAACGTCGCCCAAATGATCGTAAACCAGCGGGTCTTGATATTCTTTTAAGCTGCGCTGAATCAAATCAATGGCTTCGTCGTATTTTTGCATTCGATACTCTATCCAGCCCAACGTATCCAGATAAGCGGCGTTTTTAGGCTCTTCTTCTATGGTGCGGCGCGACATCTTTTCAGCGCGGTGCAGATTGATATTTTGCTCCGCCTGCATGTACGCCAGAGAGTTCATGGCAATCAGAGAAGCGGGGTATTCGTCCAGAACCTGTTCCAGCAACTCCAGGCTTTTCTTTTGATAATCCTTCTTTTTGGATTCGTCCAGATTGGGATCGGCGCAGCGAAGGTCGTAAATGCCGGAAAGCGAATGACGCGCTTCCGAAACGTTTTCCTGAACCAGGTCGTCTTCGTAGTTGTCAACGTTGTCAGCAATAATCTTTTCGTAAAGAGCCTCTGATTCGTCTATCCTGTCAGACAAATACAACAGCCACGCCTTTCGGACGAGGAATTCGATGTAGTCAGGCGAGTTCTTGAGACAGGAGTCTATCTTCTCAATTGCTTCATCGTACTGTTTGTTAAGAATCAGCGCGCCTGAGAGATAGTAATTGCAGCCGTTGATGCCCTTTTTCGTTGAAAACCATTTTTTAACGTCGTTAAACGCCTTGACGGCGGACGCGTATTGGTAATCTCGCAAGAGGCATAAACCCCACGTCATGCCAATGTTTTGACCATTGAGCGAGCCGGGAGGAAGAACCATATCTTCGGAATCGTCTCCGCCCGCTATTAGCTGTGACGCTTTTGACAGAGCCGATTCAATGGCGTTTTTGCGTTTGGGCGTCATCTGAGGGACAACGCCTTTCGACATCGCATATTCTACAAACGGGCGAATCTCTGTAATGTGAACGCTTTCCGGTCTGGCGTCGGAAGATTCGTCGTCTGGCGACGTCGCCCTATTGGGAGCGGAAAAACGCTGATAAGCGCCCATAAGCGCCATGCTGACAGCGCCGGCATGGAATACTGACCAGCCTTTTTCGATATGGTAGCCGTTATCGGCGGCGTCTGCAAGAATTTTATTTTGAGCGTCTGCCGCCGCGGCAGCAAAAGCCTGGCGGTTTTCATCGTCTTTGAGAAATGTTGACGTCGTTCCCGAAATTGAACCGATACTGCCATTCACCTTGAACAGACGAGCTATCGTATCGAAGGCGTCTGAAAAACGACCCGTTTCCAACTGATACTGGATCGTCTTGTTAAGCATATCGTTATTGGGCTTGACGTTATAATAACGTTTGAGCAGTTTTATCGCCTCGTCTTTTTTGTCCTTTTTAGCCAACGAGTCACAATAGTACTCCCAAACGTCGTTGTCAAAACTGGTAAGAAGCTTCTTTAACTGTGAAGACGACGCCATTTTCTTTTGAAGCGTCTGAACTTTCTGGGTGATTTTATCGACAAGCGTTTGAAGCGTCTGGTCGACAAATTCCGGCTGATGCATTTTCTCTGCCAGTTCTTCCAGAAGAAACATCGGCTCTTGTCCTTCGCCGGACAAGTCTCCCTTTAACGCTTCAACGAGGTAATTTTTCGCCGCGTCAAAATCTTTTCTTGCCAAAGCGATTCGAGCTTTATGATACGCCAAAACAGGCGCGTTTCTATTGAGCTTGTCTGCCATTTCAAAGAACAGTTCCGCTCTTTCAAAACGGTTGTCCATCAAAAAAGCGTCCGCCGCCAAGCGGAGCGTATCCGCCTTTTCAATTTGCAAAGCGTCAATCAGACGAGGAGGAAGACCGAACTCTTTCGGGTCTTTGGCGGCGCGATAGACGAATTCAAAGCAATCCGACGCCTGAGCGTAATCCTCCGCCAAATAGGCGCAGCGGGCTGTTTCATAATTAAGAACAACCGCTTGCGGATCAAATCGCGAACCGAGCTTTTCCAGCATCGACTTATAGAGTTTATACGCCTCTTCCACTTCTTCAATGCGAACGAGTCCGGAAGCCAGCTGACGCAGCAGCATCGGGTCTATTCCTCCGACGGGCTGCTGCTGATAGTACATTTCGTCTACGTATCGAGCCGCCAAATCGTACTGTTCTCGAAGACACGCCATTTCAACAATTCGAATGGACGTTGTCGTATTCGGGTCAAGACGCGCTGCGCGCTGATAATTTTTTAACGCCTGCGCTTCCAGCAAACGTTTTTGATATGACGAATATTTAATTCGTTGAGAATTTTTTGATTCGTTTGGAAAATCGTCTCCGTAAAACTTTTTATGAACTTCGCTTCGCCGTTCCAGATCTCGGGCGGCGGAAAACAGAATTCGCGCTTGCGCCTTGTCTTGTTCCTGAGGAGAAAGAGTGCGTACGCGAGACATTGGTTTGACGGGGTCGTCCCATGGGAAAACGCCGGGCAAGACTAACGGTTCGGCGTTATTGGACAGAGCAGGAGCGGTTTCCGGATTTGAATCCTGAGAGAAAAGAGCGCATGACGACGTTATCCAAAGGAATAATACTATTCCTGGAAACAGACGCGCTATGCGAACCAGCTTTATATACAGTAAATGGAATTTCATTTATTTATCGTAAAACGCTCGGAAGGTTGAAATCAGCGAACAGCGCGTTTGCCGATTTCAACCTCAAGCAAAGTTTTGAACTATTTAGACTTTTTTGTTGTTTTGGCAGCCGGAGTCTTGGACGCCTTGGACGTTTCCGTCTTTTTAGCCGCGGGCTTCTTCGCCGGAGCGGAACTGGATTTAGCAGTCTTGACTTCGGTCTTGGGTTTTGCGCTCTTGGCTGGAGCGGACTTGGCTGTAGTTGACTTTGTCGCCGCCGTTTTCTTTTCCGCTGTTTTAGCCGGAGCGGACTTCTTTTCAGGAGTCGTCTTCTTTACAGCGGCAGGCTTCTTCTCAGCAGCCGGCTTTTTCGCAGCAGGTTTCTTCTCAGCGGTTGTCTTTTTGACAGCGACAGGCTTCTTCTCGACAGCAGGCTTTTTCTCCACTGTTGTCTTTTTAGCCGCAGCGGGCTTCTTTTCTGCAGCAGTTTTCTTTTCAGCAACAGGTTTCTTCTCAGCGACCGGTTTCTTTTCGGCTGCGGGCTTCTTCTCTGCAAGAGGTTTCTTTTCTGCTGCCGGTTTCTTCTCGGCAACAGGTTTCTTTTCAGCAGCAGGCTTCTTTTCGGGAGCAGGTTTCGGCGCTTCCGGTTTTTCTGCAGGTTTAGCTTCAGGATTTGCCTTAACTTCCGGTTCAGGTTTAGATTCCGCAGCCGCCGTCGAATTCAATTCAGGAAGAGTTGGTTGAACTTCTTCATCGCTCTTGCGGCGTTTGGGAATGTTATCCTTGCATTTCGGGTCGATAGCGACGAGAATCTCCATGACTTTGCGTCCGTAGGGATTCTTAACGTACAGAGCCGCCAACTGATGAAGCAGCGAGAAGAATTCATTCGCCTTTTTCTTTTCAATGACGCGTTCGAGCCACGAAACGGAGTTCTTTTCCCGGTCTTTTTTGTCAATCAGACCGAGAATGTCCAAGACTTCAAATTCTCCGGAGGAAACGGGAATAGCGTGCCGCCCCATGACGGTCATCATCACGTAAGCGGAATTGAACGGCGTTACGTTTTCCATTTTGGCAACGTACTCATTGAACGCCTTAACGCTCATCTTTTTGATTTCGTCAATTTCAAAAGCGTATTTCTGATCAAAAATGTAATGCAGAATCCGCTTCAGACGAAGCCCGGTTTGAGCCGGTTCCGGAAGATTTTTCATCGTTTCCGCCAGCTCGCGAGAACTGGAAACGCGAACTTCATTCCAGTCAAAATAGTTGTGCGTCAAAGCGTTATAGACGTCGTCCGCGGCAGAAAACGAGGCGTTTTCCAGGCAAATCGAGTAGATGAGCTGTTCCATCGGAGAACGTTCAGCTTCCAGACGCTCTACTTTGAAGTTCTTTTTTAATACGGTAACCATCCGTTTTAACACGGCGGCGCGTTCAGCGTTAGTCATATAGTTTCGCTCCTGAGTCCAACCCTGAAAGGGTATAATAATACATTTTGAATATATATTGTACCTCAATTAAGAATAAAGTCAAGGCGTAGCGAATGTCATTCGCCATATTTTTGTTCTTAAAAAATTTTTTGCGAACCAAATTGACTATTGGAAGGTATAATATAATTATGACGAGTTTGACTGATTGTCAGTCGTTAAAGAATCAACGGTTAATTTACAAGTTTATATTATGAGTTTCGACATTCAATCGATTAACATTCAGGTTTCTCAGCAGGCTGAGAAATTAACGCTGCTGCGGCAGGAAATTGGCAAAGTTCTTATTGGTCAAAAGACAATGGTTGACCGCCTTTTAATCGGGCTGCTGACCGGAGGGCACATCCTTCTGGAAGGCGTTCCCGGTCTGGCGAAAACAACGGCAATCAAAGCTCTGGCGCAGGCTCTGGACTCTAAATTCCAGAGAATTCAGTTTACTCCTGACCTTCTTCCCGCCGACCTGTTAGGGACGATGATCTACGTTCCCGGAACCGGCGACTTCCAAACCCGAAAGGGTCCGATTTTCTCTAACTTTATTTTAGCGGATGAAATCAACCGCGCGCCGTCTAAAGTCCAGTCCGCTCTGCTGGAAGCGATGCAGGAAAAGCAGGTAACCATCGGCGATTCCACCTATAAGCTGGACGATCTGTTTTTGGTCATGGCAACGCAAAACCCGATTGAGCAGGAAGGCACGTATCCGCTGCCGGAAGCCCAGCTTGACCGATTCATGCTCAAGGTGAAAATCACGTATCCCAAGCCGGACGAGGAAATGCAGGTTCTCAATCAGGCGTTGGGCGCGGTCGCCCCGACAACGTCGCCGGTTCTGTCCGAGGCGGATATTCTGTCCATGAAACAGACGGTTGAACAGCTTTATATCGACGAGCAGATCAAACGATACATTCTCTCGATTGTTCAGGCGACGCGCAATCCGGAAGATTACGACCTGAAAAAGCTCAAGCCCCTTATCGAATACGGCGGATCGCCGCGTGCGACGATTTACCTCGCTATTGCCGCCAGAGCGGAAGCGTTTCTCAATGGCCGCGGCTTTGTTACGCCGCAAGACGTTAAAGACATCGCTTACGACGTTCTGCGCCATCGTATAATTCCAACGTACGAAGCAGAAGCGGAAGGTTTGACGTCGGAGAATATCATCGACGCCGTGCTTCAGGCGGTGCCGGTTCCGTGATTTTAGGGAATAGGGAGTAGGGAATAGGGAGTAGTGGAGTTGGCAATTTTCTCGCAACTCGCTACTCGCAACTCGCAACTATGGATGAATACAATACAAGCCAATCGGCATTGTCCTCTATCGGGATTACCGCAGAGAAAGTCCGTCGATTGCAGATCGTTGCCAATCGGCGGGTTGACGATCTGTTGGCGGGACAGTACAAAAGCGTGTTTCGCGGCCGCGGAATGGAGTTTGACGAAGTTCGTCAGTATCAGCCCGGCGACGACATTCGCGATATAGACTGGAATGTAACAGCGCGGTCTGGCGAGCCGTTTATTAAACGGTACTGCGAAGAACGAGAGCTGACGATTATGTTCCTCGTTGACGTCTCCGCGTCCGGGATTTTCGGGTCGGCGAACAAATCGAAGCTCGACGCCATGACGGAAATCGCGGCGGTGCTGATGTTTTCCGCGTTGAAAAACAACGACAAAATCGGCATGATTACCTTTGCCGACGACGTTATTGAATACATCCCGCCCAGAAAAGGGAAGTCGTACATTCTGTCGATGATTCAGAAGCTGGTAACGATTGAACCGGTTCGGCGTCAAACGAACCTGTCTGCCGCGCTGGAGTTCATGACCAAGGTTTTGAAACGCCGCGCGGTCGCGTTTCTCATTTCCGACCTTGACGGCGACTTGTCCCAGCGGGCGCTCATGGGCGCCAACCGACGTCACGATTTGGTGGCGCTGAGAGTAAACGACCCGCGCGAGTACGAAATTCCCGACGTCGGGTTTATAACTCTGGAAGACGCCGAGACAGGAGAGTTGATTGAACTCGACGCCCGTTCGCCCAAGGTTCGCGCTCTGTTCGCTCAAAACGCGAAACAGCGTGACGAACAAATCAACGACCGCCTTCGCCGCTCGAAAGTCGATCAATTAAAACTCGATACGCAGTCTGACTCCGTTGACGAACTGCGAAAATTTTTCGATATGAGGGAACGGAGGATCAGGCATTAGGCATGGTAGGCAGTAGGCAAGAGGCAGTAGGCAGTAGTTTACGCTTCGCGCCAATTGCTAATTGCTAATTGACAATTGCTAATTATGAACGTTAAATATATTCTGTCGTTTTATCTTCTTCTGGCTCTGCTGGCGTTTGAGTCGGCAGGCTGGGCGCAAGACGCTCCCAAAGCCGAAAAGGACGCGGCTCCGACTGCGGTTTCGGTGGAGTCGTCAGCGTCGCCGCTGGAAAATGTAACGCTGGCTACGGACGTCAAATGGACGATTAAAGTCAACGTCCCGGAAGGGTATGCTCTTCCGTCAGCTCCGATTCCGAAAAAATGGGGCGCCTGGACAATAGCAGCGTCGGAAACGCTCCAGACCAGCCCAACAACGCACGAGATTCGGCTGACGCTGCGTCCGACGAAATTGGGCGATCAGGTCGTCCCTGCGTTTCCCGTCTATTATCAGGACAAGTCCGGCAAACCGGGCTGCGTTGAAGTCAAACCGTTTAACGTCAAGGTTGTTTCCAAGGTAGCTAAAAGCGAGGACAATCTCAAGGGAATGGGTTCTGAAAATTCTCTCCTTGACGTCAAAAAGAATCTTTTGCCGTATATAATCGCTGCTTTGGCGGTGTTAATTGTGATTGTCATGATTTGGTCGGCGTTTTTCAAACGAAAGAAATCGTCCAAATCGGAAAAGCCAAAATCTCCGTACGAATTGGCGATGGAACGCATGAAAGCCCTGCTGGAATCCGGGCTGGCACATCGCGACGTGAAAATGTTTTACGTGGAACTGACCGGCATCGTCCGAGAGTTTATCGAACGCACGACGCTGATCAACGCTCCGGAACTGACGACCGAAGAGTTCCTTTACAAGATCAGTCAGGGGAACGTCTTTTCCGACGTCGAGCGCATTCGACTAAAGCATTTTTTGGAATCGGCGGACATGGTTAAGTTTGCTCAACACGATCCCGGCGAAGCGGGAATCAATACGGCAATCCATAACGCCGAGGCGTTTATATGTATCGAGATGGAACAAGAAACACAAGAGAATAGCGAGTGAGGAGTGAGGAGTGAGGAGTTACGCAAAGCGCCTCACAAAGTTTTCTCGCAACTCGCAACTCGTAACTCGCAACTTAATATACCATGAATTTTGAATTTCATTCGCCGTTGTGGCTTTTACTGCTTATTCCGTGGACTATCGCGGTGTTGTCGTTTGCGTTCCCGTTTGGGAAACGACGGCAAAGCAGATCGGCGATTTTGTTTCCTGACGTCAGTTCGCTGCGCGATTTGCCGGTAACGTTTGCCTTGAGAATCAAGCGTCTTTTACCGCTGGTTCTTTTTTTGGCGGGCGTATGCGCGATTGTCGCTCTGGCGCGGCCGCGTCAGGGCGAAGAAGAATTCCGCGTTCAGACGGAAGGCATTGCTATTGAAATGGTCGTTGACAGAAGCGGATCAATGCGCGCTCTGGACTTCAAAGTCAACGGCCGTCAGGTCAATCGTCTGGAAGCGATTAAAGACGTGTTCAAGCGGTTCGTTATCGGAGACGGCGTTCTGGAAGGGCGTCCCAACGACAACATCGGTTTGATTTCTTTTGGCGGCTATGCGGAAGATCGCTGTCCGCTGACGCTGGATCACGACGCGTTAATCAGCGTTTTGAACGAAGTGAATATCTCTGATCCGATTTACGACGATCAGGGGCGATTGCTCAACGAACATCTGGTTCAGGAAGAAAACAGCACAGCCATCGGCGACGCGCTGGCGGAAGGCGTGGAACGTCTGCGGAACGCGGAAGAGAAATCCAAGATTATGATTTTCCTGTCCGACGGCGAACAGACGGCTGGCGAGCTGACCCCGGAACAGGGAACCGCTCTGGCGAAAAAGTACGGTATAAAGGTTTATACTATCGGAATCGGATCTAATGGTCTGACGGACGTCCCGACGATGCTTTCCAACGGTCGGGTTATCATGCAAAAGGGAATTATGCGTCTGGACGAAGAGACGCTTAAAAATATCGCCAAAGAGACTGGCGGCGTTTATTTCAACGCGAAGTCGACCAAGGCTCTGGAACAGGTTTATCAGGCGATTGACAAACTTGAGAAGTCCAAAATCGAAGGGCAAATGTACACGCATTACAAGGAATGGTTTACCGTTCCGCTGTGGGCAAGCCTGATTTTGATTTTGGCGTACGTGTTACTAACAACCACGCGATTCAGATCGCTTCCGTAAGGAGTATAATCGGAAAAAATGAACTGGGAGAATCCGGGAATTCTGTCGTTAATTTGGCTTGAGCCGATAATCGTCGCTCTGGCGTATTATTCCTATCGCAGCCGCAAAAAGGCGTTAGACAGGTTTATCGATCAGGACGCTCAAAAGCGTTTGGCGCCCAAACTGTCCGGCGGCCGCGCGGCGTTCAAAACGCTGTGTCTGCTTTTGGCGATAACGTTTTTTATTGTCGCTCTGGCGCGTCCGCGCTTCGGCGTCTATTATGAACAGGTTCAGCGGCGCGGGGCCGACATGTTTATTCTTCTGGACGTGTCAAAGTCAATGGACGCTCAGGACGTCATGCCCAGCCGGTTGGAAAAGGCGAAGGCGGACTGTCTCGACTTGCTCAAGGAACTCAAGGGAGAACGAGTCGGTCTTATCGTCTTTGCGGGAAAGCCGCTTTTGAAAGTCCCGCTGACGACGGATCAGGGCTTTTTCAAACGAACCCTCAAAGATATCGATACGCAGTCCGCTCCGCGAGGCGGCACGTTGATGGGCGACGCAATTCGTCTGGCGATGGAGTCCATGCCGGAACGCACCGACCGGGATCAGGCGATGCTGTTGATTACCGACGGCGAAGACCACGAGTCGTTGCCGGTTGAGGCGGCGACAGCCGCGGCGGCAAAGAAGATGCGCGTCTTTACGATGTCGATTGGCGACGCTAAAGAGGGAGCCAGAATTCCCGTTGTCGAAGGGCGCAACAAGTCGTATCTGAAAGACAAAAACGGTCAGGAAGTGTTCAGTAAGGCAGACGAAGGGCTTTTGCAGCAAATCGCGCTGGCAGGTTCCGGCGTGTACATTCCAGCAGGAACAAAGAACTACGATTTAGGACAGGTTTACAAAGATACGCTCAGCAAACTCAAGCACGGGTCAGACGGCGTCGAGGAACGAATCCGCTATCGGGAACAGTACCAGTGGTTTTTGGCGGCGGGAATGTTTTTCTTAATCGTGTTTGTTTTGATTAACGAGAAACGCGTTACAAGAAACGAAAAACAAGAGACGAATAACGAGAGGCGGGAAGTGAAAAACGAAAACCGACAGTCAGCGCTGAGCGCTCCATTGACGTTAATTCTGCTGTTCGTTTTGCTGGCTTCGCCCCAGATGTTACAGGCGGAAACGGTTCCGACGATGGCGTCCGCTCAAAACGATTACCAGACGGGTCATTTTACTCAGGCGGCGGAGAAGTATCAGAAGATTATAGACTCGATTGCGTCACAGAAGAATCCGAACGCTCAAAAGAAGGACTTGACAATCTGCCAGTACAATCTGGCGCGAAGTCTGGACAAAGCCGGACAGTTCGAGAAGGCGAAAGACGCGTACCTGGCTGTTGCCGGGTCGGCAGACGACGCGATGGCGCTTCGGGCGAAATACGACCTGGGGTGTCTGTACGCTCAAATTGCCAATCAGGAATCCGGGTCGGACCCAAAAGCCGTTGAAGATTCCGTCCGGAAAAAGATTCGCTCTAACGTCAATCGCGCGGCGGAACAGTTTCGAGCCGTCTTGGACGCTCAGCCGGACTATCCCGACGCGAAAGAGAAGCTGGAACGAATTCTGACCGTCAGCCGCGAATGGGAAGACGCCTGGAAAGACGCCGACTTGAGAAAGGAAGCGGAAAAGAAAACTGCGCTGCAGTACGCCGTCGACGTGGAGGAGGAACTTCTCAAGGCGAAAGCGAAAAGCTCTCGACTGGGGTTGAAAGACGATTCCCTTGTAACGCGTCAGGAATACTTCCAGACTGCTGAACAGTTGTCGGATTCGATTAAGAAAGCAGAGTTGCTTCAAGACAAAACTTTCAAGGCGTTGTCAGGTCAGGAAGCCGCCGCAGCTCAGGCGCAGCCGGGTCAGCCGGCGCCGCAGCCGCCCGTTCTTACCCCGGAACAGCAGGCGCAGCTGGAACAAGTCAAGCCGGTAATTGAACAATGGGTCAAAGACTCGCAGTCGGCAATTGAGCAATCGGCTGAAAAGCTTTACAGCAAGGATTCCAAGGGCGCGGCGGATTCCCTGGCAGCGAGCGTCCAGACGCTTGACAACCTTTATCTGGTCATGTCGCCTCTGCAGGAGATGATTACCAGAGCTATCAAAGAGCAAAAAGAGCTTATCAAATATACCGAGAAGGAAATTAAAAAGAAAGAAAACGCCTCTAAAAAAGAGGCGGATGCGGAAAAGGCGGAGAAACAGAGCGACAGTCAAACCAACGAGAAGCTGTCACAGATAGAACTGGACGAGAACGTATTCAAGCAGACGTCGCTCCTTCCGTGGACTCAGACAATCGTTCCCAAAGCCGAGGCAATGCTTCAGCATCTTCCCCCGGAAAAGGCGACGCCCAAAGGCGACGGCAATTCAAAGTTAAAGCTCAAAGACAACGCCGAGAATCTTCAGGACGCGCTGGACGCGCTGCAGAATCCGGAAGACGTCGCTGTTGACCCGAATTCTGCCAACCCGCAGGATCAGCAGATTCAGAAGTTGCGTAACATGTGCAAAAAGGCGGTCGAACTCGGCCCGTCGATTCCTCCGCTGGTTCAGTACGCCGCCAACGACTTAAAGGCGTCGAAACTGGAAGACGCTCTGACGTCTCAGAAAGAAGCGCTCCGTTTACTGGAAGAGATTCTCAAAGACGATTCCCAGCAGAACCAGGACAATCAAGACCAGCAAAACCAGGATCAGCAGAATCAAGATCAACAGAATCAGGATCAGCAAAACAAAGATCAACAAAATAAAGACAAACAGAATCAAAATAAAGATCAGCAAAATCAGGACAAGCAGGATCAAGACAAACAAGATCAGGACAAGCAAGATCAACAGAATCAAGACGAACAAAAACAGGACGAGCAAGACGAGTCCGAACAGGATAAGAAGTCTGAGGAAGAAGAGCAGAAAGACGAGCAGGAGGCTCAACAGGACGAACAGGAAGGTCAGCAGGAGGAGCAGGAAGCTCAGCAGCAAGAGGCGCAGCAAGCTCAGCAAAACGACGAGGAATTGACCGACGCGCAGGCGCACGGTCTGATGCGCCGCGTTCAGGCTCGTCAGGATGAAAGGAAGAAGTTGGAAGCCCAACTTCGAAAATTGCTCAACCCCCCTGACAAAGTTGAAAAAGATTGGTAAAATAGAAGGCAGTAGGCAGTAGGCAATAGGCAATAGTTTAATCTTTCCTACTCCCTACTCCCCATTCCCTATTCCCTAAATACATCATGAGATTCATACATACGTTTTTATCGTTGACAATACTGACGTTATTATTTCCGACGCTGGCGATGGCGGGCGAGCCGTCGACGCAGTCTGCCATGTCGATTGACGGGCAGAAGATTGGAAAGTCCGTCTACGAAGGGCAGACGATTGACTGGGTTGTAACGCTCATTGACGCCGACCCGGTTAAACCGAAGGTGGAAATGAACGACGATTTTCAGCTGATCGAACTCGGCGACCGCCCCCAGAATTCTACCAGCATAATTATTGTCAACGGCAGACGTATTGACAACAGTCAACGAAAGCATATCTACACGTTTCAACTCGTTCCCAATAAAACGGGCGAACTTCAGCTGCCTAAGCTGGTTTTTGAAACCGAAGGGCGTCAGCTGACAGCCGGCGGCGGAACTCTGACTGTGAAGTCGGCAGACGCGCAGGATTTTATTATCATGAAAATCCTCGCTCAAAGCGCCGGGAAAGACGTTTCAGAATCTCCGCTGTATCCGATGCAGAGTTTTGACGTCATTCTTCGAATTTGGATCAAGGCGATTCCTGAGCCGAATTCCGACCATAACCCTCTGACCGTTCAGCAGAATCCGGTGCGTCTGAAAATTCCGTGGGCGATGGACAACCTCGCGGACGGGCTGACGACGCCGTCAGACGTGAGCGTTTGGCTGGGACCGTATCAAAACAGCTCCGGGGGCTTTTCTATCAACGACTACAAAAAATCGATGTCCGCTTTTGATATTATGGACGATTTCGATTTTGGGTTCGGGTTCGGCTCCGCTTCTCGAAAGCCGTCGCTGTTTACGTTCATGCCGAAGCCGAAAACAGTAACGCTTCCAGACGCTAACGGAACGGAGACGAAATACTGGCAGTTCGATTTTGTCAGACGTTTTACCGCTCAGAAAACCGGGACGTATCAGTTCGGCCCCGTCAACTTCCAGGGCGACCTGGCGGTTGGTTTTGAAAACGGACGTCTTCAGGGCGAGGCGTTGTTCGCTACTGCCAAGGCGTTAACTGTCAACGTCGTTCCCCCGCCGGTAAAAGGACGTCCGGACGATTACATCAACGCCGTTGGGCTGTTTGATATGACAGCGTCTGTAACGCCTGACAAAGTCAAAGTCGGCGATCCGATTACCTTGACGCTTCGCGTTCGCGGCTCCGGGTCTTTTGAGGACATGACCGCGCCGAAACTGGAATCCATTCCGGCTTTTGCCGACAACTTCAAGATTTACGAATCGACAGATAAACTCACCGACGGACAGATGGAGTTCAGCTGGTCAATGCGTCCGCTTAACGACAAGGTTCGAGAAATCCCGGCTATTACTGCGTCATTTTTCAACGTGGAAACCGGAGAGTATTTCCAGATGAAAACGAATCCCCTTCCCCTGACGGTGGAAAAGGGAACGACGCTGCTGATGTCTGCGCCGACTGCACCCAACGCAGGAAACGGATCGTCTGACCAGAACTGGAAAACAAGTCTGGGAGGCATTCACGCCAACATTACAGACGTCAATCTGCTCCGCGAATCGCAATTCAATTTGATGAAATCGCCTTCGGCGTTTCTTTGGGTCAACGGGATTATTTATACTGCGTTTATCGCATTGCTGGTTTCTATTCTGCTTGTCAGAATGATGAAGTCAAGTCCCGTTCAGGTTCGACGCCGTCACGCCGCCGCTAATGCGCTGTCGGCGATTCGTCAGGCAAAATCTCTGAACAACCCCGCCGACCGTCTGGACGCTGTCGTCAAGGCGATTACCGCTTACGCCGCCGACCGACAAAACGTTCCCGCCGCCGGTTTGACGACAGACGACGTGATTCGTTTGCTGCGTCAGGACGGCTGCAATGACGACAACGTTCTCAATGACGCGAGGTCAATTCTCCAGATGGCGGACGCAGCCCGTTTTGGCGGCGTTGACGTCAGCGCAAATGTTACAGAAAAAGCTGAAAAGGTTATTATGAAACTGCGAGAATTCAAATCATCGTCCAGAATATTGGGCGCTCAGACTAACGTTGTGCTGCTTTTGGCTGTTGCCTTGACGCTGTCCGGCTGTTCGCAGCCGATGTCGTCAGACGAGGTCAAAGAGTTCCAAAAAGGGCTGGACGAATTCTCTCAGGCGCAAAAGCCGGACGACTACCTCAATTCCGCTCAAACGTATTTGAATCTGATCAATCAGGGCGTCAAGTCTGGCGCGATTTACTACAATCTTGGCAACGCCTACGCAATGGCGGGCGACAAGCCCCGCGCGCTGGCGGCGTATCGTCAGGCGGTTCCGTACATGCCGTCCAACCCGCACCTGCTGGACAACATCCAGTCAGTAGGCGGAAAAGAGCAGGCGGTTCCTCTGTTTGAGAATCTGTTCTTTTGGCAGAACTGGGTTTCTTTTCCAAACAAAGCGCTTATAGCAACGATTTTGTCTGTCTTGACAACGCTGACGCTGCTGGCGTATTTTGTTTTTGGCAAACGTCCGATTTTATACGTCGGGATTGTTTTCGTCCTTCTGACGGCTTGCGTGTTCGTTTCAGCGCATTACGATTATCATCGATTTGTTCAGACTCAGCACGGCGTTGTTACAGCGTCTAAAGTGGTTGCCCGTAAAGGCGACGCCGATACGTACGCACCCGCTTTAACTCAGCCGCTGACCGCTGGCGTTGAATTCACCGTGTTACAGAAACGCGGCGACTGGATTCTGATTAATCTGGATGATTCTCATGAAGGCTGGATTCCAGCGGCGTCAGCGATTGTGTACTAGAATCGAGGGATTGAGGATCGGATTCGAGGGTTTGAGGAACGCTTTGCTCCTCGCCGCTGGTCTCAACGCGCTTATGCAGGTCCATCGTTGTTAAAAAGAGGATCAAAAGGAAAACCAGTATCGCAATCAGTTTTTTAATCCATCCCGCCAGGGACAGCCATTTGATCGGGACAAAATCAGCTTTTTTCGCGAACGACAAGTCCAGAAGTTTTTTCTGCCGCCAGTTGTTGATTATCTTGTTGATTATTCCGACAAGCCAAACGCCGGCGCCGATCAGGGTTATCTGAATCAGCTGCCAGTTAACCTGTTTATGAGTCAGCTGCGCTGTAGTTGCAGCGGCAAAAACGAACGCTATAACTGCCCCGACGTAAATCCAGACGCTCGTTATCGCTTGACGCCCGCGGCGCGAAATCAGAAACAGGTATTGAACTTGTAACAAATATACCCAGAAAAGAATTGCAATTGTGGCGGAAAAGACTGTTTTTTGATACAGCCAGCTGTTGGCGGAGTTGAACAGTTCTCTTGCTGAAATGACAGAGACAAAAAGACAAGCGGCGATAAACGCCAACGCCGTCAGCCAGGTAATAAGGTACGTCACACGAACAAAAAAAGGCGGTTTCGGTTCGTTGTTTTTCGGTTTAGCTTTCCTTTCAGGCTTCTTTTTAGCCTCCGGTTTCGGGGCGGTTTTCTTCGTCTGTTCAGATTCCTTTGCAGAGTTTTCCTGTTCTTTTCGCTGTTTAGCCAACGCGGCAACGCGGGACTGCAAAGGCGAAGATTTCTGCGGAGCGCTGACGCTTTCTGGCGTCAGATCGTCTTCCTCGTCTTCCCAGTCGTAGCGGTCAGAATGTCGTTTTTTTCGTCCCATGGTTTTGATGTTTGATTTATCTCAAAGGCGTCATTTGTTCCGGGGAGAGGAAATAGCCGAATTCCAGAAAACGGTTGACCATTTCCGCCGTTTCCGGCTGATACAAAAGCGCGTTGTGTTTGTGAAACAGAACTTTATAATCGCTGGCGCCGGACAGCCGCGTACTGGACAGCTCGACAACCCCGTCGTCGTCTCCGCGCAAGCCGCCGGCGTGTCCTTTTCCGTCTGGCGTTCCGCCTGCAATAACGCCGTAAGGACATGGCGGAACAATCAGGCCCTTGGAAAACTCTTTCCAGCCCTCGCCCATTTGATAAAGCGACGCGCCGGCAATGTCTTTGGCAAGCGGATTGGTTTGGTAATGATATTGAGCGGTGTACGTTCCGTAATTGGGCGTCCCGATAAAAACAACGCGTCCGAATCGTCGCGGGTCAGGACGGATTCCCAATCGATTTCCTTTTCCGGACATGTACGACCGAACGACCAGCCCGCCCATGCTGTGAGCGACAAAGTCGATGGTTGTAATCCCGTCCAGAGAGGAAATCAGCCGTTCCATCCAGGCGGCGTGCGCTTCCAGCGATCCTTGAGTGGATGGATAGGCGGCTTGAATAACCTGGTCGTATCGTCCGGACTGACGAAGTCGGTTGCCAAGTTTGTCAAGCAGTTTGTAATTTCCCAAAAATCCGTGAACGAGGATAACCGCTCTCCCGCGCATAGGCGGCAGACGCCGCGCCTGTTTAATCTTTTCCAGCCGCTCTTTACAGTGTTCGAACGAACCGAAGGCGTACTGATTTGCATTCGGGTCAATGAGTCGGCATTGTCCGAAAATGCAGTTGTACTGAATTCTCCAGCCCTGAAACCAGATCTCGTCTGACCAGTACTGCATTCCCCCCATTGTCGGAAGGGGGATGGCAAACGGTTCTGAGGCGTTGGACTGAACTGGCGGCGCTGGCTGAACTCCAGACGGGGCCATCGGAAGCGGGACTCCCCCTTGACCGAAAGCCGCAGTTGTGGATATTATTAAATATATGAATACAGAACAAAGAAGCTGATTCTTTGCTCCTTGAATATCATGCATGTTTTTACCTATATTGTTTAGCATGCGTTTTTTAACGAACAAAGACTAATCTTGTTCGTAATCCTATTGAGCGTTAAACAATCCGCCATCATAAAAGATGGGCAATTCATTATAATCCCTTAAGGCATTTTTGGCAAGATGAATATAACAGATCCTTTGCCGCCCGGCAAGATAGCGGCGGTTGACTTCGGAACAGTTCGACTGGGCGTGGCAATTACCGACGTTGACAGAAAGATAGCGTCTCCGTACGAAAACTTGACTCGGAAGTCGGAACGTCTTGACGGTCAGTGGTTTATGGATTTTGTCCGTGAGGAAAAGATCGTTCGTTTTGTGGTTGGATTGCCCTTGTATCCCAGCGGAGACGAAAGCCCGAAATCCGCTCAGGCGAGAGAATTTGGCGCGTGGCTGGAAAATCTGACGAAAGTCCCCGTTGTTTTTTACGACGAGCGGTACAGCTCCAAATTCGCGGACGAACTGATGAGGGAAGCCGGGTTCTCCCAAAAGAAAAAGCAGGCGCGCCGGGATATGCTGGCGGCGTACGTTCTGTTGTCAGCTTATTTGGAAGCCCTTAATAAACAGTCCGGAGACGTTTATTTGGCAAATCAAAGTCTGGAATAGGCTGTAGACTAAGTTTATTTGTGTTCTTTGTGGTTATAATTCTTTTGCGGACTTACGTCCGCGATCCAGTATGGTTATCGGCTACGTCGCAGATTGTCAGCGGATCATTGGACAAGGCGGCGCTTATGGGCGCCGCACTCCCAGACGCAAGCGACCAACGGGAGCGGTTATAATACGTCTCGCGCGGCAGCGCGGATTAGCTCCCCCGCCATCGAGGGCGCCTCGCCGCTTGCGTAAAAAGATAACGACTTTTGCGCAATATTGAATTGACATCTCTGTTATTGCGAGTATAATGAGAGAGTAATTAGTGGTAAGTATTTAGTGGTTAGGACGCAAAGCGCCTCACTATTCACTTACCACTTACCACTAACAACTAACCACTTCTTACTATTACCCCTCAATTCGCCATGACCATTTACGAAAACAACGAAATCTGGTTTGTAACCGGCGCGCAGCTGCTTTACGGCGGCGAGACGGTCAAAATTGTCGACTCCCATTCCCAGGCGATTGTCAACGGCTTGAACGAGTCCGGACGTCTGCCGATGAACGTCGTCTATAAAGGGACGGCAAACTCGGCGGCGGAAGTCTCGGAAGTCTTCGCCAAAGCCAACGTCGACCCGCGCTGCGTAGGAGTTATCGCCTGGATGCACACGTTTTCTCCCGCCAAGATGTGGATTCACGGCTTGAAATCCTTCCAGAAGCCACTGCTGCACCTGCATACGCAGTTCAATCGGGAAATTCCATGGGCTGACATCGACATGGACTACATGAACCTCAACCAGAGCGCTCATGGCGACCGCGAATTCGGACATATCGTTTCCCGGCTGAGAATCAACCGCAAAGTCGTTGTCGGGTTCTGGCAGGAGGAATCGACGGCAGCGCAGGTGGCGTCGTGGATGAGAGTCTGCGCCGCGTGGGCGGATCAGCAGAATCTTAAAGTCGTCCGCTTCGGCGACAACATGAACAACGTTGCTGTTACAGACGGCGACAAAGTCGAGGCGGAAAAGGTTCTCGGATACCATGTCGATTATTATCCCATCGGCGACCTCGCCGCCGTTCAGGCGGATGTAACAGACGCTCAAATTGCCGACCTGATCGCTCAGTACGAAGACCAGTACGAGCTGGCGCCCAACGCTCAAAAAGACGGCGCGGACCGGAATCAGGTTGTCGAAGCCGCCCGGGAAGAACTCGCCATTCGCCAGTTTCTCGCCGACAAGGGCGCGTTCGCCTTCACGACCAACTTTGACGCTCTGCACGGAATGAACCAGCTTCCGGGCTTGGCGTCACAGCGGCTCATGGCGGAAGGATACGGATTCGGCGCGGAAGGCGACTGGAAAACCGCCGCTCTGGTTCGTCTGTTCAAAGTCATGACAAAGGGTCTCAAAAACGGCTCGTCGTTCCTGGAAGACTACGTTCTGGACTTCCCCGGCAACGGCGCGATTCTGCAGGCGCACATGCTGGAAGTCTGTCCGACCATCGCATCGAAAAAGCCCCGGCTGGAAGTTCACCCGCTGGGAATCGGCGGAAAAGCCGCCCCCGCCCGACTCGTCTTTACCGCTCATCCCGGAACCGGCGTCGCGGCGACGATTATCGACCTGGGTTCTCGATTCCGCATGATCGTCAATAAAGTTCAGGTCTTGGAACCGAAAGCCCCGCTGCCGAAACTGCCCGTCGCCAGCGCGTTCTGGAAACCAGAGCCGAACCTGTCCGTCGGAGCCGCCAGCTGGATTCTCGCCGGAGGTACGCACCACACTGCGTTCTCCTACGACATCTCTATTGACCAGATTGCCGACTACGCCGACATCGCCGACATTGAACTGGTTGTTATCGACGAAACGACGACAACCCGACAAATCAAGCGCGACCTGACTCTCAACGACGTCGCCTATATGCTCAAAGGAGCGCTTAAGTAGAATTCGTAATTCGTAATTCGTAATTCGTAATTCGTAATGCGTAATGCGTAATTACGCAAGCGTGACACTCGGGGGAGTGCGGCGCCCATAGGCGCCGCCTTAACCAATGACCCGCTGAAAATCTAAGCCGTAGTCGAAAACCTTTCTGGATCGCGGATAAAATCCGCCGAAGATTTTTAAGCCGCAAAGAACGCAAAGAGCGCAAAGAAAATTTAAAACTTCGCGAACATCCTCCGCACCTCCGCGTCTCCGCGTGAGTTTTTCCGGGGGCTTACGCACCCCGGCTCGCCTACATCTTGTCGGTTCTCATATAATTCTATACCATGAAACCGTCAACTTTATTCTTCTGGGGCTATTTGTTAATTCTTTTTGGATTAGAACTGCATTGCGTCGACGCGGTCTACTTATCGCCGGCAATTTCATCTGCGATTACCCAATCGGGCGCCAGCGTTACAAAAAAGATAGAACTGGCAGTTTCACGGTCGTGGGACGCCATGTTCAGAGAAAAGAGTTTTTCCGCTCAAGAGTATCGCCTTCACCCGCCGCGCTGGCTCGGCTGGCCGTTTTTATGCGTCGGCATTGCCATGATTGTTCAGGGCAAAGCAAAGAGTTAAGAGAATAGGAAATAGGAAATAGGGAATAGGGAATAGGGAATAGTTGTTTGAGACGCTTGCGCCCTATTGCCTACTGCCTATTTCCTCTTCCGCCAGTACAACATTCCCGCGGCGCCGAGAATCAGCAGCGCCCACGTTGAGGGTTCTGGAATCGGGTGAGCGTGATCCCAAATCTCGTCCGCCGACAAGGCGCGATTATACAGAGCAACGTAGTCAATCATGCCTTGAAAATAGCCGCTGTTTCCATTAGCGCCAATAGTAGTATACGGCAACGGAATAAGCCTTTCAGTGTTTTTACCTACCAATTCTCCGTCAATGTAAAGCAGCATGCTTTCTCCGTCATTGACATAGGTAACGTGAAGCCATTCATTTGTTGGGATTTCATAATCAAAAGCGCCGCCTTCAGGATTCGTAAAAATGTAATCATAAACTCCAGATACAGTAAATCCGGGGGTACCCTCATGATCGTATTGACTCCATCGTAAAGAATAGCTACCGCTTTGAGCCAAACTCTGCCAAGAATCCATTTGAGCTGAATTGAGAAAGAATTCCGCCGTCCACGGACCATTGATCGGCGCAGAATCCAAAACAGTAACCTTGGAACCGGAACCGCTGAACGAGGCAACCTGATTCAATTCCGAAATTGTCGACATGTTTACGTTCGTCGCCGTACCGTCTATAGGACTGGAGCCGTAGTCTGTAATCGTGGTTGTTGTCGGGTCGTCGAACTTGTACCAGTGAACCGGCTTATCAGAAGTAATAATACCGTCTCGAGCTTCGGAAATAGTACTAGCATTCGCGCCGCCAATGGAGCCGTCTGCAAATGGAGCTTGAAGGCGAAGATTGGTAACGCAGTTATTGTTATTTTGATATGCAAACGGACCAATGGATTTTATGCCGCCAGCGTTGTCAATCGTAGAAATTGGACACGTATGCGTATATGCATAAGCTGCATAATCAGAGTACTCAGCCTCCGCTGGCGCAAATTGCGTTGTAAAAACATAGTTATTGTTGGCTTCGTCTCGATGAATCGTCAACTTGATTTTGGTATATTGTCCAGCTCCCCGAGCCGGAATAAAACCCATATTCTGATTATTGCACGATCCAAACGAACCTTCAATGCGAAAAGCGCCGTCGATCGTCGTACCGTTGCTATATCCCGGATGGAAAATCAGCTTCATGGTATTGTTATTGATAGCAATGCCATGCTGATTACTGCTCGCAGCAACGCCAGACCAACCGCATGAATAGTACGCTTCATAAACCAAATCGCCCGCGGTCAAATCAAAACAAGTCGCAGAAGACAACAAAGAAGACGCTGTAATCTGAAACGAGGCTCTTTGACCAGAACCAGCAGCCAACGTAATAAAGCCATCCTCATCGGCGCCATAACGAAGGTTGCTGTCTCCAGAAGATTCATAAAAAGCAAAATTGGGAAAGTACGGAGCCAAACTTTCTTTTTGGTCTTTTTGTTGATAAGAGGTTGCAGGTTTGCTCCCCGCTGTAAAGTCGGTGAAAAATTCAACAATTTCCGCATAAGACGGAACAGCAAACATTAAAACCGCAACCAACGACAACGCGCCGTTTGCAAACATACGAAACGTGGAAAACAGGCGTTTTGAACTTTTAGCCATGATTATAGTTCAGGTATTGGGGATAACAAATGAATTTGCAATTCCGAACGTCCTTTGCGCCGTTATAAAGACGCAGACGGAGAATTACACTTGATATATATTATAATCTACAATTTGACTTTAGCCAGTTCCGAACGGCTATTTTTCAAGAAAAAACATAAGAAATTTTGAGGAAATATGCGAATTTTAACAATCCCAATTAGAAAATATACCCCATTTCCCCTTTACACTTTAATTTTCGATTCCGCCTCGCGAATAACGTCCAGAACTTCGGCTGGCGTCTGCGCTTGGCGAAGATTGTCTAAAAAGTCCGGCTGGCGAATCAGACGACCCAGTCGGGCAAGCGTTCTGATATGGTCAGTATCGTCCGTTGAACAGAGCAGGAAAAAGACGTCGACCATACAGGAATCTTTTTCTCCTGCCAGGCTCATCGGAAGCGGCTTGGACGTGATTCCCAAGGCGATAAACGGTTCCGCCAGATAGTTGGTCAGAGGGCGGCGCGGGTGCATTAAACTGACGCCGCATTCCAAAGCCGTTGACGCGATTTCCTCGCGCTGCCGGACGGCTTTTGCCATCTCGTCCGCGTCCCACAACAAACCCGTACTGGCGGCAACTTTCGACAATTCGTCAATTACAGACGAAACCGTTCGAGCGTTAAGCTGAAGATCAATCGCTTCAATCGGAAGCTGTTCTGAAACGCTTACCAGATGATGTTTGACGACGTCGTCCATCTGCTCCTGACCTTCCAGGTCGTGCAGTTTGTCTTCAATCCACTGATGAACCGCCGCGCGGGCAAAGCGCCATTCCCCGTTGATCTTTTGAGCGGGAATATGTCCCCGTTCCGCCCAACGCTGAACTTGTTTGGGAAGTACGTGTAACAGACTTGCAACGGCATTGACGTCAAGATAATCCATGGGAGTGTATAAGGCAGTAGGCAGTAGGGAAAGGCAGTAGGCAATAGGCAGTAGTATAATTAATCAAAGCGACCAACGGGAGCGATTTTTGATTATCGCGCGGAAGCGCGGACTGGGAGCGGCGCCTCGCCGCCTCGCAACTATTTTACAAGGCTTTTCAACAGTTCTTTCAGCTCGGCGCCGTAGTCGGGATCCGCCAGGGCGTATTCCGTAAACGCCTTGAAGTAGCTGTGGAAGTTTCCGATGTCGAACCGTTTCTCGTTCTTTCGGCAGCGAACGCCCAAGACCTTGCGGCCGTCGTTAATCATGGCGCGAATCGCGTCGGTAAGCTGAATCTCGCCGTTTTTGCCGGGTTTGGTTTCCTTGAGGTAGTCAAACAAATCCGCTTTGAACACGTATCGCGCCGCACAAGCCAGACGGCTGGGAGCCTCTTTGACAGACGGTTTTTCAATCATGTCCGCCATCTGGAACACGTCCGCCGCCTTGGTCATGGGTTTGGCGATGCCGTAATGGACGACTTCTTCTTTCGGAACTTCTTCCAGGGCGATAACTGCGTCGGCGTTCTGCTCTTCAAAAACTTGAGTCATGCGGGCGACGACTTTCGCCTTGGCGTGCATGCCGAGCATGGAGTCTCCCAAGGCGACGACAAACGACTGCTTTCCGACAACCGGCTGAGCGCACAAAACCGCGTGTCCCAGCCCCAGCTGACGCCGCTGACGGGTATAGAAATACTCTACATTGGCGCGTTCGAAAGCGAGTTCCGCCAAAAGTTCTTCTTTACCCGTTCGACGGAGATTTTCAATCAGCTCTGCGTCGATGTCGAAATGATTTTCAATCGCGGTCTTGCCGGGGCCGGTAATAAACAGCATCCGATTGATTCCGCAGGCGTTGAGTTCTTCGACAACGTACTGAACCACCGACTTGCGACCGACGGGAAGCATTTCCTTCGGCTGGCTTTTGGTTAACGGCAACAGACGGGTTCCTCTGCCCGCCACTGGAATAACAGCTAATTCTACGCTCATGACGTTAAAATTGTTCTAATAAAATAACGGTTTATCCGGCAACTGCGAATATTAAGTTGCGAGTTGCGAGTTGCGAGTTGCGAGTTGCGAGAAGATTTTTTGAGGCGCTTACGTTTCTCGCTACTCGCTACTCGTTTCTCGCAACTTGAATAACCAATTATCATTGACTGGTACGAACTTGCCGGAATAACGAAAATCACTTCGATTCAGCCGCCTTTTTGACGGACTCTGTAATCGCCTTATGGACATAAACCAATGCGGACTGGACGGTCGAAATAACCGTAATCCAGACGGAAACGATCATCGCCCATTGAACCGTCGGCAGAATATGCGGACACGGCATTTTATCGGCAAACGGAAGCAGCGTCAAATACAGCAGCGCGGTAATCGCCGCAACGCACTGGAACCCCATCTTGATTTTTCCCACCCATTTGGCGGAAAAGTCGATGCCCTGCCCTTCCATATAGGAACGCAAAATCGTGATGATCAATTCTCGGGAAACGATAACGACCGCCACCCACGGACGCATTCCTGTCGGATAGCCGCACGGGTCGTTTGCCAGTTCCGGAATGGCGCACAGGAAGATAAACGTCCCGCAAATGAGCATTTTATCGGCAAACGGGTCGAGAATTCTTCCCAGCTTTGTTACTTGATGATAATGCCGCGCCCACCAGCCGTCGACGAAGTCCGTTATCGACGCCAAAACAAACACGATCAGCGCTGACAGGTACAGCATCGGAGCTTCAGCCGAAGCCAAGCCGATTAAAACAAATAAAACTATCGCCAGTACGATTCTTAACGCCGACAGCGCGTTGGGAACGTTCTTCCAGTTTGTAGTTTGAGCTTCCATGACATTTCCCTATAAAAAGTTGTTAGTTGCGAGTTGCGAGAGGATTTAGTGCGACGCTTGCGTATCTCGCTACTCGCTACTCGTTACTCGCTACTCTAATCTGCCTTCCGGCGCGAACAAGATTCGGCCGCAGGACGAGCAGACGCAGAACTCGCCGACGTAAACCTGCGAAATCGTGTTCTTAACCTGAGCGGTGTTGCATTGACCGCAGATCCCGTTTTTCAGCGGCGACAAAACGTCGTACTGACCGTCTCGAGCAAACGTGTTGTGCGCCGCTCGATTGTACAAATCCTTGAATTCCTGAGGCAGTTTCTTTTCTTCTTCTTTCAGCTTTTCGATAATTTCCGCCCGACGCTGTTCCAAAGCCGGACGTTTTTCTTCCATGTCCGCTTTGAACTTTTCGAACTCCGCCTGAACTTTTGCAAGAGCTTCTTTTTCCTTCGCTTCGTTCGCTTCCAGAGTTTCAATCTTTTCGAGGACTTCGAGAATTTCGTCTGAAAGAACGCTCATCGCCATCTTGCTGGCTTTGATGTCCTGCTGAAGAGCTTTGTATTCGTCGTTTGACTTGCACTCCATCAGCTGGGACTCGCGCTTTTTAATCTTCGATTCGCCGTCGTCAAGCTGACCCTGTTTCGTTGCTGCGAGTTTTTTCTGCTCCAAAACCTGAGCGGCTGCGTCGTCAAGAGCCTTTTGCTGAGCGTCGACTCTCTGATGGTGCAGAGCCAGAATTCTCGGCGCTTTGGTCAGCGTCTGATGGATTTCGTTAAACCGATTGTGTAAACTGTAAATCGCGCGAAGCGTTTCAGTAACGGGATTGCTTTCCATGGGTATATATTCTTTCAAAAAAACGACCAAGTATTAATTTCTCTCTTTATTATAGCAAATTCCAATTCTTTGAAAAGCAACCCCCATAAAAGAGTGAACCGTTAGGAGTCCAAAGCGACCAGCTCGCGCTTTTGCACGCCTGACAAAACCGTTGATCCGGTTTGTTCATTTACGGAGCCTGTTCCAGGATTTTTACGCCCAAGGCGTTGGCGTTGTGACGCAGCGTATTGGCGGGCCCCAACCCGACAGGTCGATTGAGAACAACGGGCTTGCCGGATTCGTCGCGATACGCCATCGTCGTTGACCCGCCGCCGTCCAGATTGACCGCGTCGTAAGCCCCAAGTTGACGCATAATCTCGGCGCTTTCCAGGATGCTTGTTCCGACGCTGAATTCCGGTTGACGGCCGTCGATGGTTACCAGGTAAACGTATTTTTTGTCTTGAGAAATGCCTGCCAGCGTCCGCGGATGTCGAACTTTGAGATAAGGGAACGATTCCACTTGATCAATGATAGGGCATTTTCCGTCCTTGAGAACAGTATTGTGTCCGGAAACGGCGGTTTGAATGTTGTCCAGAGAATCTCCCGGGCGAACGGAGCGAATTTCGACGGAACCGTCTTTATTTTGAATAAACGACGGAAAACCGTCAATCGTTGGCGAAACGAGAACGCCGTTTGATACGACCAGACCCTTATTGTCAGCCGGACCGCGGGAAACCCGCGTCTGAGCGTTAAACGGTTGGTAGAAATTGGCGTTAACGGCGACAATCATGTTTTCTTCAACCACGCTGTCGGGCAGAGTTCGACGATCGGTTTCGTTTTTGTCGGCAACCCAGTTTTTGCTCGGCGAGGTTGTATGGAACGTCAATTTGGGGTTTGTTGCGTCAATTCTCAATACGTTGACGTTCAAAAGCGGCTCTTGAATGGTAAAATGAGCGTGTTCAATGCCGTCGTAAAGTTTTTTCCATTCCAGGTTTGAAGGAACTTCTTGAGCCATAGCCCCAAAAGAACAGGCAAACATAGCGGTCAAAGCAACGCACGCGTTCGTCCAATAATTCAGAATAAAATGTTTCATGTTATTCGTTTAGGCGATAAAAATAAAAGTTGTAGTTACAAGATAAAACGACTTTTCTTGAATTATAAAATATTTCCAATTATTAATCAAGCCGGGGTTAAACGAGGGAATTTGGTATTTTAGGAGATATAAAATCGACTCCTTCATGGGAAAAAATTGAAAATCTTTAATAAAAATAGGGAAAATGAGCGGGGGGTCTGCTTGAAAGAAATACAAAAAATGATTATACTATGCGTTAAGGTTTATGAATTGGCGAAATTGTATCGCCCCTTTAGTCGTTCTTTTCGGAGGACGCGCTATAGGGGTTTTTTGTAATTTTGCTGAGCGTTCCAGATTTAGGCGTACAAGACTAGCATTTACCGTTAAGCGTAAACCGCGCGTTAAATGCATTGCTTGTCTTGGCGCGTTTGCCGGAACCTATTAACCACAGATTATTAACCATTACAAACAGGATATACACTATGGACGCAGCAGAACTGTTACGAATTGTCGACTCCATCCACCGCGAAAAGAAAATCGCCAAAGAGATTATCATCGCAGGTATAGAGTCTGGTCTGCTCACAGCAGCCAAAAAATACTACGGAGACGACTGCGACGTTCAAGTTCATATAGACCCTGCAACCGGACAGATCGCAGCTTCCCACAACGGCATTCCCATGCCGGCGGAAGAGATCTCTCAGCGCATTGGCGCTCAGACGGCAAAGCAGGTCATGATTCAAAAGATTCGCGAAGCAGAACGCGATACGCTTTACGATGAATTCAAGTCGCAGTTGGACGACATGGTTACCGGCAAAGTTCACAAAATGGAACGCGGCACCGCTATCGTTCAACTGGGCAATATTGAGGCAATCTTGCCAGCCAGCGAAATGATTCCCAAAGAATCCATCAAGGTTGGAGATCAGATTCGCGCTACGATTGCAGAAGTTCGAAAACAAGGCTCCCGCGTCAAGGTTATCCTCAGCCGAATTCGCACGCATTTGGTCAAACGCCTGTTTGAAGAAAACATCCCGGAAATTGCCGAAGGCGTTATCGAAATCAAGGGAATCAGCCGAGAACCCGGTTATCGCAGCAAGGTCGCCGTTGTCAGCGAAGACCAGCGCATTGACTGCGTCGGTTCCTGCGTTGGCGTTCGCGGCAACCGCATTAAAGACATCAAAAGCGACCTCGCGGGCGAACAGATCGATATTGTCCCGTGGGAATCAGACCCCATGAAGTTCATTCCCAACGCCCTCAAACCGGCAGAAGTCGAAGAAACGATTCTTTGCACCATGCTCGGACGCGCGATTGTTCTGGTCAAGGAAGAGCAGCTTTCGCTGGGCATTGGCAAGAAGGGACAAAACGTTCGTCTGGCAAGCAAGCTGGTCGGCTGGGATATCGAAATCATGACGGCGGAAGAACTCCAGGAAACGCTCGACAAGGCGGTGCTTGGGTTCCGCAGCATTCCCGGCGTTTCAGACGATTTGGCGGATATGCTTGTCGGCGAAGGGTTCGTTTCCTACGATGACCTGTCAATTATCGAGCCGGACGCACTCCAGGAAATGGGCGGTTTATCTGAAGAAGAGGCGAACGCCATTATCGACGAAGCCGATCGCCGCGCCAATTCCAACGAGGCGGTTGACCAGCCGACAGAATCAGACGCCCCTGCCGCAGACGCTGAAACGGACGAGTCCGTTTCTGAAGAACAATAAGATTTAAACGAGAACTGCAATGCTCGTTTTTAGTTATAATTGTTTCCAACACGAGCAGACTATGTTGTCTGCCGATTTGTTTCACTTTTTTATTGGACGCTTCCCGATGTAACCTTACTCCATAAATTCAGATTGACGTCAATCTTTGGAAGGCCTCATCGAGGAACCGTCAAGGTATTTTTACGGATTCCCGAGTTAGCGCTTGCGCTTTTGCAGCCGTTGACTCTAATCCGAGGAGTTGTCGATTGACCATTAGAATTTATGCGTTAGCGAAGGATCTTCACGTCGAAAGCAAAGTTCTGATTGACCTTTGTCAGCAGTTGGGTATTAAGAGCAAAGCAGCGGCTTTGACAAACCTGACTGACGATGATGTTGCAAAGATCAAAACACATCTCGCGCAGCAGCCCCAAAAAACAGTCGTTGATTTTAATGCGGCTCCCGCTAACAACGCGCCCATTCCGCCATCTCATCCGATGGAGTACGGAAAGATTCGCGATTTGACTCCAAAAACCAAATCGCGTCCGAAACCGGAAGAATCTGATAAGAACAAAGATCTCAAACCAAAGGCGGACTCTGAACCGGCAGCAGAACAGCCGGTCGTTCAAACCGCTCAGAAGGAACCGGTTCCTGTATCGACTCCGCAATCTGACGTTTCGTCAGAAAAGGGAGCCGCTCAGCCGGAAAGCAAGCCGGAAAAGACCGACGCTGAACCGAAATCGGGGCCTGAAAAAGCTCCATCGGCAGACGAGTTGCAGAAACCTGCCGCTCCCGTCAAGCCGGCTGGTCCCAAAACGCCTGTTATCAAGGTTATTAAACGCGCCGGAGAAAGCTCTGCTGATAGCTCTGCGCTTTCCTCTGAACCAAAATCTGACCTGACGGCGGAACCGAAAAGCGAAACAAAGCCGGAAACAACGTCAACTCAAACCGTCGAGCCTGCCGTTGAGGAAAAACCTGTTACAGAGGAAAAGCCGGTTCAAGCTGAAAATGAGCCTGACTCTGGCGACAAGCCCTCCGATTCTGATCAGCAGACAGAACCAACGGAACCCGCTCAGCCGATTCGCAAGCGTTCGATCCCGGTGATTAACGTTATTGGACATCGCGAAGAGCGCAAAAAGCCGGCGGATTCGGAAAAGAAGGGTAAGGACGAACGCCGCCGCGGTCCGCTGCAGCGTTTGTTGGCGCCGATGCCGGAAGTCAAACAGCCCAGTCAGAAGAAGGAAAAAGAGCCTGTCGCTCAAAAACCGGATATTCGCTTGTCAACGGAAGTAATTCGCAACGTCAAGGCGGGAAAAGCCCCGTTGGAAAAGCACCTCAAACAGGCGGAAAATCAGCGTCAGGAAGAGCTCAAAGCTCAGGCTGAAAAGAAGAAAAACAAGCAGAAAAAGAACAATAATAAAAACGAGATTCAAGACGAACCTCAGATTAAAGGCAAGGAAAAGACGTCAAAGCGCGGTGGAACTCTGGTTATGATGAATCGCGACCAGCGTCAGCAAAAGCGCAAAGACCGCGGCATGGGCAAGTCCGCTCTGCCACCGGGAAGAAAAGGCGGCAGACAGAACGAATACGAGGAAACGCCCAACAGATCAAAGCATCTCATCAGAACCGGTCAGAATACGGCTGCTCCGCGTAAAAACAAGATTATTATTACTCTGCCGATTACCGTTCGTTCCTTTGCAGAAGAACTGGAACTGCCTGTTACAAAAGTTATTGCCAAACTCATGCAAATGGGCATGCCGCTGGCAATTAACGCGTCCATGGACGCGGACACGGCAGAACTCGTCGCGGCGGAACTCAATTTCAACGTCGAGATTCGTCAGCCCCAGTCCCTGGAAGAAAAGCTCATCACAGCCGCCGAGGAAATGGAAGACGCTCCGGAAGACCTCAAGTCGCGTCCGCCGATTATTACCTTCCTTGGTCACGTTGACCACGGCAAGACTTCTTTGCTTGACAGAATCATCGGCATCGACGTCTGCTCCGGCGAAAAGGGCGGAATTACTCAGCATATCAGAGCGTATCAGATTTCCAAAGACGGTAACAAAATTACTTTCGTCGACACGCCCGGTCACCAGGCGTTTACCGAAATGCGCGCTCGCGGCGCCAACTGCACCGACATCGCCGTTTTGGTTGTCGCGGCAGACGACGGCGTCATGCCTCAAACCGAGGAAGCGATTAGTCACGCTCGCGCCGCCGGCGTCCCGATTGTTGTCGCTCTGAATAAGATCGACATCCCCGGCGTCAACGTTCCCAAGGTGCTGCAGGAACTGGCGTCGCACGACGTTTTGCCGTCTGAATGGGGCGGCGACGTCGAAGTCGTCAAGTGCTCTGCCGTTACAGGAGAGGGCGTTGACGAACTGCTCGATACGATTCTGACCGTTGCAGAACTGCACGACTACAAAGCCAACCCGAAACGCGCGGCGATGGGCATCTGCCTGGAATCCCAGCTCAATCAAGATCAGGGCGCGGTCGCCAAAGTCCTCGTTCAGAAGGGTACGCTCAAGGTCGGCGACATCGTCGTTTGCGGTTCCGCCTACGGCAGAGTCAAGTCCATGACAGAAACGTTACAGACCAAGAACCGCGTCCAGAAGGCTCTTCCCAGCATGCCGGTCAACCTCTTTGGGTTGGACAAGGCGCCGGGAGCGGGCGACAAGTTCTACGTTCTGGACGACATCACCGAGGCGCGCGAGATTGCCGCTCGCAAGGCGGAATTCGAACATCAGCTGGACATGGCGGGTACGGCTGTCAAGCACGTTACCTTGGAAGACCTGTTCGGCTCCTCTGTACAGACGCTCAATGTCATCCTTCGTACAGACGTCCGCGGGTCAATCGAAGCCATCAAGGCGGAAATTGCCAAGCTGGAGAACCCGGAAGTCCAAATCAAAATTCTTCAGGCGATGGTCGGCGGAATTACCGAAGCGGACGTTGCTCTGGCAGACGCGTCCAACGCGATTATTTTCGGATTCAACGTCGTTCCAGACGAAAACGCTCGCGTTCTGGCGGAACAGAAGGGCGTCCAGATTCGCCGTTACGACATCATCTACAAGATGACCGACGACATCAAGGCGGCTATGGAAGGCATGCTCAAGCCGGAAGAGAAGGAAACCGAGCTGGGGCGAATTGTCGTCCAGAAACGCTTCGTTATCAGTCACGTTGGAACGATTGCCGGCTGCCGCGTTTTGACCGGCATGGTTCAGCGAGGCTGCCGCGTCCGTCTGATTCGCGAGAACCGAATTATCGGCGACTACGCCATCGACACGCTCAAGCGCGAGAAGGACGACGTCAAGGAAGTTCAGCAAGGGTACGAATGCGGTATCAAGCTGCAAAACTTCAACGACATTAAAGAAGGCGACGTGTTCGAAGCCTACAAGATTGAAGAAGTATCAAGGAAACTGTAATTTATGTCACGAAGAACGGAAAAAGTTCAGGAAGCGATTCGGGAAACCGTCGCCATGTCGATTCTGTCTGAAGTGCAGGACCCGCGCGTGAAAAACGTCACGGTTATTTCCTGCAAGGTCAGCGGAGATTTGCGCCAGGCGAAGGTTTACGTCTCCGTTATGGGCACGGAAGCTCAGCAGAACCTGTGCCTGAAAGGGCTTAAATCCTGCGCCGGTTTTCTGCAAACGAAAATCGCGCAGAGAATCAAGTCCCGATTTGTTCCTCATCTGGAATTCTACCTCGATCAGGGCGTTAAGAATTCCATTATGATTAGTCAGATGCTCAAAGAAGTTCTTCCGCCCAAGGAAGAACCCGAGGAAGAGTACGACGAAGAATTGGATGAAGAATTCGACGAAGATTTTGACGACTCCGAAGAAGTTGACGACGACGTCGACGACCCGGAATCCGAGAACGAACAATAATTCCTGATTGAATCTCAAACGAGAGTGGTTAGCTGTCATCGACAGGGGCGCGGAGAGGCTTTTCCCCATTCGCCCAATATGACGACTAACCACTTTTGCATTGATTGTTTACAACCTTAACCCATTTCATACAGCATGACAAACTATGACATTCTCGTTGTCGGGGGCGGCCCCGGTGGATATATCGCCGCTGTTACAGCCGCGAAATACGGATTCTCTGTTGCCTTGATCGAAAAGGAACCGGAACAGGGCGGCGGACTGGGCGGAACGTGCCTCAATCGCGGCTGCATCCCGTCCAAGACGTGGCTCGACAACGCCGAGACAATCGAAAGAGTCAAACAGGCGTCCAAACGTGGGATTGACGCTCAGGTGGTCAACATTGACATGCCCGCCATGGTCAAATTCAAAGACCGCGTTGTCAAACGGCTGTCGATGGGCGTCGGCGCGCTGCTCAAATCCTGGAACGTTACAGTTTATAACGGGACGGCGGTCGTCCACGACATTGACAACGTCGTTGTTACATCCGCCAAAGACAAAGAGAACGAGATTGTCCTGGGCTGCAAACGTCTGATTCTGGCGACCGGCTCCCGCCCGGCGACGATTCCCATTCCGGGAGCGGACCTGCCACAGGTTCTTACCAGCGACGACATTTTCAACATTCAGACCATTCCACCCCGTCTGACGATTGTCGGCGGCGGCGTTATCGGCGTTGAAATGGCTCGCATCTTTTCCGCTTTTGGATCAAAAGTAACGATTGTCGAAGCCCTGCCGCGCCTGGCGCCCAATCTGGACGAGGAGATTGCAGACGCCTTGGCGAAGTCGCTCAAATCCGCTAAAATCACGATTAAAACCGGCGTCAAGGTGGAAGCGATTGACCCGGCGGACGGCGAGGAAGTCAGCGTCGTTATTAATAGCGACGGCGCGGAAGAACGCATTCCCTCGGACGTCGTTCTCATGGCTGTCGGGCGCGCGCCTAATACGGACGCGTTTTCCGACCTGAAGCTGGAAATGAACCGCCGCTTTGTCAAGGTTGACCCCAACACGCTCAAGACGTCGCATCAGGACGTGTACGCCATTGGGGACATAACGGGCTTGTCGATGCTGGCTCATTCCGCGTCCGTCATGGGCGAACGCGCCGCGAAAGTCGCCGTTCAAAGCCTCAACGGCTCCGATTCCGAAGAGTTCTATCCGTTCCCGATTGACTACGCCTCGATTCCGTCCGTCGTTTACGGAGAACCGTCTGCGGCGTCGGTTGGAATGTCACAACAGGCGGCGGAGGAATACTGCGCTGACAACTCTTTGACGCTCTCGATTGGCAGAACGATTTTCGGCGGCAACGGCAGAGCGGTCGCGTCCGGCATGGGCGAGGGATTCGTTAAAATTCTGGTCGCTTCCGGCGATTGTCAAACCCGAATTCTGGGAATACACATCTACGGTCCCATGGCGTCAGAACTGATTAACGAAGCGTCCGTACTGGTCAACGGAACCGCCGACGTCGAGCGCGCCGCCAGCGTCGTTCACGCTCACCCGACGTTCGGAGAAACGCTTTCCATCGCCCTCCACGACGCCCTCGGCGGCAGCAGTCATCAGCCGCCAAAGAAATAGGGTTGAGAGAAAGTCTTATCGTAGCCCACGCCTTTAGGCGTGGGTTCGGAAACTAACGGAATTCCCATTCCAATTTTTGTTTTTACAGTTTAGTAATATCGGGGAATGTATAGAGCCGTATGAAATTTGAATTCAAACATGTTGTTATGCTGACGGCAATTCTCGGATTTGTTTTAATACAAATTACAGGACGTATTGGAATAACAACCGTTCGTGAAAACGGTCATTATTGCGAGAAGCCGACTTTTCAATATGGCTACCCAATTCCTTTTATTGAAGCTCTCGGCGGGGATCTTATAACAGATATCTCACGTCTCTCGGAAACTGCATTAATAGAAAAAATGCAAATAAAAGTTAAGGAAGGTACTTTTGAAAAATGGTGGAATTCTAGTTATGTCAAGAAAGATAATGATATTTACAAAACCTTGGAAACGCCGTTATCCATACAGATATTTGTTCCTTTAAAACCGTGGTATATGGGTTCTGGACGCGTTGACTATCCGCGATATACAGGATATTTTCTATGGGAATGCCGTAACTATTCCCGCATTACGCATACATTTTACTATGCAATCTACTATGATTATTTTACAGATCGAATAGTTGACTTTTTATCGTACCATCTATCGCTGGCAAAAACCGTATCCAAAACATACGATTCTACGTTTAATACTTGGCGCATAGAGCTGGAGAATATTCCTTGGCGATGCGCGTTATTTAACTTTATCTATCTTGTTGTAACAATTTTAGGATTACATTTGTTTTTCCGCGTTCCGAGTCGAATTGTCAACCGAATTGTATTTTACTCGATATTTACAATATCAGTAATCATGGTATTGATTTCGATTCATGATATTCTTTTTTACGATTACGTTCGATATGATAGAACGTTCTGGTTTTACAGTTTATTATATTCGATCAACATAGAACTTTTTGTAGTTGCAATATTGGGATATATGATTGCTGCTGTAAAAGGTATAAAATCGGCTGCTCGTCGCATGTATCATACGTCTGAAGATTAATTGAAAATCGAGAGTGTTTTTATTTCTTGCGAAGACAGAAAAGCTGGAACCTACATCGCGTCCCGAAGGCACCCCATTTCTATAACCGTCGACTTTAGTCTACGGGGTGAGGCAGTCTATACTCCCCCTAATCGAACCCGCCCCTTTTCTTTCCCTCCCTCACGCCTGGCGTGAGGAAGGGAAAGAAAAGGGTATTTGTCGATTATTTGTTTTGTTATCGTTTCCTCCCCCGGAGGTTGAAAACCGCCGGTTATAGAAATGCAACCCCTTCGGGGTTAGCGTGAGCGGCGTCTTGCCGCCTTGAAAAAACTTTCGGTCGCCAGCAAGCTGGCTCCCTATTGTAGAAGTTTTTTCAAGTTTAATTAAGAGGGGAAAACCTTTTTTGAAAAAAAGGTTCTTCCCCTCAAACTCCCCTTTCCAAAAAACTTTAGTAAGGGGAGAGTATTCGACAGGAATGACAATTAACCAATCGGCGAAAATCCGTCTAATCCGTAAAATCCGTGAACGGACTGTGCTATATAACAACCCGCCTTCGCCGCTAGTACTCAAACCGCTTCGGCAGGTTTCTGTCGCGACATTCGTCCGGAGTAACGACGGGGCGGTAGTTGGGCTGTCCCTCGAATTTAGAGTGGAGTCTGCCGAAGAACGATGGGTGGAACGGGCAGTTGTCGTCCAGCCAGTTGTTGATCGTCAGCAGTTCGTCGGGGTTGAGCTTGACGGTCGGATGCCAAGCCTTGAGCTGTTTGGCGTACTGCTTGACCGCGTCGCTGTTGTACGTGCAGTCCGTATCCGTCAGCCAGGCGGAAAGCGACGACGACGGCGAGCAGATCTGGTACGGCGGGATATATTCAATCCCGTTTGACGCAGCGTCTTCGTTGCGCTCTTTGCGGTTCCCCCACAGAAGTTTGCTTTCGTCGTCCGCCAGCTTTTTCATGGAGTTGTACGAAACGCTGTACGTCCCTTCCGGCTTCCCGGTCAGGTTGAGAGCGGATTTGCCTTCGCCTGTTGTCCCGTCGTGACAAGCAACGCAATGCTTGTCGAGAATAGGTTGAATCTGGCGTTCGTAGTCGAACGTCATTTCCGACCCGTTGAGATACGCGCCGCGGAGGTATCCGCTGGTCTGGTTGGGCTGCGCGGTCATGACGGCAATCGGTTTCGTCATGGCGATGGGCTGTTGGATCGTCGACCGGGTTGGCGCGTTGTTGGGCGTTTCGTGACATCCAACGCAGGCGCGGGTTTCTCCCGGACGGAAATTGACGTACGTGCGTTCCGTCTGGACGGCGCGGAAGTCCTTGTCGAGCGCCTGGAATATAATCGCTCTGTCGGCGGGAACGTAGAATCGGGCGGAACCGTCTTCCTCAACCGGAACGATTCCCAGCTGAATTCTGACCGCCAGATGCCCGGCGCCGATAGCGGAATGAGCGTGAGTCGTGCCGGCGTGATCGTCGTAGTACGGTTTGCGGGCTGACCACGAACGTGGAATCTGTTCCAGAATTCGGAGATATTTAACCGTCCCGCGGGGAACGTTATCCAAGCCGGCGTAAACGTCTGTCATGACGACGACCGCCTTGTTCTCTTTGGCGAGGTTTTCGTCCAGCAGGCTGGGACGAACCGGCGGAACCGGTCGGGCAACAAGCGGATACGGCAGCCAGCAGGAAACGGAATCGTCTTTCAAAAGCGGTTCGTCTGTTCCTGTTCCATCGATAACGCACAGACCGTATCCGGTCGGGTCGTTCCACGCCAGGCCTTTCGGCTTGCAGGAAACCAAAAACAGGTTCTCGTTAATCGGGTACGGGTCTTTGAAAAGACGTCCCGGCTTGCCGGTGGAATCCCGATACCAGTTCCCGTTAGCGTCTTTGAAATGGAAACCGTTGTGATGAAACGTCGCAACGTCTGACGTAACGTATTTCATCGTGTCGACGGATCGGACGTTGTCTTTAACGTCGATTACGATAACCGTGCCCATGGCGTTGTTGGGACAACAGTGTGACGCGCCCAGGAAAACGATTTTGGTTGTCCCGGGAATGGGTCGGGCGTAAATCATCGTTTCCGGGAACGTGATCGTGTTGCCGTAGATTTCCGTTGAGTTCGTCCCGTCCGGGTTGACCGCCCAAAGGGCTTTGACGTTTCCCGCCGCCTTGTCGACGTATTCCCAGCGATGGTACAGAATTCTGCCGTCCGGCAAAACCGCAGGCGACTGTTCCGACAGCGCGGAGAAGGTCAGCGGCTGCATGTTCGAGCCGTCGCCGTTCATACGGTACAGGTTGGAAACGGTCAGGTTGTCTCCGGCGTCACATAAAACGGAAAACAGACACCGCGTTGTAATAAACGCAATTCCGCCGTCTGGCAGGTAACACGGCTGCATGTCGTCCGTGCCGCGATGGTATCCGCTGGTGGCGAATCGTTTATGAAGCGCGTCTTCAATTTCCGGCGGGAAGGTGAGCTGTTTCAGCCCGGTTCCGTCAACGTTGATTTCGTAAATGCGGTATCCTTCCTGATTGGAACGCTTCCAGTCAAAGACGATTTTCTTTGCGTCGAAGGACACGTCAAATCGGTTTATTACGCCGCCAGCGAGAATCGGGTTGACGTCGCGCACTTTCCCGGTTTTGAGATTGAGAATCGCCAGCCCTCCGCCGGGCGCCCAGCGGGAATTGACGTGGTCTGTATAAACGTGGTTGGACGTGAGCGTAACGCGGCGAATAAAGACGATTTCCTCAATGCCTTTGTCCAATAGCCGCTGAGCGGCAGACGGATTGAACGTAAAGTGCGCCTTATCCGCCGTCGGAACCGGTTCCAACGGAGCCGCCGGCGCGCCGGGCATGCCTTTCATGTACTTCGCTTTCGACGGGTATTCAACCGGATGACAGTAAACCTCGAATGTAACAGTTCCGTTTTTGGCGGACTCGACCAGCCCAACTTCCGCGGTAAATCGCGTATATTTGCCGTCCAGCTTGTAATGAAGAATCGACGGCGCGTGCGCGTAAATGGCTTTTTCAAACGTCTTGCCGCAGATTTTAACGGGTTTGCCTGCGTGATCTTTATTGATGAGCATGGTTCCCCATCCCGTCTGAGAGGAGACAGGCTTGAGCGTCGTCATATCGACGGCGTTCCCGTCCGCGTCGTACAGAGTCGGGTTGCACCACGCCGCCTGGTCGAAATCGTAGTTGTCCGGCCCGTATGTTACAACCAGATACAGGTCAGACGCCTGATTGAGCTGGACGTCAACCGTTTGGACGGGCGACTTGACGTTCATAACGCCTGTTTTAACCGCCTCGAAACAGGGGGAATCCTGACTTCTGACGACGCCTGCAATCGCCAGAATCAACGCAAGGGTAAGCAAAATGTTTCGTTTGAGCATGTCAGTTATAAATAAATGTTTAGGTGGGAAATTAAATGCAATTATTTTATATCATAAATTATACCCTATAAAAATGGAATTGTCAACGACCAATCAAATATCATTTTGCGACAGCGGCGAGGCGCCGCTCCCAACCCGCGCTGCCGCGGTGCGATGGCGCACACCCAACCCGCGCTGCCGCGCGAGACGTATTATAACCGCTCCCGTTGGTCGCTTGCTTCGGGGAATGAGGCGCCCCTAGGCGCCGCCTTGTCCAATGTCCTGCTGAAAAATAACGCCGCAGTCGAAAGCGCTCCCGGGTCGCGGACGAAGTCCGCAAAAAAAGGGATGCGGTAATGGAGCGACCATCGGGAGCGGAATTACGCAGTTCGCCGAAGGCGAACCGAAACGTCGTGAGGTGTGCATACCAAAACGACGCCAGCCAAAAACCTCCTCTGGATGTAGCCCGTCCTCGGGCTACAACTTGACGGCGGCGCCGTCTAGGAAATTCACTCGCTTATTTTATTCTTTTCTTTCTCAAAATTAACAACCGCTGTTATCGTGCATTTATTGTTCTTATACGACAACCTCGCGTATCCGTTGTCAAAAACCAGTATGACGCGAGCTGAATCAATTTTAGCGCAATAGGAAAAATCGTCCAATTCGTAAGTTACTGGAAATGAAAATATCGTGCTGAAAGAATCGCCTTTTGATTCTACAATTTTAACCGTGGAATATCCTGAATTATTATGTTCAAATCGATAACCCAAAACAACGTCGCCATTGCAAAAGACGCCAATCAGATTTGTTTCTTCAGGAAACAAAAATGTCTTTTTGCTTTGAAAGTCGTTCTTTTTAATTACTATAACTTTATTATCTGATTTCGTTTTCACAGCAATAAAATCATTTTCATATCTTATTGCAGATACGGCTCCGGTGATGTAATGAAACGAGAAGTCGTTTGCTTCCTTTGTTATAATCGCGGGAGAATCGCTATCCTGTTCCTTGTATTTATAGCTGGATTTAACAGGAATGAATGCATTTGTATTACAGAACAATCCCGCTCTTTCATTGTACGCTAAAGATAAATTCCCGCCGTTATTTTTAATAATATAATCACCGAACTCTACAAAAGGACTGTAATAATAATCTTGATTTATGGAAGGATTCATTTCATATTGACAATCAATCGCAGACGTTTTCAAATTATATATTATAATCGTATCCGGAATTGATAACAGATCCCGTCTATTGTCCGCCGAATTTGATGTTTCAGAAGTAACAGATTCAGGTTTGACGTCCCACGCTATTTTATTAGAATTGATATTCCACGCCAATAACGCGAGTTTATAAGTATCGTTTTCGAAATCGCACTGAGCGGAATAGTATTTGACCTGAGAATTAATCTGCTTGCTAAAAATTACAGAGTTATTCGTCAGGTTGTACAGCGTCGCCGTCGGATTCATGTGAATATTCTCTCCGTAGACGATAAATAATTTATCCAACTTATCTGACGCCTGAATAAAATACACCGTCCGGGAAGACATTACAAACGACAAACCATCCGGGTCTTGAGGGAATTTTCCACCATGTTTCTCTTCGTCTAAAAATACTTTAACCGTTGCTTTAGCGCCAGTGATGACATTCTTTATTAAAACGTTCCCGTCGCTTTGCAGCCAATAGAGGCACTGAGAAGAAGGATTAAACAGCGGTATTGCCAATTCGTCCGCAATCGCCGCGGTATTTGAAAAAATCAGCGCTGCAATCGCTGCCGCCATCGCAAAGATGTTTCTAATGTAGTTTAACATGACAGTTCATTCTCCGATTTTTAGCAAACGGCAAATCTGCGGGAGTTGTTTCCTTATACAGGGAATCTCGCAAGGAAAAACAAAATTAGTTGAATAATATAATTATAACGCTAAAGACGGATTCGTACAAGAGGAATTTTAGGGTTCAGGAAAGGAGGGGAGAACCGATTGTTTCTTTGTGTTCTTTGTTGTTAATATTTTTCTGTTGCGGACTTACGTCCGCGATCCAGAAAGTTTTTTGGCTGCGTCGTAGTTTTTCGGCGGGGCGGAGAGGCGGCAGGGGACTGCCGCGTGCCGGACTCATCCGTGTGCGTGAGCGGTTCAAAGCGTAACTACGTTCGCTTCGCTCTCTCCGTTACCGCCTTCCATTTTCCGTGGGTTAAAACCCACGGCTATTAAAATTGAACCGCTACGCGGTTCTAGTTGAACGCTTCGCGTCTGTTTTTATTTCTTTGCGCTCTTTGCGTTCTTTGCGGCTTAAAACTCTTCGGCTCAGATTGCTCCTTTGTTCTACTTAATTTCAATCAGACGCGGTTCCAGCGGCGGGAGGTCGATTCGGATTTTCGAGCCGTCCTGCGTTGCCGGTGAGCCAAGTTTGGTTTGTCCCAGCGTTGCGTTGGCGGGAATCTCGTAAACCGCTGACTTGGTTTCTTTGTCGTTGGTATTGACAATCAAAAGCCACGTCGAGCCGTTGGCGCCAAACAGACGCGAAACGATTTCCTCGTCGGACTCGTCCGATTTTGTAACGCTGAGCGTCGGCTCGTCGCCCAAGAGAATCGGGAAGCAGTCGGCAATCTCTTCGCCCAGCTTTTTCAGTTCCGCCCAACGCTGTTCAAACGGTTCTCGAACCAGAGCGGTTCCGCCCTCGTCCACCGTTTTGTTCATCTTCCACAGGTCGAACCAGGAATAGAAAATCAGCCCGTTGGCGCCGCCGGCGACGTTCATCCACGCCATACCGCGAAGCTCTTCGTACGTGGGCGTTCTGTTCTTTTGCTTTTCTTCCGGCGTTTTTTTGTATGACGCCCAGTTGAACGCCTGCGGAACCTGAATCATGGCGTGCGCGCCGAACGAGCCGTCGTAGGTGGACTTCGCGTACAGGTACGCAGTCGACGCCGGCTTGGAGGGAATCGGGTACGGGTCAGTTCCAATCACGTCGAAGGTGGGAATGTACGACCGAATCTGCTTGTACTGATACAGCACAACCCACGTCGGACGTCCCGGGTCAAGCTCCTCGCACAAATCCCGATGTTTCGTCAGCGGGTCAAGCATCGACAGCGGCAGCTCGTCGTTTATGTACCACCCGATAATGGCGGGATGGTCTTTGAACTCGTTGATTTTCTGCGCCGCCATTTGAATTCCCTGTTCGTCTGAATTGGAACGCAAGCCGACGTAGAAATCTTTGACGCTGTAAATGCAGCGGATGTTTTTCTGCTGTAACAAGTCCAGCGATTCCCGGGTTAACGTATGGTACGGCATGAGACAGTTGAATTTGGAGTCCGCGTAAATATCCAGCTCTTCCGGCTTGATTCCGCCGAAATACATGCCCAGCGGGAAGAACGGTTTGCCGTCCACGATAAACCGGCGATGTTCGTCGATTCGGGTTTTGTACGCCGGGAACTTGTCGTACTTGGTCAGCGTTTTGGAAATCGTTTCCGGCTTTTCGGAAATCGGGTTGACGGTTTGATATTCCAGCTTGTACTCTCCGACGGGCAGGGCGTCTGAATCAATCGTGAATTCGACGTAATCGTCCCCAACGCGCGACGGCGCCAGGACGAGGTTTTCTTTCAGATTGGCGCCGGAAACGACCATCTGTCCCGGCGATTTGGTCAGGTCAATCTTGTAGAACCGGTTATTGATCCCGACATACGCTTTGACTTCGCAGCCGACTGTCATGTGACGATACCGGTTTGTCGTCATGGCAGAGAAAAACGTCGGAATGTACGATTTAATTTCGACGTCGTCGAACCATGCGGTTCCCGTCGCGCCCTGAGTGCAATAGCACGTAACGTGAACAGAGCCTTCTTTCGCCTCGGGGGGAACTTCCGCAAACGTGGAAATGCGCGTCCAGTCCGACGTCCCGTCAACTCCGCGGGCGTACGCGCCGCCAAGCCATTTCCCGGTTTGAGCGTCGTTCCATTCCATGCAGATAGCGGCTTTTCCGCCTTTCAGGTCTTTCGTTTTCACCCAGACGGAGAACACCGCCGCTTCCCCCGGCTTGACGTCAACGGTTTGAGAACACAGCCGATAGCGGTTGGTATCGTCGTTGACCCATTTCATCGACGCCGACCCGGTATGTGACACAGTGTCGTCGAAAGAGAAAACGTTGCGATCGCCATGCCAGCTTTGCGGAACTCCGTTGACGCCTGCCGTCTCAAAAGACGCGTTAGCGACGTCGTACGTTTTTTCAGCGGCTTGAACGCCTGACGCGGCTGCTGCAAAGAAAATCGCAGCGCAGCCCAACGCCGCTACGAGCCGGAATTGCATCCAGCGACAGAGAACAGATTGATTGTGGTTCATAATTTCCCCCTTTGTTTGGATTAGAATTAAACAAACGGACTGACGTCTTTGCCGATACGCGCAAAGAGTCTTTTATTAGGTCATTATAAAGCAATCGATTATGAACGTAAATACCCCCGCAAGAATTTTTTGCGGGAAGAATTGGAATTGACCATTGTCAATTCCCTTACCGGTACGTTTCCATATTCTCGATGAGAATGCGTCCGACCTCGACAATCGTAGCGGGGCAGCGCGTGATTTCCGTATGCACGCTTTCGACAACCAGCTCGCTTTCGACGTCGTCCAAGTGTGACGACGTATAGGTAACGACGCCGTCGCTGCGTTGGGACTTGTCATTCATCTGACCGATAATCGAATGGTACTTTACGTAGGGCGATTTAATACACTTCTCCATCGCCGGGAAAATGGGCGAGTTCGCCGAGAGCGAATCGACGCTGGTGCTATGTGAATAAATAAACGACGTCGTGCTTATATCATTGTTACGAATCGTCATCAGTTCTTTAAATGTATTTTTCATATCTGTAGTTCTGGCAATAAACGCCTTGCCCAACGACCGGGTAGTGAGGTTTGCCATTGCACTGCCGCGCTGAGGAACGGCAATGTAAATCACCCGATGGATCGAAGTGTTGTACGTAAACTTGAACCAGCTTTTGAGCTTTGCTTTGAGTTCCGGCGACCCGTTGAGGTTGTCGATGGAATCTTTGCTGACCAGACTCCACAGATGATCGCCGCTGTCGATGGTCTGCATTCTCGAAACCAGCCCGCCCATCGAATGTCCGATAAGAACAATCTGATCGAAAACCGGATTGGTATGGTCTGGGTCAAGCGTCTGACGGATTTCCGCCAGGTCGGCTCTGAACTGCGCCGCCGACACCCAGAACGGCTGTCCGTTGGGATACAGGTAGAACCAGAACTGATACCGATCGCGGATTTCCGGAATGATTCTCAGCGTGTTGAACATGTCCAGCCACGTTACCTGTGACGACGCCAAGCCGTGAACCATAATAACGGGAATCTTGTTCGGGTCGTACTTCTGAGTCATGTAAAAGCCCTTGACCGTGCGGCTTGAACCGGGAATGACGTCCAGGAGTTTGTCCGGCGTCAGCAGACCGACAGCCGCGACGTCGTCCGTATTTATTTTATCCATCGACGCTACCAACGCCGTCGTCCAGTCGCTTTCCAGAGGAACCTTCTTTTCCTGAATTTCAACCGACGCCTTTTCCACCGGGTCGTAAAACTCGATGGTCAAGTGCGTTTCCGATTCCGAGCCTTCCATCAGCGAGTCGCCTTCGTTGTCGAACGCGTCCATGTTCGGACGAATCAGCGCCGTCGCCACCGAGAACTGCCGAATAGGCGTGTATTTGCTCGCCGGGCTGTTGACGTCGTACCGGTTGAGAATCATCATCGGTTCGCCCAACCCATGCTGACGGTACCGGTTTACCGTCCCGTTGAGGTCGAAGTCTGAGGCAAACTGAATGTCGCTGACGTCCTCCGGCTTCAGGTCGTGCGTTTTGATTACCATCTCAATATTGAGCGCTTCTTCTCCCCCGTTGAGCACGTACTGCAGTTCCGGCTGATACGGCAGCGAATGCTTTGTCTGCGCCTGATCCTGAAGCTGCAGCTGAATCAAACGAAGAATTCTGTCTGAAGAAGCGTTGTACAGAATGCACATGTTGTGGAAGTCCGGCGAGTAAGCGTTTCGCGCCGTTTCAAATCGGGCTTCAAACAGAAACCGGTACGTGTACACCAAGCACTGCACGTACAGACGCATCGCCTGGGGATACTTCCGTTCCAGCTCGAGCTTCCGTCCCTCTTTGTAACACAGTTCCGATACGGTGAAAAGCAGCTGCGATTCCGTCGAGGACTGAACAAACGGCTCGATTTCGTCGATAACCTGCTGACGATGCGATTTGACTTTTTTCGCCCAGTCGCACGTGCGAAGAATAGTCATGGTTCGATCGCTGAGGATATCGTCAGTAAGCGACAACTCCCGGGTCGATTCCCCCTGCATCAGCGACGACTTATTATTCTCCCGAAGCAGAGATTTCGGCCCCATACAGCCAACGACGCCGAACGCTGTCAGCGCCAAAATCAGCGCGAGCGTTATCGAAAGTCGGCAGGACGGGAAGCGATTTTCCATGTTGAATTTTTATATAATATATAGTACCCCGCCGCAGTTTAGCAATTTTTGGCAGATAACGCAAGAGGAAAATAAAAACGTATTATAATTATAGTATTACGTAAGCTTTCCAGTTATATTCGTTTAACAATCCGGGGACGTTCTATGATAAATCGTCGTTTTGTTTTGAGCGTTGTTCTGCTTCTTTTGGCAAGCGCTGTCGGCGTCTGCTACGGAGCAGAGAATTCTGACGGCCAGACAGCAAGTCAAGACCGTCAAAACAGCGCTCTTCTTTCCGCCGTCGAGAACGGCTCGTTGGACGACGTCAAAAAACTGCTCGATAGCGGCGCAGACGTTAACGCTAAAAACGAGTTAGGTCGGACGCCTCTGCATTTAGCCGTCCATCGGGGAAATCTGAAACTCGTTCAGCTGCTGGCTCAACGCGGCGCGGACGTCAACGCGAAAGACAACGAAGGACGGACGCCGGCGCTTTTCGCCGCGCATTTCGATAAACTGGAATTGATTCAATGGCTGGTAAAACAGGGCGCAGATCTAAACATAAAAGACAAAATCGGATGGACAGCTTTGCATTACGCCGTCGATTTATCGTTACATTTTCCTTATGAAGAAGACCGCATTGTAAAACTGGTTGACTGGCTGCTCCAGCAGGGGCTGGACGTCAACGCCAAAGATAAATGGGGTGCGACGCCCTTGCATACCGCCGCCGAAAGCGGATGTTTGAAGCTGGTTCAACGGCTCGTCGACCGCGGCGCGGACGTCAACGCCAAAAACGACGACGCAAAAACCGTCTTGCATTTCGCCGCTCCCAGCGGAAATCTGGAACTGGTTCAGTGGCTGGCAGGTCGCAGCGCCGACGTCAAAGCGAAGGACAAAAACGACAGAACGGTGTTACACGACGCCGTCGAAAGCGGCAATTTGGAACTGGTTGAGTGGCTGCTCAAACAGGGGCTGGACGTCAACGCCAAAGACAAAAACGACAGACCCGTCTTGCTGTCCGACCGCTTTTACTACCTCGGTCCAGACCCCAAACAGGTTCAATGTCTGGTGGAACGCGGCGCGGACGTCAATGTAAAAGACAAAGACGGCTGGACGATTTTACATCTTGCAGTTCTGTTCGGAGATCTGAAACTGACTCAATGGCTTGTAGAACGCGGCGCCGACGTCAACGCAAAGGACAAAGAAGGAAAGACGCCCTTGGATTTCGCTCAAGAAAATGGTCATCAGGAAATCGTTAAATGGCTCAATGAACGGGGAAATGGAGGCAGTAGGCAATAGGCAGTAGGCAGTAGAACAATGAAAGCTTAGGCAAGCCGCGGGTGTAAACCCGTGGGTGTGAGCGCAGCGAGCGCAATTACGCATTCGCCGTCAGGAGAACAAAACGTTGAGAACTGTGCATAACAAAACGACGCAGCCGAAAACCTCCCTTGGATGTAGCCCGTCCCCGGGCTACTTTGCCGGTACAAGAATAATCTATTTCGCAGAATTGCCAGCACGCCCCCCGGCTCGCGGCAGTCCCCTGCCGCCAACCCCTTCTCTGCCCCGCTATTCCCCGCAGACGCAGCCAAAAACCGTTCCGGATGGCGGACGTAAGTCCGCAACAGGAAACGCGGCAGCCTCCAAAAATCCCGAGGACATGGCAACCGCTACGTCCTGCTGGATCGCGGGCGTCTCAGCCGCCAAAAAACAATCGACCCCTTGTTTTTTTCTGAATTAGTATTACAATTATAGTAGGATTTTTCAATTCTCATTTTTGACCATATTCCCCTTTCAGGAGCGTCCCTATGTCAAACCGTCATTTTCTTTTGAGCGTTTGTTTGATGATTGTAACATGTCTTATCGGCGTCTGTTATGGGGCAGAGAATTCTGACAACCAAACACAGGAAGCAATTCAAAACGACGCTCTTTTTAACGCCGTGGAAGACGGTTCTTTAGACGAAGTTAAAAAACTTCTGGACAACGGCGAAGACATCAACGCAAAGGACGAAGATGAAAAAACAGTCTTGCATTATGCCGTCAAAAATTGCAATCTCCAAATAGTTCAATGCCTGATCAAGCGCGGCGCAGACGTCAACGCAAAGAACGCATGGGGAACGACGCCTCTTTTTTCAGCCGTTCAAAGCGATAATCTGAATATCGTTCAGTTGCTCATTGACAGCGGCGCTGACGTCAACGCAAAGGACGAAGAAGAAACATCAGTCCTGCATTATGCTGTCAAAAATGGCAATCTCAAAATTGTTCAATGTCTGATCAAGCGCGGCGCAAACGTCAACGCAAAGGGCGCACGGGTAAGGACGCCTCTTTTTTTACCCGTCGAAATCGAAGATATGGAAATGGTTCAGTTGCTCATTGAACACGGCGCAGACGTCAACGCAAAGGACGAAGATGAAAAAACAGTCCTGCATTATGCCGTCAAAAGCAAGAATCTCGAAATGGTTCAATGGCTCGTAGAACATAAAGCTGACGTCAACGCAAAGGACGAAGTTGGAGATACAATCTTACATTCTGCCGCTATCGGTGGAAATCTCAAAATGGTTCAGTGGCTTGTCAAAAAAGGATTAGACGTCAACGCGAAAAACGAATATGAAAGAACAGTCCTTCATTATGCCGTCCAAAGCAAAAATCTCGAATTGGTTCAATGGCTCGTTGAACATAAAGCTGACGTCAACGCGAAAGACATGGCTGGAAACACTCTCTTGCATTATGCCGCTTCAGATGGAGGTCTGGAAATAACACAGTGGCTGGTAAAACAGGGGCTGGACGTCAACGCGAAAGATGATAATAATAATTCCGTCTTGATGAATGCCGTCGAAAGCGAGAATCTGAGTCTGATACAATGGCTCATTGAACAGGGAGCGGACGTTAACGCAAAAAACAAGTATGGGTATACTTCCTTGTTTCGCGCCGTTGAAACTGGAAAACTGGAATTGGTTCAATGTTTGGTTGAACAGGGCGTAGACATAAATGCAAAGGACGTCCATGGAAAGACAGTTTTACATTGGGCTTCTCTGGATGGATTTTTCAAACTGGTTCAATGGCTTGTTGAACGCGGAGGCGACATTAACGCAATAGACAATGACGGAGCGACGGTCTTGTATTATGCGTCACTTGGCAGAAAACTGAAATTTATACAATGGCTTATTGAACAGGGATTGGACGTCAACGCAAAAGAGGGCGAGCATGGAAGAACGGCTCTGCATAACGCCGCTCGAACAGGAGAATTGGAAATTGTTCAAATGTTGGTTGAACATGGAGCGGAAATCAACGCAAAAGACAATGACGGAACTACGCCTTTACTTTTCGCCGCAGACGCTTACAAACTGAAATTAGTTCGGTGGCTGGTAAATCATGGAGCTGATATTAACGCAAAAGACAATAAAGGATGCACCGCTTTGCATTATGCCGCTGATTTATTTATGCATTATCCTACCGATGAAGACCTCATTGTGAACATGGTTGACTGGCTGCTCAAACAGGGATTGGACGTCAACGCAAAAGACAATGACGGAACAACGCCCTTGCATTACGCCGCTAAAAGCGGAGATTTGATATTGGTTCAATTGTTAGTCGAACGCGGAGCCGACGTCAAATCCCAAAACAATAACGGAGAAACCGTCTTGCATTACGCCGCTAAAAGCGGCAATCTGGAATTGGTTCAATGGCTCGTCAAGAAGGGATTAGACGTCAAAGTAAAAGATAAAAACGAAAGAACAGTTTTACATTATGCCGTTGAAAGTCAAAATTTGGAATTGCTTCAATGGCTGCTCAATCAGGGTTTGGACGTCAATGCAAAAGATAATAAAGGAAAAACCGTCTTGCTGTCTGAAAGTTTTTACTCTATTGATCCCACTCCAGAACATATTCATTGGCTCATTGAACGCGGCGCGGATATCAATGTAAAAGACAAAAACGGATGGACGGTTTTACACATTGCTATTCAATACGGAGCTCAAGATCAGGCTCAATGGCTTGTGGAACACGGCGCAGACGTCAACGCAAAGGACAAGGAAGGAAAGACGCCCATTCAATATGCCGAAGAAGAAGGTTTGCAGAATCTGGTTAAGTGGCTCAAAGAACGCGGAGCGAATTGAAAGACGGTAATGCAGCGACCAGCGGGAGCGGTTGTTCTACGAACATGTCTTTTCTAGTACCAGCAAGGCGCCCGAGACAGGCGCCACATAGGTATCAACTTAAGAGAACTCCATATTTATTTGGTTTATTTGTCTATTTTGAAGAAGGTCGTGTGTATAGCGTTCTTTTTTACTTTTACTGCGTTTAGGCGTATCTCGAATAAATTTGACTATGTCACGCACTATTT